>JAFXWB010000045.1 GCA_017534425.1 Bacilli bacterium
GAATGCATAAACAACTTTTGAAAATCCGTATTTAAATCTTGATGTTGCATAAGCAACAATAACTGGACAAATTGTAAATGCTAAGGCAGAAGTAACCGCGTACAATAAACCGTTTCCTAAAAGTCCAATAGCATCAAATGTATATCCACTTGTCGTGTTAATAGTTAATTCTTCCCAAGCAAACTTGAAGTTATCAAAACCAAGCTCTAGTTTTTGAGTTAAATCTGGATAATATGTATTAAATACATCTCCAAAAGTATCGCTGTCTGCAAGTGAAGCATAAACAGACCAAATGACAGGCACAAATAATACAATCGTATAAATTGTTAACAAAATGAATAAAAAAACTGTGGTGACTGATGGTCTACCTTTTGTAACAGAGAAATGCTTATTTGAGCCTAGTTTAATCTTTTTCATAATTATTTTGTGACCCTGTTAATAAGTTTTCTGACTCCGAAAGTAAGTGGTAATACAAACATTGTACAAACTAAACCAATAAATGAAGCATATGGATAGTTAGCTTCACCGCCTTTTAAAAGCAAATAAACATAGTAACCTATTGTATAATGTTCGTTTGGCCCACCTCCACCATAGAAGTTAAATAAATTGTTCTGGTTAGTAAAGATGGACGCTATTCCGACAATTAAGAACGTACCAATTGTTGCAAGGATTGATGGCAAAATAATATGGAAAAACTCGGTAAAAGAGTTAGTCCCGTCGATTTTCCCGGCTTCAATAACTTCAGGAGAAATTTGATCCATCGCGCCTGTATAGACAAGAACTTGGGAACCAAATGAAATCCAAATTGAATAAATTGTAATTAAAATAAATGTTGTCTTATTTTCTTTTAAGAAAATATTTCCCCCACCCTGAACACTAGAAAAATCCAAACCAAACCATTGATGTAAATAAGCTGGAACGCCATTTCCAACAAATCCCTTAAACATAATCACTAACAAAATTGCTGGTAATAATGATGGAAGGAACAAAACAAACTTAAAAAAGTTACAAAGAGTTCTTTTCTTATAAATATAATACGAAAAGAGAGTTGCGAGTACTGTTCCGGTCAGTGAAATAAATAAATAAACTAGGAATGAATTCTTAATGTAAATCCAAAAGATTTTTGTTTGAATATCTGCTTTAAACCTATTCCAGTTATTAGAAGCATCAAAAATGAGATTACCAGATGTGTCTCTTCTTTGAAAGGCTAATAAAAACGATTGAAAATTAACTCCAAAATAGAAAATTAGAATTTGGGCAATTGGAATTATAAGCAAAAGGACATAAAAAATTACGTCTCTTTTTTTAAGAGGAGTTTTTCCAATGCGGTTGACTTTTTTTCCTTTTGCTAAAACCATTAACTATTTAACTAAAGTTGCCCAAGAACTTGAGAAGAAATTGTATTGTCCATCAAAATAATTTTTTACTGTTTTAGTTCCAGTACCAAGAGTAAAGTAATCCCACGGATGTTCATATGGTGTATCACCAACTCTTGATTTCCAAATGAATTTGTGATGTTTGAAGTAGGATGGGTTATTTACTTCAATTGGAAGTGAAGAATATGGATAAACAATGTCTGAATGCTGTTTAAGGTAAATCAAAGATTTAGCATAATTAGAAAGTTTTGATTGATCTTCTGAAGAAACTTCGTAATTTAATGGGCGGGTAATGGATGTGTCGGCTGTAAATTTAGATAGCATTTTGTCTGAATGCAAAAACTTCATAAATTCTTTTGCTAATTTTTGATTTGAACAACTAGCAGAAACAATACCAAAACTCTGTGAAAGTGATAAATAAGTATGCCTATGATTCTTTTCTTCTGCTCTTTTAGCACTTGAGAACGGTATTGGCATAATAGCAAATTCTCTTGCACCTGATTTCTTTGCTTCAGAAGCAAGTACACCAGAGGCTTCGTTTTCCCACCAAGAACCTTCAACAATCATTGCAACGTCATGACCGCTGCTTTTGTCCTTTTTAACAAATTCTCTTTGAGCATCTGTGTGAGTCGGCCACATTTGGTAAGAACTATTATCTCCCAACATTTGATTCTTTAAAAATTGTAAAGCGTGAAGTCTACCGACTTGTCTAGTGAGTTCGTAACCATTATTTTGAGTAATAACAACAGTATCCTTTAAAGTATATGTTCCATCATTTGATACTTCATTAACCAAATCTTTAGCATTGCCACTTAAATTTATATTCATAACCATGTTTTCGACGCCTTCATCATCGGCAACAACATTAAACAAATAGTCCGCAATATATTCTTTAGCATTTTGAGCCGTAACAAAAGGAACAACACCGCTGGTATTAATTTCTTCCATTAGTAAGCCAAATTCCTCATATGTAGCAGGCAAACCATCATCCAAAGTTCCGGCAATTCCGTCTGAACCAACAGAAATGTCTGGGTTATCATAAAAAACGAAATCGCCTGAATTTGAAAGATAATATCCTTTTTCTTTCCACAAGGTCACATCATAAACGAAACCATAGAATGAATCATAGAATGGAACACCATAGTATTTTCCGTTGTAGTTCATATAGTTTTCCATGGTTGAATCAAGTTTTGAAAGAATAGTTCTTCCTGCAGGATCACCATAATTAGAAAGATCCGCGTTTAAAACATCTGTGATATCAAGAAGTTTTCCTTTATTAATCAAATCGCGATATTCTACTTGTTCTGTAAAGTAAATATCGTCATTAAGGACATTATTATTTAAATAATTTCCGTCACATGAAGTATCACCAATAACGGTAATCTTAACGCCGGTTCTTCCTTCTTGGAAATCTGTTGAGTCAGCATATAACTTTTCAAATGCTTCAGCAGCATTTTCAAGCCACTTAATACCAATACCTTTGTTTAAAGTACGAATATGAAGGTTGGCTTTTGTTGGGTCATCACCCGATGCTGTTTTTTTCCTACATCCTGTTGCGGCGACGCCAACAACAGCTAACATTGGAACAAGAACTAATAACTTTCTATTCATATGTTTATCTCCTGTTTATAAATAAAAGTCAAATAAATTTGTACATCAAAAAATAAGGTTAATTTGATTTCAGATGAGGATATATCCTCTTCGTTTTCACATTTTTCATAATGCTACCTTAATATTGATTATACCAATATTGTAATAGTTATTAGAACACTCACTTCTTTAAGGTTGATAAAAAATTCCTTTTTGTTGCGATATTCAATGTTGCTATATAATATATGCATGGACCAAAAAAGAGATAATTTAGTCTTTGTTCTCGACGAAGATATTAAGTTCGACAGTGCTGAGTGGGCGCCTGGAAATTATCCTTTACATTATCACAACCATTTTGAGTTTGAATTAATAACTGCCGGAAAAGGAAGCCAAATTTTTAATGGCGAGAAGTTTGAGCTTGCTAAGAATGATATCTTTTTGTTGCGTCCAATTGATTATCATCAAGTTACTTCTGAAGGTATTACAATCTCACACATTAAAGTAAAACCATCAATTTTACCTGAATGGATCATTCAAAAATTACACTCGTTTAAGAATCCTGTTGTATTCCATTTGACAGACAAGCAATTTGAAAAGTTCAACTTCCTTTTTAAAATGCTCAAGGACGAAACTGAAAATACAAGTTATAGCAAATCTTTAGATATTCGTTATACGCTTGTTGAAACAATCGTTACTATGTTTATTCGCCTCGGAATGGAAAACACATCATTATATGATGATTCTGTTCCTGCTAAAGTAATTTACTTCCTAGAAAAGAACAACAAATTTACTCAAAAAGTTTCTCTTGATGAAATTTCAAAATATGTTGGTTATTCGAAATTTTATATTTCGAGTATTTTTCATAAACAATACGGAATCACCATTCAAGATTTTATTATCAACCACAGAATTGAATATGCGAAAAAGTTAATTATTGAAACTGACTTATCAATCACCGAAATTGTTATTGAGTCAGGTTTTGCATCCACCAGTAACTTCTATTCAAAGTTCATCAAGTATGTTGGATGTTCACCATTAAAGTTCAGAAAAGACAACAAATAAATGAAGTATTTACTCAAAAAAAGCTGGAAAATCAGTGGGAAAAATGGAGTTAAAGTGTTCGCGGACGCCCCATGTTCAGTTATTAGTGCTCTCCTTGAAAATAAGATAATTGAAGATCCTTATTATCGTTTGAATGAAGCTAAAGTTCTTCCATATTTAAAGCAAGATTATACTTTTCAAACTTCATTTAAACTAAAGCCAGAAGAATTAAAGAAAGATAATTATATAGTATTTGAAAGACTTTGTACCATTGCTGATATTTTTGTAAACGGTAATAAAATCGCAGAAGTAAGCGACATGCAACGTCGTTATTTTATTAAATTAGTTAATAAGATTCTAAAAGAAGAAAACACTCTTTCCATTGAGTTTAAATCTTCAATTAACTTTGTTAAAAATTATCCAAACGAAGAAAAACTATTTGAATCATACGCTGTTACAGATAAAAAATCTCCAGTCATAAGACAAGCCAACTATATGTTTGGTTGGGACTGGGGACCAAACATTCCAGATATGGGAATTATGGGTGATGTTTATCTCTTATCTACAGCTGATGGTTATCTCAAATCATTTAGACATAATTACGACTTCAATGGTGACGGAAGCGTCAAAGTAACTGTTACTTTAGACCTTGAAAACGCTGATAAGTCTAATGTTGAAGTTGAACTATCTGGTCACGGTATAAATATCAAAAAACCTTGTAAAAACACCACTTTTTTTGAGATTTCAAATCCAAAACTATGGAATCCATCAGGTTTTGGAGAACAAAATCTTTACAACTTAAAAATCACAATTACAGGTGAAGAAATACAAGAATACAATTATCAAATCGGAATAAGAAAAGTTAGAATCGATGATTCAAAAGATAAATTCGGAAGAAACTTTGCTATTTATATCAATGACAAGAAAATTTTCCTTAAAGGGTCCTGTTATATTCCGGAAGACAACATTCTTCCAAATTCAAATAAAGAAAGAACGGAAAGGCTTCTTAAGCTTGCCAAAGAGTTTAACCATAACTGTATTAGAGTTTGGGGTGGCGGATATTATCCAAATGATGATTTCTATGAAACTTGCGATAAACTTGGTCTATTAGTTTTCCAAGATTTGATGTTTGCCTGTGCAAGCTATAACATTGATGATCCATTATTTAAAAATAATATAATTGAAGAAACGCACGACGCGCTTAAGAGAATTCGCCATCACGCTTCAATATTCATGATTGCTGGTAACAACGAAGTTGAAGATGGAGTTAGAGGACATGGATATAAGCAAGCAATGCAATATATTGAAATGTTCCACCATGTTTTAAAAGATATCGTTTATGAAGAAACTGATTTCTATTACTTATCATCATCACCAACTTCAGGCGAAGTTTATTTTGCATCTCCAAATGATCCAAACTATTTAGATACCCATTATTGGTGGGTCTGGGGCGGAGATAGAGAAATAGAAGATTATTTAAACATCAAACCAAGACTTCTATCAGAGTTTGGACTACAATCTTTCCCAACATTCGACACCATTAAATCTTTTGCGTCAGAATCAGATATGTCACTTAATTCCGATGTAATGCTTTCTCACCAAAAAGATCCGGCCAAATCTAATGAAAAAATGTTGAGATATATTAGAAGAGAATTTAATGTTGATGAGAAAAATATGCAGGAAATCGCATATCTTTCAATGATAACTCAAGCAGAAGCAATGAAATTATGTTCAGAAAATCTAAGGGGTAATAAGGATCGTTGTAATGGTGCATTATATTGGCAACTCAATGATTGTTGGCCGTGCCAATCATTAAGTTCAATCGATTATTATTATGGATTAAA
>JAFXWB010000046.1 GCA_017534425.1 Bacilli bacterium
ACCTGGATAGAACGAGTATCCAGTGATGTTTGGGCTTGATGCTGCAGGTAAAGTATCTTGAGTAGCACCTATTTTAGCAAGATAGGCTTGAACAGTTGATGTTGGCCATTCTGCTGGTGTTGGATCACCTCCACCACCAGAATTAGGGAGTGAAACTGATGTGCTACCAACTTTACTAAAATCATATGTGTATTCAAGACCTTGATAAGTTTTTTGATAATAGACTTGTTTCAGAACACATTTTGTTAGGGTGTTTTCAAATTTAACAGTGTATCTATTTAGTTCATCTGAATAACCGTGTGAATCGAAATAGGTTGCTCTAGAAGAATAATATTGATGTTGATTTTCATTATATAAAACATCCATGAAATTAACCGAGTGGAGACCACATTTATAACTATATAAAGCATCATACACAATTCCTTGGTGGGTGTTTTCTACCCAATCATTCCCTGATTTGTAGTATGTATTAACATAATAGCCTTCAAAAATGCTATTATCGTACCAAGTTTCGTCAATAAAGTAATATTCTTCTGCAGTTGGATCACCGTCTACAGTTTTGTGAATGCGTCTACCATCAACCTCAATCGTATAAGTATCAGTTCCAGTCCCGAACGCATCAGGAACAGTTGCTGTTACAGTAAAGTTTCTCTGTAAGTTTGGAGTATCTTCTTTGAACCAAGAGTCCCATTCGTCTATTTCGACTTGGTATTGGTTATTGAATGTCGTGCCAGTTCCGTTTGGGTCTGTTGGAAGAGTCGCTCTTACAGGATCGCTTGTTGGATTACCTAAAGTTAAATTAACTGTTGTGTATGGATAATTCATTGAGAAACTTAAAACGAAATTATCATCTGATTGAATATAATGAACTGATAGTGTTTCAAGATCTGTATCAACAGACCAACTGTAGAATTGGTCTTCACCATCATACATTTTATATACGTGAATTGTTGCAAGATTATCTGCTTGATTTACTCCATATGTTCCAAATAGAGCATTTATAATACCATTGTATGTTGCAACCAACTCACAGGTTCCGTCAGAGAAGAAGGCAATATATGAATTTGCGTATGCAGCTTCAACTTGTGCATTTTGTGGATTCGCTGTTGAAACTGTTTGAGTTGTAATTTTTGTATTTAAGAAACGACTATTGTCAGGTATTGTGGCTCCTCCACCTCCGCCACCTCCGGCATCTGGTAAAGCAATAATAATAACTAAATTACCTTCAGCCGAATCTAGCGCAATTAATATTTCTCCTAAAGGAGTTTTGTATGCATTTGAAGAAATATCATATGAATAACCATTTGCTACAAGAGTATCAATATAACTATTAATTAAACTGCCTCCGCCCATACAGACAACGCTAAAACCTTTCTCTGTTTGAGCAGTTGTGATGTCTGGAGAAACTATATAATTAGTAATTGCATCATTTTCAATTGAAGGGACTCTGTCGTGTTCGACACCTAGAGTATCAAGATAAACTTGAACTGTTGTTGAAGGCCAGGATGTTGTTACAGTTTGACCGCCTCCTCCACCTTGTTGGCCTCCGCCTTCGCCGCCTTGCTGTGAGCCGCCGCCTTGGCTACTGCCACCATTATCACCGGATCCGCTATTAATGTTTTGTTGAGAACCACCAGAATCTGATGGGGTTTTATCTTTGCTTCCACAGCCTGTTGCAACAAGGCCACCTAAAAGCAAAATAGCCAAAAATGATTTAAATTTTTTCATATTTATTAAACCTTTCCTCTTATATATAAATATATCATGTTTTCAGATTCGTTCCTTGATTTTTTGTTTACAATAAACACCTAAAACAAAAAAAGGCTCTACCTTAACTGATAGAACCTTTGATATTAATTTTGTAAATTATGCTTCGATTACTGGAGCTGGTGTAATTGCACCAGAAGTTCCTGATAATGAGAATTGTCCACTTGAGTTCCAAACTTCAGAGTCAATCCAAGCATCTAAATCAGACATTCCAGCACTACGAGCCATAATTCCGTCTGAAAGGTTTGCTGGAATATAAAAGGTGATAGTGTTTTCAACCTTCTCTCCAAGATACCAATGACCAGGAATTTCAGGATAAGTGCTCCAAGCCCAAATATAAATCTTTGCAGAGTCATTTAAAATCCATTGATTGCTTTCATTAATTTCAAATGTGTATGAAACAATTTGTGGGATTAAACACGTGATAGAAATCATTAAATTATTTTCAGCTTTCATTACTGAAATTTGAAGCTCAGCATTGGTTGTCTTATAAGACATTGATTGTAATACATAGCCGGCTTCTTCAAGTGCTGACTTATATGCTGTTTCTTGATCGCCGCCACCCATAACCATGATTGAAAGGGATGTGCCAGCGTCATTATGCATAACTGAAGTTGCTCCAGAAACATCAACTGCTGGAACTGTATCGTGTTCGACACCCCATTCAGTTAATTTAGCTTGAATTAGAGCTGTTGGCCACGCAACTGGTGTTGCTTCAGGAATATTTGCGTGTGTTGGAGCTTCTGCTGCAGCAACACAAATAAATGTTGCATTTGCTTGCCATGTTGGAGGACTGGCAGGATCTTCAACAGGCATAGTTAATGAATATTTTGATGTAGTTGCATTAAATGTAATAACAAATGGAGGGAATTCTTCAGCGCTAATCGAAAAATGCATATCCAAAGCACTTACATATGATTCTGTTATGGTAACAGTAGCTGTGAGACCGCCTTCATTAACTGCAAAAGTTCCTAATACAGCTTGGAAATCTTCTCCTTCAGAAGGAAGAATCATTTCAACAGCATTGCCTTCATTAAATAGTGAAATATATGCGTTTCCATACATAGATTGAATGTCTGATAAATGATCAGCTGGTGTAGCAGAAATTGACTCAACTGTTAATTTTTTATTTCCGAAATGGTTAGTTTGAACGTTTCCGCCTTGTTGACCGCCACCGCCTTGTTGGCCGCCATTATCGCCACCGCCTTGTTGGCCGCCATTATCGCCGGAACCACTTTGGGAGCTATTGTTTGGTTGAGAACCGCCAGTATCTGATTGCTTTTTCTCACAACCAGTCACAATAAGACCACCCAAAAGCAATAGGGCTAATATTGATTTAATTTTTTTCATAATTATCAAATCCTTTCCTTATATATAAATATATCACTTTTTAAAATTCATTTATTAAAATTCATCAAAAAAGGCTCTACTTTTTCTAATAGAGCCTATTTTAATTGATTAACTGAGTGCTGCTAAAGCGAAGTCATTGATGTAAGTTAGAAGCTTTCCGTATGCAGTTTCATCCGTCTTTTCATTAATGTCGGTGTGACCTGCATTCTGGAAATAGACATACTTGCAATCTGTGGCTGGATATTCAGCATCTTCTAACGCAGCTTGAAGAGTTGCATATTGGTTAATACCAACGACTCTATCTTTGCCGGCATATGCAGAAACGATCGGGATTCTGTTTTCTTTTGTAATCCAGCGAGTAACGGATAAGAGTTTTTCACCACAATTATCACCAACTGTCATGGCGTCGCTAACTTCATTATGAGTAATAATCACTTCTTTTTGTTCATTAGAAGTATCGGCAATTTGCTGAGACGTATACGGGAATCCACACATACCATTTGCAACACGCATAGTTTGATATTCATTCCACTTAAGGTCAACGCCTTCAAATGAAATATTAAGAGTATCTAAATTATCAGCGGATCTTTGTGTATCAATTGCAGTTTTATCAATACCGCCTTCTAATACACCTTCTTCATTTTTAAATTTTAACCATGTATCTGGAGTAATATCAGTTGGTCCAACAACATTGACTAAGAAACTAATTGGAAGAGGTGATCTTTGGCCTCTAGAATAACCATATAACATAGTTAAGTGTGAACCAGATGAACCACCACCAATAGCTAATTGAGTTTTGGTTGTGTCAAATCCAAGAGTTGCTAAATTTTTCTTAATTGAAGCAATACACGCATCAATTTCATCTAAGTCTCTGAAGATTGATAATTCAGGATTATCTGTGCCTTCAGTTAGAAGTGAATTTTTGTTAAGTAATGTGTATTTGATTGTTGCGGTGATATAACCTTTTTCAGCAAATGCATGGACGTATTGATTAACATCGGTCTTAAGACCGCTGACCCACGCACCACCATGAATGAATAACATAACCAAATGCTTTTCATTCTTTTTTGCAGCTGCTGGAACGTATAAATCATAGTTATTTTCGTCAGGATCAGCAGCAAAATCTTGATCTCCGTTAACGTGGAATTGATTTTCATTAACTCCACCTTCTTTGTAAGTATTAACAATCTTGTCCTGTTCGTTTCCATAATAAAGATCTTTAAATACTGTACAATTTTCAACTTTTGGTGAATCAACACCGATAACACCATCTAAAACGGTTTTACCTGTTGTATCTTCTTTTTCTTCAGCAACGTGATATTCATTTTTAAACGCTAAGTCATCATCATTAAATAATGAACAAGAAGTTAATGGAAGAAGTGCACCAATAAGAAGTGCAAATAATGTTTTCTTTTTCATAGTTATTCTGCCTCCTTTTTCGGTGTTACTTTAAAAATTTTACTTAATATAAAACTAACAATAAGTAGACCGATTGTAACAATAAAGATAATTGAAGGAGCTAATGCGTAAGTCCTTGGAGCTAATAAAAGCTTTGATACTGGAAGATTAAGTTTAGCAATATCAAACTTTGATGGTACGACTACTTTAAATGCATAAGTAATACCAAATCCTAGAACTAATTGGAACAAACCAAGAATGAAGAAAAATGGATAGAAAATATTAAGTAATTTAGATTTTGTAACAAATGTCTTAAGAAGGATTATTACTGCAAGTCCTACCCAGGCAATTGTTAAAACAATTAATCCAATATATAAACCAAGTCCAGCATAACCAACACCGGTATAAAATACTTCTGGCATATTATCGCGAACAAATTCGCCTAATAATCTATCAGAATAATCCCTCATCTCTTCGCCACTTTTTTGAGCAAGAGTTTCTTCACTTACGCCTTTCTTCGATAATTGTTCTTTAACGAATTTAGTAAGATAAGCATATGGAAGAAGTGAGATTCTAACTAAGTGCTCACCATCTTCTTTAACAAGATTTAATGGTTGAAGAACGTTTCTAACTGATGTTTTAAGTTCTTCTCTTTTTTCTTCACCAAAGCTTTCGGCGTCAATTTTTGCGCCAACTTTCTTGGCTTTTTCAAGTGTGTTATCAATTTGTTCAAATAAAACGTCGTTTAAAGCAGAGAAAGATGCATTTTCAGAATCTGCAACGTCATAAATGGAAGTTGCAAACTTCTTGAAATGGTTATCGTTGTAACCAATTGAATCCATAACATCTTCAGTGGTTGTGCCTTCACCACCATGACTGGCCTTATAGTCTTCAACGGCTTTGTCAACATAGTTGGTAACTTGTTCTTTAACAATTCGCTTTAAAACTGAACGAATTGTTTGATCTGTCATTAACTCAACTGGAGTATGAAGTTCATTAACAACATCTTTTACGTTTTCATCAATGAATAACTCATTCATCTTATCTTTGTCACCAGTTTTGATTTTAGTAACATCACCTGGCATTACTTTAAACTTGAGAGCGACAGAAACTGTATCTGTGCCGATAAGTGTTGGAACATCTAAATCGTGAGTGTATTCAGTATCAGGAATAAATTGTGATAATTTTGCTACATCTAAATCAATTCTTGAATTAAATGAAAGTGAAGGCGTTGCAAATAAACAAATGGTTGCAGCCAAAGCAAGAGCAGCAATTACACAATTTAAAATCTTGACAATCAATCGCATAATTGATTTCATATTCTTTCCTCCTTGTTTTATATTATATAAAAAGAAAATAACATTATGAATACTAAGTTTAGTCATTTATAATGCTACTAACTTATTAATTATGAAAACACTTTCTATTGTAGAAAAACTTGTTAATTGGAGAATGGAACAGCCGAAAATATTTTCTTTGTTCCACATTTTCTTCCTTGTATCTATTTTGATTGCAACAGGTCTACTAATTTATTTCTTAAGAAATTGTAGTAATAAAACGATGAAAATAGTTGTTCTTATTATTTGGATCTTGCTTGTTTTAATGGAAATTGGAAAACAAATAATCCGAAGCAATCAAGATGGTTATTATCACTACCGTTGGGATGAATTCCCTTACCAATTCTGCGAGACACCTTTATACATCTTGCCAATCTTGTTATTAAACAAGAACAACAAATTTCAAAATATTTTAATCTCATTTTTAGCAACTTATGTTATGTTTGCAGGATTTGCCATTTTACTTTTGCCGTTTACTGGTTTTAATTGGTCTGTCTTCCTAAATGCAAGGAATATGTTAGCCCATGGGTTCCAGTTTATGCTTGGTTCATTCTTATTTGCGTGGAATAGAAAAAATATGAATATAAAGAATTTTCTTTATGGAGGTATTGTTTTCTTAATTTGTGTTGCAATTGCAATCACATTTAACTCAATAGTTGATCCTTTAACTGAAAACTGGGTAAATATGTTCTTCTTAAATCCAAAATATCCAACAACGCTTCTTATTATGAAACGTATTCAACCACACGTTCACTGGATCATTTTCGATTTACTTTATATTGTTTTCTTCACTATCATTGCATTTATTACACTTGTTGTAGAGCACTTAGTTTGGTATCTTTGTAAGTTCATAGAAAATAAGTCACGAAAAGCATAACTATGAAGATTATTGATTTCTTTGAACATTGGCATATGGTCGAACCTAAAGTATATGGACTTTTTCATATATTTTGGATTTTAATTGACATCATCGCAACTGCTCTTTTAATCATTTTCTTCAGGAATTCCCGTGAAAAAATAATGAAAAGGATAGTTTTTATTTCGTGGATTATCATAGTTTTCTTTGAAATTGGAAAGCAATTACTAATGAGCTATCACGATGAAACTTTGAATTATTATTGGGGTGCTTTTCCATTTCAATTTTGTGAAGCTCCACTATACGCTTTTCCAATTTTGATTTTTAATAAAAACGAAAAAGTAAGAAATGCCTTAATCTCCTTTTTATCAACTTATGTTTTCTTCGCTGGACTAGCTATCATGGTTAATCCAGTCACTGTCATGACCGGTAATATTTTCTTATGTGTTAGACAAATGCTTCAACACGGCATCCAGATTGTAATCGGCATATATTTGTTTGCGTGGAATAGAAAAAACAGCAATCTCAAATCGTTTGGTTGGGGCAGTTTAATCTTTTTAATCTTTGTTACAGTCGCAATCTTACTCAATGTAACTATTGGCAATAACGTTCAAGATGAATTCAATATGTTTTACTTAAATGAAAACTATCATTCAGTAATTTTAATTGTGAAAGACATTCAACCGCATGTTCCGTGGATTATATTTATTCTTTCCTATATAGTAGGATTCTCTGCTTTAGCAATTGGAACTTACTTCATAGAAGTAGGAATTTATTATCTTTATAAAAAGAGCAAAGAAAACTCTAAAAATAAAGTAAAATATCAAAACTAAATTGTTTAAAAAACAAGTTCGGTCTATCATATTTATATTATGACTCCGACGATTTGGTTATTAATCTACGTTGTACTAGCATCGCTAGTCATTTTCTTATCTATCAAACTTTCAAAATACGTAGATCTACTTGATAAGAAAACAAAAATTGCAGGCGCGCTTTTAGGAGGAATCCTTTTAGCAGGCGTTACTTCACTTCCTGAATTATTCACTTCTTTAACTGGCACAATCATTGTCGGTAAGAATGACTTAGTTCTTGGAAACATCATGGGAAGCGACTTCTTTGACATCGTGATTTTTGGTGTTGTTTATTTCCTTTTCTTTAAGAAACTTACTGAAGGAAAAGTTGGAAAACAACATTACATGTCATGCTTGTTTACCGCTCTTATGCTTATTGCAGTTACAATTGCTGCCTTTGTATTTAACGCGAATGGATGGTTAATTGGCTACTTCAATCCAATGTCATTAGTCATCATAGCCATCTATGTAGTATCTTTGATACTTACTCCAAAAACTGAAGAAAAAGAAGAAAACGAAGAAGTTGATAATAGTCTAACAGTTAAACAAATCTGGATTCGTTTTGCTATCGCTTCAGTCATTCTTATTGCGGCATCTATATTTGTTACAATTGTAACTGACAAAGTTGTAACGGGTTTTGATATTGGCGAAACATTTGGTGGTTCATTATTCTTAGGCGTCGCTACATCGCTTCCAGAAGTTACTGCTACCATAGCATTATGTAAGAAAAAGAATTTTGATGCCGCTTATGGAGACATCATAGGAAGTTGTACATTCAATGTCATTATTTTAGCTCTTGCTGATGCAATGTCATTTAGAGCAGCTACACCGCTTTTCACTATTACATCTGACTCATTTATGCTTCTTATTGGAACTGCATTTGTTTTACTTTTGCTTTTCCTTTCTATTTTATATATCAGATCAAAATTCTTTAAAAATGATGCAAAATCTCGCATTATTTTATATTCAATCTCAACATTATTAATTGCCTCATACTTCGTTTATCTCATTCTCGCAAGCATGAAAATTACTATCATTTAATATGTTTGATTTATTAGTCGCATCCAATAACCAACATAAGATAAAAGAATATCAAGAAATGTTTTCGGGCTACGATGTAAAAGTTCATAGTCCTAAAGAACTTGGCATAAATGCCAATCCTGATGAAACCGGCACTACCTATGAAGAAAATTCTTTAATTAAAGCTAATGCATTAGCGGAATTTACCAAGATGCCAATCATCGCTGATGACTCCGGGCTAAATGTTGTCGCCTTAAATAACTTCCCAGGAATTCATTCTTCAAGATACGCTGACTCATATGGCGGAAACGCTATTGCAAACTTAAAATTAATTGAAAAATTAAAGGAATTTCCTGATAAATCTGCATTTTTTGCCTGTGTAATCACTCTTGTAAATGTTGAAGATAAACCGGTCGTGTTTAAAGGAATCTGCCCAGGAAGAATATTAGATAAACCTGAAGGAGAAGGCGGATTTGGATATGATCCTATCTTCTACTCTAATGAAGCAAAACAGTGCTTTGGAACGGCACCAGAAGAAATAAAAAATAAATATTCGCATAGAGCCAAAGCAATGGAACAACTAATTGAATATTTAAAAAGTAAAAAACTTATCTAAACATTAAGGTTAAAGCAAAGCCTAATACAATTAAGAATTCTGCAATAAGGTACGTCAACATAATATAGAAGTCGTGCCTTTTAAATTTCGCACCAAAATGATTAAGAACCAAAATTGAATCAGAAACAATAAATACAACCGCCCCAATTAAAGATAGGAAAATATAAGACCCCACTACTTTAATTGCTAAAGCAAATACTGGAATATAAACTGCCAAAATAGCAAAATATAATGATTGAGCAATGTTATTTAACATTGAGTGTTTAGTGAATCTTTTACATCCAGCAAACATCGCAAGAGCGACAACAATATAAGCTAATATAAATATTACGTGATGGAACCATCTAATATTATTCTCACCAATAATCATGAACATACACTCAAAAATGTATGCTAAGTGGCCAAGGAAGAATGCTACTACACCAAGATTAAATGTTTTCTTTCTAAGGACACACCAGTCACCAATCATCGCCAGAAATGCACCAATATAAATTAATGGTTGATCCGGGAATGCAAAAACTGATGCAATTCCAAGCATCATCATGCAAAGAGTTTTTTCTTTTCTTCTTAGTTTTTGATTCTCAATAAATGCAAAAGCAAGTTGTAAAATTGAGGCAACTAAAAATAATCCTAGAAAGACATATGTGACTATTGGGAATTTCATACAACTATTATCTTATCAAAATTATTTGATATTGCACGACAAAAAGAAGCAAAAAGCTTTGCTTTTTTTAGAAACTTGAGATTTTGGCTTCGATTAATCTCTTTTTAAGTTATCGAAAACTTGATTTGTGGTCATCA
>JAFXWB010000047.1 GCA_017534425.1 Bacilli bacterium
TTTCGTTTTCTTCTACAAATGTCTCGTAAGCAGCTTGGATTTGTTCTAATGTTGACATTTATTTGAACGTCCTTTCTTATGTAAATTTTAAGGGAATACGCAAAAAAGAAAAAGCAAAAATATATCAATAACGATAAAAAAATATTCATTTTTTCCACAAAATTCAACATTTCAGTGACTTATATATAAAACAATATATTTTTGAAGCATAATGTGATATTTTATATATAACATTAATGTAATTTAAAGGAAAACGGTTGATGAATAAAAAAACTTCCTTAGTTATATTGTTAAGCACCTTATCTCTAGTTTTTACAAGCTGTAGTAGAGGTAAAAAACCTGAAGTTCGTAAAAATACAAACGATCCCCAAATCGAAAGTGGGAATATTTTTGATGAACTCGATTTAGGTGAAGGAAAAGAACTTGAAGACAGATCAGAATTTTATAGCAATCAAGTTTATGATGTTGATCCAGGTTATAAAGTTAAATTAGCCCTTAAAAATCCTCATAGTGAATCTGGCACTAGAAGAGCTAGAGCACTTAGAAGCGCTCCACAAGACATCGTTACTATTAAAGATAATGAC
The DNA here is from genome assembly GCA_017534425.1 of Bacilli bacterium. Taxonomy (GTDB): domain Bacteria; phylum Bacillota_I; class Bacilli_A; order RFN20; family CAG-826; genus Fiminaster. The sequence goes on from JAFXWB010000047.1 coordinate 585, forward strand.
GGCAATGTTTATAACAATTTAGATGTCGAATCTGTAAGTGAAGGCGGGCAAGATTATTTTTTAGTAAGCCCAACTGGCGGAACTTATGAAGAAGGCGCTATTTGTAAAACAACTATTTCTGATCCTGAAGGTGAAATCTGCTTTGCAGATAAGGATCCAGAAATGGAAGAATTATATTTCAATGTTAAAGATACCGAATCTAACTATAGACACGTCTCTAGTTCAGTTAAATTCTTCGATATTAATAAATTAATGTATGCCCCAGTTCCAGATGAAGAATATCCAGAACTTACAATGGAAGACATGGCGGGAGAATTAGGTAAATACTATTTTGAACATGCTTCATTCCATTTTGGATATGCAAATGATTCCTTTAAGATTTTAAAGGAAGGAGATCACTTTGCGGTTACTAAACTTGCAAGTAATGGCGTTCCAGATATAAATTACCAATCAATTTTTTATGGTAAATTTGTTAAACATGTTAAAGAAGACTCATCTTATCGCGTTACATTTACCAATGCTGATTTAACGGAAATCTTTAAAGATGATGAAACCGGTAATGTTGCTTATGACATCATGCAAAGAGAAGAAAAAGCTGAGATGAAAAACATTACCATTGAAGCAACAGAAGAAGAATTACTTGAACAATTTACAAATAATATTGAATTTAGAAGATTTTGTGGAGCAGTTGCGATTGCTACTAAAAATAAAACTAGAGGTGTTGATTATATTCTTTCTCATATTAATATCACCCCTAAGTTTTCTTATCATGATTCTACATTAGATATTCAATTAAAAGCTTCTGGCACTATTCCAGTAGGAGAATCAAAGAAAGTTGCTATTAAGATTGTTTTTACTTTCCAATGGTCAATATCTCTTGCCACTAGTGGAGGATGTAAAGTAAAGAAATTCTGGGGAGTTCCTTACAAAATTAATGCTTATGGTACTGTTACAAAAACAACCGATTTTACATTCTCACTTGAAATTCAAGTACTCTTTAATTTAAACCCTGAAACTCCAAATGATAAATCTGTCTCAGATCAAATCAAGGACGCATACAAACAGCTAGAAAATGATCCGGCATATTTTATGCCGCGATTAGATGAAAAGACAAAGATTACTGAAAATCATATTTCACAGACACTTTGTTCTCTTGATGTCCCATTTGGATACGTTTTTGATTTTAGAATAGGTTTATCCTTTGAACTTACAATAGACTTAAATGTTTTCTTTAGATACGGATATCACTCTCACGAAGTAGAAACAATTGTTGCCTTCTCCACAGACAATGGTATTGAAGAAACTGATAATAAAGTATCTAATTCATCAAGTGTTCACACAATGGAACTCGGTGGTCAATTATATATTGAGGTTGGCCTTCGTATTACTATTTCTGTTGGACTTGCTGGCTTATCTTCACTTTTCTCCTTAGGAGCATATGTTGAAGCTGGTATTTATATCAAATTAGGCGCAATGGGTGGTCTTTCTTTTGGAGCAAATCAACAAACAACTTGTTATGGAGCATTTGACGCTGACATGGGTTATTATTGGTCGCTAACTGGATTTATGGATTTCTTATTCATGTTCCACCCGAGATATGAATTTTTAAAGAAAAAGAAATCTTTCTTTGGTTATAGCGCACCAATCACAATTATGGATACTTTTGCCGAGGACTTAGTACTCACCAAGCAAATAACGGATATAGGTCAAACAAAACTATTAACTGTTAAACAGTTCGATATACCGAGTTTTACTGTGAATATTAAAACATACAAACTTGATTCAATAGTGGAGTCTAAGGGAGATAAATTCCATCCACTTACCATAACTTTTGATACTCAATACAATGATTGTATTTATGTTGATGTTGAATCAAATCTTATTATTGTTACAGATGACGCCCCTGATTATTTTAAAGGCAAAATAAAAGTACATATAGATAGCCGTGTTGATTATTTCTTTAACGACGACGGAAGTGATGATGTTGTAGACTTTGTCTACAAGAGAGACAATATTCACAAAGTAAATTTCGGTGAAAACGATAAATCTGAAATTTATTTACAACCTGGTAGAGCATTTACTTTAGTAGAGCCAACTTACAATTCTTCTTTAGGAGATGTAACTAAGTTCACTAATCAAAGATATGTTAAAAATTCTACAAATACTTACTACACAGCAGGATTTAATTTCGAATATGATCCTGATAGATATAGATTTATAAATTACACTGATGGAACTAATGAATATCAACCTGGTGATACTTATGTCATGGGTGATGTTGATGTTACTATAACCGCAAATCTTTATAAGTGGATTTATTATAATGTCACTTTCTATGATTGTTATGGTGATGTTATTAAAGCATATGATGTTAAAGAAGGAAGTGTCTGCCCAGAGCCTACAGATGAAGAAATTTACCGCGAAGGCTATATTTTTGTGGGTTGGGATCGTTACTTTAATATAATTAACCAAAATATGGAAATTTATGGTATTTACATTAAAGGAGAAAGTAGTTTATGAGAAAATCAAAATTATTTTTCTCCATATTTTCCTTATTTGTACTTTGTGGTTGTAGTGCAAAACCTATTTCTGATGTCTTGACGCCAAATGCTGAAAGCCGTGTTTTAGTAAGAAATATTGAAGTCGCAGGAGATGAAATTCAAAACATCTTACAATATTTCAAACGCGCTGATACAAATATTAAGGAATTTAAATTCGTTAAAGTAATTAACGGAACTGAAGTAGAAACTGCAAGTGAAGAGTTTTATCGTGGGCTATTTGATCAAATTGGTCTTAGACTTAAATGCTACTATGATGATGGTAAGTCAAAAGGAGTAGATTTACTTTATAAAAGACTCCCTCAAAAATATGTCGAAGCTTTATTTGAAGTTGGTATTCATAATTTCACTATTCACTTTAGAGGAAAAGAAACCAAAATTTCTTTAACAACAATTTATAACGAAGAAGTTCCTACATACTCTGTTAGATATCTAAATTATCATGGGGATGTCTTAAAGACATATATGTATGAAGCTGGCACTATATTTAATGAAGAAGTCCCTGAAGTTCCTGATAGAGCTGAGGATGTTAGATTTATCTATGCTGACAAACACTGGAGTGAAGATTTAATTGGTCAATATATCACTGCAAATGTTGATATTTCTCCTCGATATAACCCAATTTTAAAACGTAGTCACGGAAAACTTGCTATACCAAGACAGACAGAATATGCTACTCAAGCAAATAATAGATTATTAATGAACCGCACTCCTGTTGCATCTGATGAAAGGATTGCATGGTTCTATATGGGTCGTTCATTTAGAGTGCCAATTCTTGGTTATAACCAAAGCGGTGCAAACGTCATTGAACATACCGAGGGTGTAGAAGACGTAATTACTTATAATTTTGGTGACTATATTGATACAAAAGAGAATATTTTTGATGCTGTTTTAGATTCTACATTCCACTTTGATGATACAAAACCTGCTTCATTCCCTGAAGGAAATGAAAAAGCAAGTAGAGAAAACTTTGAAGCAACATTGTCGGACACCAGATCTGTTCATCAAAGACTTGATGTATATGGACGAACCGATGTTCAATTTGAAGAAAACGGTATTGTTTACCAAGTATTTAATTCATATATTGGCGATGTAATTGATGATTTTGTTGATAATCATCCAAATCCAATTTCTGCCACAATTCCTGCAACTTCTCAAACAGGAAAATATAGACTTTGTGTTGAAGCTGATTTAGATCTTATTTTATTGATTCATGTTAATGCTTATGCTGCAAAAGATAATATGCTTTTAAATAAAGTCGAACCTTTATTAATTGTTGATGAAACAAGCGTTGATATTGTTATGGACTATGTTAAAGAAGGTTCTTTTAATTCAACAAGTTTACCTTCATATTCTGGAGAAGACATCTATATAGATGCTTTGGCTACTTATTTCTAAATTATGAACGAATACGAATACTTAGAAGGAAACTATATAGAAGAAGAACATCGTCACAATAAAGCAAAAGCGGTGGTAATTTCAATTTTTGCCATTATTTTTGCGATTATTTTAGCTATATTAGGTTATTTACTATATAGAGAAATTCTTTATCGTAGAAGTGTTAATAAACTTGTCAAAAGAGACTTTGAAACCGCGTATGTTAATTTTACTAGACTAGATAAATATAAAGATTCTCAAATTAAGAAAGAATATGCTTATGAGTTATTTAATTATGAGAATGGTTATTTAGATTACGAGGTAATGACTGATTACATCGTTAGTTCAAATGGAACAGTTATTATTGAATATGACACGAACGGCGGTGCATTTATTCCAAATAAAGTAATTACTGAAGTAGTGGAAGGTAATTATGTAACTGAACAAGCTGAAAAAGTTCATTACGACTTCCTTAATTGGTCTTTATCATATGCTGAATATAGTAAAGAAAATGACGCTGTTGTATTTACAATAACAGCGAATTATAACATTCATAATTATCCAATTTCTTATACTTTAAATGGCGGTTCTATTGCATCTAATGCTCCAACTAGATATTCATATTTTGGCCCAGATGTCTCAATTCCTAATCCAGTGAAGAAAGGTTATACCTTTACAGGATACGAAATTAATGGGGACACAAGCGAAAAATATGTTGATTTAGTCATTAAACACAATTCTTCAGGGTCCTATGATTTAAATGCGACTTATGATCCGATATTAATTCATGTTTATTTTGATGCAAATGGTGGAACTTGTGATACAAGTGAGGCTGATATTCAATTTGATTATCCAGCCACGCTACCTAGCGTCACTCCTCCAAGCCATTACACATTCGATGGCTGGTATTACAACGATAAACCAGTTGATTTAGAGCATTTTAATGTTAGTGAGCAAAACGCTACTTTAGTAGCACATTATCTTCCAGAGCAATATTCAATTACATATATTCTTAATGGAGGAGATATGCTTGGAGAAGCTCCTACTTCATATAATTATGAATCGAATGATTTAAAGATACCTTTTGCTCATAAAGATGGATATTTCTTCTCTGGATGGGTAAAGGATGAAGAAACTGATGGAAATATTAACTACACAATTACACAACATAGCTATGGAGATTTAGTCTTAACTGCTAAATATGTTAAATATATAACTTCGACTGAAGATCCTACTTTTGTAACAAATATTAACGGCAGTGAAGATCAAAATGTTTCTGGTATTGTTGTGCCTGTTGGAGTTAACAAAATTCATCAAGACGTAGTTGGCACAAGATTCCAAGGACTTCAATTTATTGAAGTTGAAGAAGGCCATAGCGTATTTTACGCTAATGATAACTTCTTGCTTTATAGAAATGAAGAGCATGAGCGAATTTTAGCGCTTGCCCCAAGAGCAAGGTGTAGCGTTAATGATGTAACTATTCCAGAATGCGATGTTATCGGACCACGTGTTTTTGATGGACTTTGGCCAATTGACCACATCATTACAAAGAGTCCATTAAAGAGAGTTGAATATCGTGGTTTTGCAGGCTGTATTGATTTGGTGGATATTTCTAATGCTGCTTTAACTGAAGTTGGAGATGAAGCATTTATTTCATGTAAAAAACTTCACGAAAACATTTTAAATACAAATCCAAACTTAACTAAGATTGGAAATTCTGCTTTCCAAAATACTGAATTCCCACATATAAGAATCTTATCCAATGTTGTTAAAGTTGGTGATTATGCTTTTGCCAACACTAAACCAGCCTTAATAGTACTCGATTATTCTCCAACTGCTGAAATTTCAAACACTGTCTTCTCTGGAGTTTCTAATGTTGTTAATTTAAGATGCCGTTTACCATATTTAAATAGAGCACTTGAACTTCTTTCAAGTTCAATTAGTTCTATTCAAAATATTTATGTTATGGGTGGTGGAGAGTTATCTTCTGATGCTTTACAAGGTCAGCAATATTTCATGACAATTACCTTTGAAAACACTAATTTCAATGCAATTTATGCTAATACATTTAAAGATACAACCAACTTCCTTAAGACAACAATTCCTGGAAGCGTTGAACTCATTGGTGAAAGTGCATTTGAAAATTCACATATTTCATTCTTGGATTTTGGAAACGTCTCTAACCTTAAACGTATTGGTAAAAATGCTTTCAAGAATTCTGACTTAAGATCTATTGATTTAAGTAATGCCAATGATTTAATCATTGAAGAAGGAGCATTTGAGAATTGTTCATTACTAGAAAGTGTGAAAATTAACTATAATTCTGCAAGTTACCTTAATGCCGCTTTCCAAGGATGCGGATTACTTACAAATATCGAAATTGACTACACAGATGGGGCTTTATCTACTGGAATTATATTTAAAGAATCATACTTTGAAGACTTAAATGCTGTTACTGAATTTAAGTTTGTAAATAAAACTGAAGAATCTATAAAAGTTAATTTTGGCTCAAAATGTTTCAGAAACTGTGAAGAACTTGTTGATATCAAACTTGAAAATCTTGAAGTTGGTGCAATTGATTCATATGTTTTTGAAAATTGTCGTTCATTCTTAAATTCTTACCATTACTTTGATAATCTTGAAGTTTATCCAACTGGTGCTTTCTTTGGATGTGAATCAGTTGACGTACAGCTTGATTATACTGTCGAAATAGGCGATTTTGCCTTTGTTAGCTGTCATTCCTTAGGTGGAGCTAGTAAAACCGTTTATTTGGGCTACGAACTTGAAAGAATTGGTACAGAAGCATTTGCTTATACCGCAGTTGATTTAACTATTGAAACTAATAGAACCAAAGATCAAGTTGATGCCTTATCTTATGATGCTTCATCTCCATGGTATAAATGGAATATGAATTTCTTTGGCACAATTGTTTACCAAACTATTTAAAAAATACTCAAAGTATAAAAAAACAGGGACTAGTCCCTGTTATTTAATGTTCTTAAAGAACTATTTCTTTTCTTCAAGAATTTCTGCACGGCGAGCTTTACAAAGTTTTGCGAGTTCGCTTAATGCTTTACGTGCACGACCTGCAGCGGCTTTGTTGCCTTTAGAAACGAACTTTTCGTTTTCTTCTACAAATGTCTCGTAAGCAGCTTGGATTTGTTCTAATGTTGACATTTATTTGAACGTCCTTTCTTATGTAAATTTTAAGGGAATACGCAAAAAAGAAAAAGCAAAAATATATCAATAACGATAAAAA
>JAFXWB010000048.1 GCA_017534425.1 Bacilli bacterium
CTTTGATAAAAGATTACATAAATTACTACAATTATGAGCGCCCGATGTACTGTCTTAAATACAAAACCCCACATCAGTATAAATCTGACATGGGGTATTGATGCTTTTTTTGAATTGTCTACTTTTCGTTGACTAGTTCAACAGCCTGTCTTTGTTTTTAAATTTTTCTTACTTATTTCTTTTCGAGAAATGCGCTGACGATTTCTAATAAACCATAGAGTGCGATAACGACACCGACAATGATCCAGAAAGCTTTTGCGAAATCAGGAACAGTAAGGTAAAGGACTGATAAGGTAACTGCGACAACACCAATAACTAAATTGATGACTCCGCTTAATGTTGCCTTCTTTGCAATTAAATAGATTCCATAGAGTACTAATCCAGCACCAAGGCCTAAGATTAAGACAACGATGAATCCGATTAATGCACCGAATCCGATTGTTCCAACAAGTAATGTAATACCAATTGTTAACAAGATTGCTGGAAGAATAAATGCAGAGGCTGCGAGTGTTTGTTTCTTAGTAAGTAAGAAGATAGCATATGCTAATAAGACTGCGCCTGCTGCTGTTGCAATAATACCAAAGTAGAGATCAAATGCTTCTGTACCAAAGATTGCAACTAAGATGCCAAGAGCCACTAAGATTGCTCCGACAAGAACTTGGGTAAGTTTTTCTTTTTTCATTTTTATTTCCCTTTCTTTTTTAAAACCGAAATAAATATATACCTTTTTATTTATAATTCAAGCATATAATGCACGCGTAAAGAAAATCCCCAGGAATTCCTAGGGATTTCATTATTAATAAGCTCTTGCAAAGAATACGACTTTCTTTGCTTCTTTGCCGCACACCAAGCACTTATGTTCGAATGGCATTTGATCAAATGGTAAGCATCTTGCGGTAGCTTGATAAAGTTCTTTAATCTTATCTTCACAAGCTCTATCGCCACACCACATAACTTTTGCATATCCACCACGATCAAGAATCTGCCCAAGTTCTTCAATTGAATGCGCTTCAGTTGTGTGTTCAAGTAAGTACTTGAATGCTTTCTTGTACATTTCTTCATGAATGACATCAAGTAATCTAACTGCTTCTTTAACAACATCAGCATCATTAACAGTAATCTTTTGACCATCATTGCGTTTTGCTAAGACTGCAACACCGTTTCCAACATCTCTTGGTCCAATTTCTACTCTTAGTGGAATGCCTTTCATTTCGTGTTCAGCAAACTTCCAACCTGGACTCTTATCAGAATCATCTAATTTAACTCTAACTCCAGCTTTTTCTAAGGCTGCTTTATATTCGTTAGCCTTTTTCATAACATCTGGATTTTTTTGCATGATTGGAACAATAACGACTTGAACTGGAGCAACTCTTGGCGGGAGTACTAATCCATTATCATCACCATGCACCATAATAATTGAACCTAAAAGTCTAGTTGAAACACCCCAAGATGTTTGATGTGGAGTTGCCAGTTTTTGATCTTTTGTTTGGAAAGAAATACCAAATGCTCTAGCAAATCCATCACCGAAATAGTGAGTTGTACCTGATTGAAGTGCTTTTCCATCAGGCATTAATGCTTCAATTGAATATGTTTCTTTTGCGCCGGCAAATTTTTCTTTGTCGGTTTTAATACCTTTGACAAACGGAACGGCGAGAAGTTCTCTACCCATTTCATCATAGATTTCAAGCATTCTTAAGGCGTCTTTTCTAGCTTCCTCTTCAGTTTCATACATAGTATGTCCTTCTTGCCAAAGGAATTCTGAACCTCTTAAGAATGGTCTAGTTGTCTTTTCCCAACGAACGACTGAGCACCATTGGTTATAACGTTTTGGAAGATCTCTATATGATTCAATTACATTCTTATAATGTTCACAGAATAAAACTTCACTTGTTGGACGAATAATAAGTTCATCATCAAGAGTAGCTTGACCGCCTTTTGTGGCAACTAATGTCTCTGGTGCAAATCCTGAAATGTGATCTTTTTCTTTTTGGAAAAGTGAAGCAGGAATAACTAAAGGCATATAAACATTTTCAACACCAACACCTTTAAACTTCCTATCTAGGTAGGATTGAATTTGTTCCCATATGGCATAGCCATAAGGACGATAAATAATAAAACCTTTAACGGATGAGTAATCCATTAACTCAGCTTTTTTACAAACGTCTGTATACCACTGTGCAAAATCTTGTTCTTGAGTGGTAATTGATTCATTCTTAATATCCATAAATAACTCCTTTATGATTTAAGATTACCAAATTTGGTAATAATTTTCTTTTGAAGTGGCAAGATGTTCTCTGCCGGCATTGCGATAGCATCAGAGCAGATATTTGGAACACCAAGTCTATATACGAGTTCAACAATATCCCAGCTTTGAATATCAAGAGCTACGATAGGTTTCTCATAATGTAATAGTTTTTCAATAAGTCCTTGGAAAGATGGTAAGTTTCTACCAGCATTCTTCTTGGAAATGTGTGTTGCAACTGATAAACAGAAGTAATCAAACGAACCATAAAGTGCTGGAGAAAGAGTAAGAATATCATCATCAATTTCAAGTGCAACACCATAACCTTTAGATTTGAAGTTGCGAAGTTGATTAATCAATGCTTCTTCTTCGTATTCATCTGGAAGTGCAGACAAATCTCTTTCTTTAAGCACTAAAACGATATTTGCATCACTAACACCATTAATATGGCCAAGTGACTTATTAACAAAGTTAATTTCATTAAATGAAACAGGATAGAAGAGCAAATAATGAGCATCATTCTTTTCTTCAACAAATCTAGAAATAACGTTCTTTGTGATTGTTGAGAATAACTCTTTATCATCTTCAGTACGCATAGCGTAGTTCTTTAATGTATCGATTTCATGGAAATATGAATCGTATGGAACAACTGTAGACTTATAAGCAATAATTCGACGACGATCAACGTTATAAACTGGTTGAAAATAATAATGAAGTTTATTTTCTTCAATAACTTCTTGGACATCGCTTCTAAATTGTTTGCCTTGGTCATCAATAAGAATTGTCTTAATGTCGTTAAAGAATGCAATTTGGTTTTCACTATCTTTTGTTAAGTCAGAAACCATTAAAACATTCTTCACTAAAGTGTCTGCGTCTCTATAGTTTTCGCTATTATCAATAACGCCAATTGTATAGTTGATAACATCAGAATAAGATTTAATTAATAAAAAACGATTGATTCTTGATTTAACTGTATCAATAAAACCATTAATTTCATTTCTGGATTTAAGATCAAAGTTAGAAATAAGAATTTGTCCAAACTTTTCTTCACAAACGACAATATCTTCATCAGTAAAACCAACCATAATTTCTTTAATATCGGCATATGCAAGTTGAGAAATATCAGTTGTTTTAGTCAAAACATTATAAAAATTGAATGCGAAAGTTGCGCCTTTTCCGTTACTAGCAACGATACGTTTAAGGAATGTTTCCTTCTTCTCGAAGTCTGGTTTATCGCCTTTGCGCTTATTTTTAAAAGCAGTTTGTAATAGGTGAGATTCAATATAAATAACTAGTTTTTCAAAATCAATTTTTTGAACTTCAAGAATTGATGTAGCACTTTGTTTAGATGATTTAATGTAAACATTAACTTCAAGGAATTTTGGAGTGTTCGTACTTGGGTCTAAAAGATTTCCAATCCAGTTAATGAGGTTTTCACGTTCTCTTGAACTAAATTGATTATAAAATGCAGTAATAGAAGTTGTTTTTCTTTCTCTTAAGTGAGCAGAATTAAAATATCTAACACTGTCGTTAGGAACATCAATGATGAAAATTCTTAAAGAATTGGAAAGATCTCTAATTTCTTTATCGTGATTTTCGTCTCTATGATTTGAGATAGCAAAAAGAACGATAACAACGACAGCTGCTAAAAAAGCAAAAGCTGCCACCACTAGCATGATGAGTTCAATTAGACTTTCTGGAACAACTGACAAAAAACACATGCTTGTATTATATCGCATTACGTAGTTTATACAATGTATGTTTATCAAAATAAGCGAAAAAATCAAAGATTTATCACCTTATCAACAAAACACTTGAATTTATAGTTTTTTGTAAAGACAAGTAATTTTATTGTGTTATAATTTTCAGCGGAGGAATACCCAAGCGGTTGAAGGGGTCGGTTTCGAAAACCGATAGTAGGTGCAAGCTTAGCAGGGGTTCAAATCCCCTTTCCTCCGCCAGAAAATTTAACCAAAAAACAGGTCTTAGTTGGCCTGCTTTTTCATATAATTCTCTTTGTGAAATATTTTGGATTTTCTAAGCAAAAATATAAGGAAAACCACCAAAAATCCTAGGAAAAACCCGCAAAAATCGATTCTTACATCAGCCCATGCACCGGTTCTTCCATCAACAAAAATTTGCACAAATTCACTAACCATCGCCATGACAAAACCAAAGCTTAAATCAGTAATAATTTGAGTCACGAAATAACCAAGTTTTGTGTCTTTTGAGAATAGGTAAGTGGCCCATGATGAGAATCCACCCGACAAGGCAAATAAACCAAAATGACCAACAACTTTTCTTAAATCAAAAGCGAATCGATCAAAATTTTGTGGAGTAATTGTTTCAGGTTTAATAGTGTTTATTACGTCTGCTGTTGTATGAGCAATTGTATTCGATTCTTTTGCAGAAACTTCACCATTTATAAAAGCATTTATTAAAATAAAAAGGTTTATCGCAACTGCAATAGCAAAGATAAACCATTTTAGAAATTGATACTTTTTCATTATTTAATTGGCTTCATATGGAAATTACCATAGACACCTGATAATGATGTTACAACTACAAAACTTTCTGGATCTAACGTTTTAATAATATTAACAGAACGTTTAATTTCGGTTGTTGATACAACCATTTCAATAATTAAACGATCGTTATCAGTGAATGCACCTTTAGCCTCAACCAAAGTCGCACCATGAGGAATATTTGCAATAAGTAATTGAGGCAAATCTTTCTTTGAAGTTGTGACTTCTATTTTAGCTTTCTTATTACGAATGTTGATTACATCAATAACCATCATAACTGTTAATAAATAAACGAATGAGAATAATGCTCCACCAATAGCGGTTGCAAAGTCATGATTGGTTAAACCAGAAACAAGAGCAAATGATGCAACGATTGCACCATTGATGAACATACCATATTTGCCAGCTAAAGTTGATTTTTTAGCGGAAATATAGAAAGAAATAATATCAAAACCACCCGCAGATGAATCGATTTTATACGCTATACCACTGCTTATACCTGTACACATACCAGCAAATAACGCTCTTGTAAGCATACCACCGTGATCACTTACGTATTCTGCAAGTTTAGTAAATAATTCACCTTTGAGTGTGTTTGTGAATAAGAAAACACAGCCAACATTCAATAATGTGAAAATAGCAAATCTTAATCCAACACCTTTAAAAGCAAGGATAAGAAGAGGAATATTAATTAAAAGATAAAGTGATGAAAGAATAATTCTTTCGTTCTTTGTATCTAAGTTTTTGAAGATTGAGAAAATAATTAATTTTATAACCTGAGCCGCACCAGAAGAACCGCCGGAAACCATCGCAGGACCGATGTTTTCAGAGGCAGATGAAAGAGCTGGTTCTAGGAATGTTAGCATTCCAAAAACAAAGATAAATGCACTAAATACAGTAGCTAAAACAGCAAATCCATAATCTAAAATGTACTTAAGCCAAATGTGTTGGTAAGCGAATGAATTTAACTTTTTTGAGAACTTTTTCATAAATGGCATTTATAATCATATACGTTTTTACGTATAAAGCAACAACATTTAGTTGGTTTAGATAGACATAAATGTCTTGCAAATATTTGTGTTGAGTCTATATTAATATAGTGATAAAATATATCAGCACTTCGCTTGGAGGTAGAAATATATGATCGTATTATCAGCAATAGGTAGATTCTTTAAAAAGATTTGGGATTGGATTAAGAATACAGCATGGATCCAACCATTATTAATTGTCGGCATCATCTTTGGTGTTATTTTCTCAATTCCATCAATTGTTAAAGCCGTTAAAAAAGGCAAATCTGCAAAAGCAACTTACAATACTTACTACCATAATTTCAAATACTCACTTGAAGGCGAAGGCGAATCAAAAGCTGATAAGTTTACTACCAGATTAGAAGAAGTCTTCAACGGCAACGAAGAAGGATTTAAACAAGACTTTGGTGATTTAGGTGATAAGTTCTTTGTTGCCTTTGTCGCAAAAGATTGTGATAAATGTGAAGACGCAAAAGAAGGTTTCTCAACATTTGAAAAGAAGTTCAATAAGAACGAATCATATATGAGTGCAAAAGATTCCGGTGAGCAATATCACTTAGTTACCATCTTCACAGATGATGAAAACAACGATACCACCGAGACCCAAACAGCATTCGTTAAGTATCTTGAAAGACATCAAGACTTATTCGAAGATGCAGGCGCAGTTGCATACACAACACCATATTATGAAAATGGTAAGCTCAATGATTCTGATGTTGAAGCTCTTGAAACAGCTGATCCAGACAACTTCTTAACTCCAACAATCTTCTTAGTTGAACTTAAGGCAAAAGCTTCTGAACATGGTCTTGATGCAGGCGTCACAGAAATTATGTTCGGTGTTGATGGTTCCGATAAGAACGCAAAAGCAAGAACATTACTTGATTGCTGGAATCACACTGGTGAGTTCTCATACAACCCAGAAGTTAAGTAAGATTTAATGAAATTAAAAAGTAGGTTTATAACCTACTTTTTTTGATACGTTTTTATAACCGATTCAGGCACAAGTTTTGAGATATCAACATTTGCCTTGTGCATGTCATCAATAGCGCTGCTAGAGATATATGAATGTTCAGGGTTTGCCATGAAGAACACCATATCAATTGAACTATCAATAAACCTATTGGCTTCTGCCAATGAGAATTCGTATTCAAAGTCTGTGACAGCTCTTAATCCTCTAATTAAATGTGTGGCTCCGACCTTTTTAGCATATGCCACTGTTAATCCATGAGTTGAATCAACTTTAACACCTTTATATTCTTTAACAGCATCTTTAATCATTAAGACACGCTCTTCGACTGTAAACCTTTGTTTTTTATTTTGGTTATCAGCGACAAGCACCACTACCTCATCAAAGACTTCAAGTGCTCTTTTAAGAATATCTAAATGTCCATTCGTAATTGGATCAAATGAACCTGGGTAAATTGCTTTCTTCATATTTATTTCCTTAATATATAGATTTTTGCTAATCCGTATTTATAGAAGCGAACCGATTTGAATAAGGACTCATCAATCTTAAGTTCCCTCTCGCTTTCTAAAACGATTATACCACCATCATTTACTATTTTTCTTTCAATAAGCGTTTTCACAACAGCTTCATAAACATCTAATTTATATGGTGGATCAGCGAAAATTATATCGAATTCCATAATATTTTGAGATAAAAACGATAAAACATCAGCATTTAAAATCTCTACATTTTCCCTATTTAAATTTGCAGCATTTTTCTTTATTGCCTTAATTGATTCATAGGAGGCATCAATAAATGTTGCTTCTTTTGCGCCTCTCGATAATGCCTCAAATCCATAGGAGCCGGAACCAGCAAATAAATCTAAAACTCTGGCAAACTTAACTGAATCTCCTAGAGCATTAAAAACTGCAGCACGAACTTTATCCATTGTTGGTTTAGTTAAAGTTGTGTTAGGAGTTTCTAACAATCTTGATCTATTTTCTCCACCAGTAATTCTAATCATATTTAATTAAAAGGATTAAAAATTTCCTCGTTAATTTTATCATAAATTTTACGAACTTTTTTATATTGTTCATTATAAGCTTTCACTAATGCATTTTGGTCTAATTCAAGCTTTGCTTGATATAATACCTTTTGAGCTTTGTTAGCTTCGTCAGATTCTTTACCAAAATATCTAACTGCATCTTCAAATTTTGTCGCTGCCACATCTTTCTTATAGCAAAGTTTCATGACCTCTTCATTTTCATTCAAAAGTTTATCTAATCTTTTTAGTTCAATTACTTCAGGAAGAGATTCAATTTCTTGTTTAATTTCAGATGCTTTTTCTAGGAGATTTTGATTCATGCAATTATGATACCAAATTATAATCATATATGATAGAATTTGATTTATGAAAAAGTATTTCAAAATCGTTAAGGATTCTAACCCTTCATTAAGAGCGAAATGTGAAGAGGTTAAAGAAATAACACCAGAGATTATCGACTTCGTGAATGAAATGCACGATTATTTAGTCACATCTCAAGATGAAGAGATCTCTAAGAAATACAACATTAGAGCAGGTGTTGGTCTCGCCGCTCCTCAAGTTGGAAGAAATATTCGCGCATTAGTCGTCTATTTCGAGGAAGAAGAAAACGGTGAAACAAAAGTAATAGACCACCGCTTAATTAATCCAAAAATCATCCTTGAATCCGTTAAAGAAGTTTATCTTTCTGGCGGAGAAGGCTGTTTATCTGTAGATGATATTCATGAAGGATATGTCTATAGACATAATAAGATTCAAGTTAAAGCATTTAACGCGTTAACAATGAAAGAAGAAGTAATTACCGCACGTGGTTACGAGGCAATTGTTCTCCAACATGAAATAGATCATTTAAGTGGAATTCTATATTACGACCACATTGATAAAAAGAACCCATTCCTTCAAAAGGAAGATGCAATTCGTCTCTAATCTTGACCGAGGCGAATTTTATTTATAAAATATTTAATAGCTTAATCCAAAACGAAGATAATTCATTTATTGGAGGTAAACGATGGCGGTTTCCGAATCTCCAATTTCCATATATGCATTAGGGGGCTTATGCGAAGTTGGAAAAAACACTTATTGTATTGAGAGTGAAAACTCCCTTATTATCATCGACGCCGGTGTTATGTTTCCTGGTGCCGATTTACCAGGCGTTGACTATGTCATCCCTGATTATTCAAAGTTAAAAAACTCAAGACAAAAAGTTAAAGCATTATTTATTACTCACGGCCACGAAGACCATATAGGTGGCATACCTTTTTTACTCCAACATTTACATATTCCAGTAATATACGCTCCTAGACTTGCGATCCTACTTATCAAACATAAATTAGAAGATATGAGAATCCGCGAAGAAGTAAAATTCGTGGAATATAACGGGGATTCATTAGTAAATATTGACGAATTTAGGGTTACTTTCTTTCAAGTTACTCACTCAATTCCTGATTCTTATGGAATCGTTGTAGACACCCCACAAGGTCGAATTGTTCATACTGGAGACTTTAAGATTGACTTGACTCCTGTTGGTCAAAAGATTGAATTATCAAAGATCGCTAAGATTGGTGATTCAGGAGTTGATTTACTTTTAAGTGATTCCACCAATGCTGAAATTGAAGGTTATACACCAAGCGAAAAGAATGTTCTTCAATCAATTAAAGATATCTTTAAGATCGCAACGGGAAGATTAATCCTTTCAACATTCTCTTCTAACATTTCGCGTATTCAACAAATCTGTGAAGTTGCAGTCGAAAATAATAGAAAAATAGCCATTATTGGTAGATCAATGGAACATGCTGTTGATGCAGCTAGAGATTTTGGTTATATCAAAATTCCAGACACATCATTTATTCCTATTAATGAAATTAACGAACATAAATTAAGTGAAATTTGTATCCTTTGTACAGGTTCTCAAGGTGAACCTATGGCTGCACTTTCACGTATCGCAAATGGAGAGCATAAAGATTTAAGAATTATTCCTGGCGACACCATTGTTTTCTCATCAAGTGCTATTCCAGGAAATGGTGTCTTTATTGAAAGAGTCGTTAACCAGCTCGTTAAGAAAGGTGGAAACGTTTTAGTTAATTCAATTCTTTACTCAGTCCACTCATCGGGACACCCATCTAAGCAAGAACTTAGAATTATGCTTCACCTTATTCATCCAAAATACTTCATGCCAATCCATGGCGAATATAGAATGCTTAAGATTCATGGTGAAATTGCGGAGTCGCTTGGAGTTCCAAAAGCAAACATTTTTGTGTTAGAAAATGGTGATTCTTTGATTTTATCAAAGCATAAGATTGTTACAGGCCCTCATTTTGCTGCAGATCCAATCTACATTGATAGCAGAAACGTGGGCGGTACCAACGAAGCAGTTGTCAAAGATAGAGAAATTATGAGGGAAGATGGAATGATTACTATCGCTGTAGCAATTAATTCCAAAACCTCAAAAATTATTGTTCCACCAAAGTGCATTACTCGTGCATTTACAGCAGATGACAATAACATTGTTAAAAAGATTGAAGATTTAGCAAACAAAACTTTGACTGAATTAATGGCAACAAAACCAAACTTTGCCACAATTAAATCAACACTCAAACGTGCTATCGAAGTTTATGTTGAAAGAAAGACTGAAAGGAAACCACTTGTTATACCTGTGGTTATGGATGAAAACAAATGATTATCCTAGCAAGTGAATCTCCTCGTAGAAGAGAGTTAATTAAGAAAATTACTAAGGAATTCACGGTAATTCCTGCAAATATTGACGAATCCGTCCTTCATATTCCAGCATGTGATTTGCCTGGAGAACTTTCGAAATTAAAAGCATATGACATCTTTGCAAGATACCCAAATGACAAGGTTTTAGCGTGTGATACAGTTGTCATTATTGATGGGCAAATTTTAGGAAAGCCACACTCAAAAGAAGAAGCAAAGAAAATGCTCCAACATTTATCTGGTAGAAAACATGTTGTTATCTCTGGCTACACCATCATTTCAAAAGAAAAAGAAGTGACTCGTACAGTTAGAACTTATGTTTATTTCAATAAACTAAGTGATGAATTAATTGATGCTTACATCGCAACCGGTTCTCCGATGGACAAAGCTGGAGCGTATGGTATCCAAGATCAAGAATTTGATTTAGTGAATCATATTGAAGGAAGCTTTGATAACGTAATCGGCTTACCAACCGAAGACATAAAAGCTCATTGGTTCTAAAAGAAAGACTAGGCGAAGCCTAGTCCTTTTTAATTTTACTAAGTAAGAACAACACTCCAACAATTATTAGTAAGGCTGCAGCAACACCGATTGCTACATAAATTCCGTTTGCCCTTAACCAACTATTAAATGGGTTATTAACTGGATCAGATGCAAATAATTTCATAACTATTTTTCAGTGTCCTCACAGGTATCACAAACAAAGTTTTGGAGTCTTCTTGCTCTTGGAATAAAAGTGGTCATTTCATCAGTGTCATAACCGACTTGAATATGTGATTCATCCACCATGATTGGACGTTTTAAAACTGTTGGATTTTGACGGATAAATTGAATCATTTCTGAAACAGTCATGTCATCAAGTTTAATGTTGTTTTCTTTGATAATTTTACTTCGTAAAGAAATAATATCTTCGGTACCATTTTCACTTTTTTCAAGCATTTCTCTAAGCTCTTTTTCACTTAGTCCTTGCCCTGTGATATTTTTCTCAACATATGGAATTTTTTGCTCATCAAACCACTTCTTGACTTTGATGCAAGAAGAGCAAGATGGGGAAACATAAATCTTAATCATACCTACAATTATCAAGCATTTTTTAATTAAAGTCCACGACTAAAACACCTTATCTACGATAGGGTTTTAAAATATATCTGATTTAAGCACTAATCAGTAACTATTTGATTGTAATTTTGCCCTGTTTTCAATAAAGC
>JAFXWB010000049.1 GCA_017534425.1 Bacilli bacterium
AGTTTAAGTCATATAAATAAAGAATAAGTTTTCCGTGTGCAACTTTATCCCATCCTTCAAAAATACGATAAGTATCTTTGTTAATTGGAGATGAAAATGGAACAGAATAGTTTGCAGAAATAGGTGCAATATAAATTCTTAATTTCTCATGGAGTTGAATAACTGGATTACCACTTGAATCTAGAGGTGGTTCAAGTGTCGTATGATATGCGAATATTACATATTGTAAATCTCTCGTTGGAGCATTAACTCTAACCCATTCTTCAACAAGATTAATGACGTGATTCATAAAGTTGATTTGTAGAGCTGTCATTGAACCTTTTGCCCAGCCATTTAATGCTTCTTGGCAACCCGGAAGATTTGCACATGTAGTTGAGTTATCTTCTTGTGCACACATGACAAATTTACAATTTGGTTCAGCTTGAATAAATTGAATGAGTCTATCTGCAACTACTCTTTCAATTTCCTCACCAGCACACCAGTTAAGGCAGTTGTCTAACATCATCCCAGCCTGAGCAGGTTTCGGCATACTTGGATCAGTAAACCAATCTGGATGAGATTCTCCATATTTTCTTCCTAGTGGATCATTAGGGTCTATCATCCACGGGCCTAAAATTGTTTGAATCTGGCTATGACCATAAGTAGCTCTGCACCACTCGCTTCCACGAGAGTTATTTAATAATCTTAATCTTCTTGTGTGGATGTCGTTTGTGTAAGTATAAACAGTCGAAATACTGCGGATATCATAGCTCGGTCTTACGAATGTTTTGCCAAAATCCAAGAGATTTATGGTAGTTTTTTGCTCGTAATAAATTTCTTGGTCGTGGTAATAAGTGTAATTAATAAAGTATTTGAGCAAGTCATAAACTCCATACAAAACACCATCGCCGTTGAAGTCATCACTTGCAACAATGTAGATGTTTTCATCCTTAGTCGAAACAAAGTAACTTGATTGAGTTCCGTCTAGTTCAGAGTAGTTATAATCACTAAAGTTAGCCTTAAATTGATCTGTGTCACCTAGAGAAATATAATGTTGTCCAGAGCGAACGTCTTTCTCGCTAATCATTGGGAAAGAGTATCCTGTAGCAAGCTTCATAAAATAATTGAATTCGCTTGCAGCAAATGATTCTTTTGCTTGCGGTGACTTACTAGTAACAATTGAATATGTTGAAACACCGTTTTCCATAATAAATTTATCGGCAATAACGATTGGTCCATTATTTTCTTCATTGTTTTGATTCTTTTTCTTACAGCAAGTTAAAGAAAGAGCACTAACTATTGATAAGAGTAAAAGCATACTTTTCTTCATGTGTTCGTCCTCCTATTTAACTTTGAAACTGTACTCAACAGTTGTTGTGTTATATGCATCATCATATACAACGAATCTAATTCTATAAGTTCCAGTCATTTGTAATTTACATGTTGTTTTATCAACAATGAAGCTGGAATCATAGATTCCTTTATCTAAATCAAGCGCATATTCTATGTTATCAATACCTTCGTCTTCATTATGGACATGATGAGTTAATATTCTCATTTCGTTTGTCGGCATAATCAAAATTACATCGACAGTGTAAATTCCACTTTCATCGTTTGCCGTGTAACTTGGAATTGCGAAGGAATCATTGAGATTATATGTGTCTTTTGGTGGGTTATTCACCACGATTGTTGGCTTAATATCATCATAGACAGACACAATTTCAATGACTCGTTTTGTGTTATTTGATGAATCCTTTGTTGTGTAAGTAATACGATATTCACCCGCTTGTTCAATCTTGAACGTTGTGGTCATATCTTTGCCTCCACTTATTGGGGTGCTGCCTGGTCTAGTAATTGAAATTGAAGATGAATCGATATCGCTTAGAACATCAAATGCTTCAAATGTTGGATAGACAAAGTCTTTTCCTTTTTGTTGTTCTGAAATAAATGCAGAATTGTATCTAATTGATGGTTGTACACGGTCCTTACCTTTGTTTCTGTAACCAATAGGTTGATTACAAATCTTTTCAATTGCAAGAGTAGAAGCAGATGACACTTCATCAACTTGAATTTCTAAATATAATCCACGTTTAAATCCGTTAAAGGCTGCCCCGCTATCGTCTCTAATAATGCTTCCGAGTGAATTTTGGTTTGTATCAAGGAACCACCTATTTTGGTCATTATATTCAAAACCAATCTTTTCTCCATTAAGTTCAAATGGAAGAATTGGAAGATATGGAGCTTGGATTGTTCCGTCAGAAAGATTGATTTCAAAAGTAATAGTGACGTTTTGATCAGTCGAATCAATTAATTTAACTCTAATTATATTTAAGTGGCTTTCACCAGAAATTAAAGACATTCCTAAATAGAAATTATCTGGGTTGAGTTCCTTAATAAATTTGCTTGAGCCGGCTGCAGAGAAGCTTAATGTTACATTCGGATTATCTTCATATGTACTTTCTGTAGCAGTGATTGAGTCATTCTTAAAATATTTAGAGTGGTCAAAACCACCTTCTGAATTAGATACATCAGCAACATCTAGTAAAACATCTTTTGTACTGATTCCTGCTTTATAAGTAATCTTAGTTGTTGCTCCATCAGCAGTATATTTACCTGATTGAGGTTCATCATTCACGAATATTTCTGGGACAACTTCTACTACTTCATTATTAACGGTGTTGATTGCTTTGATATTATCAAAACTATATTTAAATCCTTTAATTAAAGCAGGAGGTAAGTTAGGTTCACTTATGAATTTTGGCGCTGATAGTGACTGTGCATGAACTGTGAAAGTTGTTTCACCAGAATTACCAATATAGTCAGTTCCAGTGTACACAACTCTATAATCTCCAACTAAGGTTGGTCTAAATTCATCTCCACTTATAGCAATTTCATTTCCGTTTGGATCAAAGACTTTTCTTGTAAGAGAGACATTACCAATTCCGCCAACCTTATTTACGTCATCTAAAGATGGAATATGCGCAAGTTCATATGCATCAATTGTTGTTTCGTTTGTTGCTAAATTAAGTACTACATCGTCAAAACTATCCACTGTAATTACTTTTAACGAGATAGTATCTGAAGCATTACCACTTCTATCTTTCGCATTGTATTTAATCGTGTAAACACCAGATTTACTTGCTAAGAAAGAACCATCAGCAACACTAACATCTATATCCTTTTTATTTACTGAGTCACGATAAGTAACACTTACATCATAAGTTAAATTTGAGTCATAGTTATCTGCAACACTAGCATCGAAAACTGGATATCTTCTTCCAACTACTGCTCTTGGTAGATTTGTGATGTCATAACCTTTAGTGTCAACAGTGATTGTTGGAGCGTTGCTATCAACGATAATTTCGTCATTTAATACGTATTTTCCCACAGATTTTATCAAAATACGCCCTGTCGCATTTGAGAAAGCGGTTGGAATAATTGATAAGAAAAATTTGCCACTTTCAAATCCGTTCCAAGCACTATTTCCGTATACAATTGGATCGCTTAATTCGTTGATAAAATAAGCGAAGTCAGTTTCTAGTGAACCACGATAATTATAAAATCTTTGGTTTTGAGAACAATATAAAATTTGTGCTGAGAAAATTTGGTTATTGTATGGTTGAGCGCGATAAGAAAGATTTAAACCAGTTCCACTTCGGCCATTATGATATTTACCTTGGTTTATCTTTCCATCAACCTTTTCCCATTCCCAGCCTAATTGCCAATTACAAGAAGCGCCAGCTCTAACCCAAGATAAGCTTCCGCTGTCGTATGAACCACTGTAGTAGCCATCTTCAATTCTAATATCAACGTAGTTTGTTTTATCAACTGAATCGGTAAGTCTAATTGTCATCGCGGTAAAATCGGTGCTCATATTAACACTTGGATCTACCA
>JAFXWB010000050.1 GCA_017534425.1 Bacilli bacterium
AATTGTTGGCAAGCGTTATTGTATTTTAAAACAACGTCGTTATAGAATTGCCTTGCATAGGATATCTTGTCTTCTGTGTCGGTCAATTCTGATTGCAATTGTTGGAAATTGCTGTTTGCCTTTAAGTCAGGATAGTTTTCCGCAACGGCGAACAATGTTTTCAATGCTCCAGTCAATTGGTTGTCTGCAGCGCTGGTTTCTTCAACGGTTGTTGCGTTCATAACGCCTGTTCTTGCTTTTGTCACTTCTTCAAGAACGCCTTTTTCATGACTTGCGTAACCTTTTACGGTTTCCACAAGGTTAGGTATAAGGTCGTTTCTTCTTTTAAGTTGGACGTCAATTTGCGCGTAACTGTTTTTCACGCGGTTTCTGAGTCCGACTAGGTTATTGTACATGTGTATTAGGGTTACTATAACAATAATAACTAATATTATAATGATGATCCATATTAACAAATCCATCTTAATCACCTTGATTAATAATATAGCTGTATTTTAAAATATACTTTACCTTTTGATTTATTAATGATGAAAAAGATAATATTTTATGCAATTCCCATTATTTTGGGAAAATCCTATTTTTAAGCAAACCTTTATATAGGTTAAAGATAATAAATTATGTTATCATATTATTCTAGACAATATGATAGACAAGTATTGCTAACTATTTTAATGCCGAGATAGTCTAGCCTGGTAAGGCGCGAGACTGGAAATCTCGTGGGCGTTCAGCCCTCCTGGGTTCAAATCCCAGTCTCGGCGTTTATTAGTTTTTAACTATATTTTTTTGAATTATAATAAAAATACTTGTTGAACTGATATTTATTGCACTCTTAGCCAATGGGCTAAGTTTATAACTGTTGAAAGAACTGTGTTTTGATACATTCAAAACATTCGAATCTATATTTTACGTCTCGTAGGTTCGCTCTATAAATGGAGGTTATTTAATGGAAGACGAATTCAAGCATTTAGTACGTATTTCAAGAAAAGACGTAAATGGTAACAAAACCATTGAACATGCTTTAACTGAAATCAAAGGTGTTGGAATCTCTTTATCTAAAACTATTTGTCGTGTTTTAGACTTAGATTTAGATGCAAAAATTGGATACATTGCTGACGAAGATGTTTTAAAAATTGAAGAAATTTTAGAAGATCCTCACAAATTTGGCATTCCATCATGGATGTTAAATAGAAGGGAAGACTATGAAACTGGTGATGACATTCACTTGATTGAATCAGACCTTGACATGACTTTAAGGGATGATTTAAACAGAATGAAAAAGACCAGAAGTTACAAAGGTAGAAGACACGAAGTTGGTTTACCTGTTAGAGGTCAAAGAACCAAATCTACTTTCAGAAAAAGTTCTTCAGTTGGTGTAAAACGTTCAAGAGGATAAGCAAGAACTTTTTTTATGAATTAAATTATCAAAATTCAATTTTATAAGGAGATGTTTTAATGGGACAACCTAGAAAATCAAGGAAAAAGTATAATACACCACCTCATCCTTGGAATGCGGAAAGAATTAAAAATGAAAATAAATTAATGACTAAATACGGTTTAAAAAACAAAAAAGAAATCTGGAAAGCCGATACTTTAGTTAGAAGATACAGTAGGGAAGCAAGATACTTACTCGGTTTTTCTGCTGATCAAATGGTAAAAGAGAAATTACAATTATTAGGACACTTAGCTAGAACCGGTGTTTTGCCAGAAGGTGCTGCTCTTGAAGATATTCTTGACTTAAACGTTGAAGATATCTTAAGAAGAAGATTACAAACTATTGTATATAAAAAAGGTTTAGCTCGTACTCCTAAAGAAGCAAGAATGTTCGTTGTACACGGTCACATAGCTTTAAACGGTAAAAAAATCAACTCACCAAGCTATGTAGTTTTAGACGGTCAAGAAGATGAAATCGGTTTCTACCGTTCTTCACCTGTAGCAAAACAAATTGAAGAGTACAACAAAGCAAAGGATAATAAAGCTAATACAGAAGAATAAAAGGTGTAACTATGGCAAAAGATGAAAAATGGGGTATAGCTAATATTTACTCATCATTTAATAACACTATTATTACTGTAACAGATATTACTGGTGCTGAAACCATTTCACAATGGTCCGGTGGAAAAGTTGTTCGTGCAGACAGACAACAAGCTTCACCATTCGCAGCAATGGCTGCAGCAACCAGAATAGCTGATGATGCTAAAGAAAAAGGATTTGTTGGATTACATATTAAAGTTAGAGCTCCTGGTGGAAATGGACCAAGAAGTCCAGGACCTGGTGCACAAGCTACTATCCGTGCTTTAGCAAGAGCTGGAATTAAAATAGGAAAAATCGAAGATATCACTCCTATTCCTCACGACGGTACTGGAAGACCTGGTGGTAAAAGAGGAAGAAGAGTATAAGCAGAAGGGTTTAATATGGAGATAGAAGTAAGAAGTCAAAACGATAATGAAATGATTTTCATTGTTCGTGATGCAGAAGTGCCTTTTATTAATGCTATTAGGAGAGTTGCAATGGTCAATGTTCCTAAAATAGCAATCGAAGATGTTAACATTATTGTAAACGATTCTGCAATGTTCAATGAGGTGCTTGCTCATAGACTTGGTTTAACTCCTTTAGTATCTGATTTGGACGCTCTTGAAGGATTGTCATTACCAGAAGATGACGACTGGGAAGAGTTTTCAAACGGAATCATGTTCTATTTGAAAGAAGTGGGACCTAAAGTAGTTTATTCTAAAGATTTAAAATCTTCAGACTCTAGAATTAAACCAGTATACGACACCATACCTTTAGTAAAACTCAAAGAAGGAGAAAAGCTTGACATTGAAGCAGTTGCAAAAGTTGGATACGGAAAAGAACATGCTAAATGGATTCCAACCACTGTATGTGCTTACAAACAATATCCTGAAATAACATTCAATGAGGATGTTGAAATCGATTACGATTGCGCTCAAGCATGTCCAAGAGGTATTTTAAAATCAGATAAAAGATCCAAAAAGATCAAAATCGTGGAAGAACATGAAAACAGTCCTTTGATTGG
>JAFXWB010000051.1 GCA_017534425.1 Bacilli bacterium
ATCTGTCGTGGGCGCAAGAAGTTTGAGTGGACCTGTCCTTAGTACGAGAGGACCGGGATGGACGCAGCAATGGTCTATCAGTTGTCACGCCAGTGGCATGGCTGAGTAGCTACCTGCGGAACGGATAAACGCTGAAAGCATCTAAGCGTGAAGCCAACCACAAGATTAGACTTCTCATTCGCAAGAAGTAAGAGCCCCGGAATGTTACCGGGTTGATAGGTTAGAGATGTAAGCACAGTAATGTGTTCAGTCGACTAATACTAATAGCTCGAGGACTTAATTTCATAAAATTTTTAAGATTTATTCTGAGAAATATAAGTAATATATGGGTAATCAAATGTAACTTGACTAGTTAGAACGTGTTTGGTAATATCTAGTTTTGAGAGAACAAGTTCTCTCACTATTGAAAAAAGTCTGGTGACGATGGCGCGGTGGACACACCTGTTCCCATCCCGAACACAGAAGTTAAGCACCGTAGTGGCGAAGGTATCCGATTTATCGGGGAGAATAGCGAGCCGCCGGGCTTTTTTCTTTTTTAAGGCAAATTATTACTATATAATAGTAAGTAGTTATGAATAAAATAAACTTTATATTTATTAGATCTCATGTTGGAAATGATGAGAGATTTAAGGATGAAGAGAAGGCTAAATATTTAGATAAATTAAACGAGAAAAATGACTTTATTTTTGATAAGTCAGGACGAGATATTTTCTTCATTGAAACAGGTGGAACAGAGGAACAATTTAAGTCTATTTTTAGCTCATTTTCTGAGCCATATTTGCTCCTTGCTACGGACGCAAATAACTCTCTTCCAGCAAGCTTAGAGATTGCTACTTTTTTAAGAAAAAATGGTAAGAAATTTAAATTATTCCATGGAAAACCTGAAGAAGTTCGTGAACAATTAAAATCCGATGAAATCTCAAAAATATGCGAGAAAAATAGGGGATTTTTGAAATTTGATAATCTAAAAGGAATGCGGTTAGGCGTAGTTGGAAAACCTTCTAACTGGTTAATTGCGAGTGATGTAAATTATAAAGAAGCTAAAGCGAAATTCGGTGTTGAATTAGTTGATATTTCTACTGAAGAATTTTTGTCTCAAATTAAAGAGTCAAAACCTAAATTAGACCCAATAATTTTTGAACCACTTTTGAACGAAAAAGTTAACAAAGAAACTCTTGATGGAGCACTTCAAATTTACAGTGCTTTACGAGACCTAATCATTAAGTACAATCTAAATGGTTTGACTGTCAGATGCTTTGATCTTCTTGGGCTTGTTCATAACACTTCTTGTCTAGCTCTTGCGATGCTAAATAAGGATGGATATATTGCAACCTGTGAAGGTGATATTCCGGCAATGCTAACCATGGCAATTGTTCGAAAAGCGTTCCATCAATCTTCATTTCAAGTCAACCCATCTTACCTTAATTTGAAAGAACGTTATGGCTATTTTGCTCACTGCACACTTCCGCTTGATATGTGCCTAAGTTATGAGTTTGATACTCACTTTGAATCAGGAATTGGTCTTGGTATCAAAGGTAGACTTAATCTAGGTAAAGTTACAGTTTTCAAAATTAATGGTAACTTAGATGATTATGAAGTTTTTGAAGGTCAAATAGTGGAAAACCTTCACAAGAATAATCTTTGCAGAACTCAAATTAAGATCCAGTTTAATGAATCAATTGATGAGATGTTTTCTTCTCCAAACGGGAACCATTTAATTATCTTCCGCGGAGCTCATAAAGAAGAATTAGTTAGATATATATCTAACTAATTTTACATATTTTTTGCATTTTATTATATTATGTGATATATTTGTCGCCAGATAATGTAAATTATCTAAATTTTATATGTCAATTAATAAAAAAACCAACTTAGGTAGAATAAACATTACTAAAAAAGCCATTGTTTCCTTAGTCGCAGATACAGCTTTAGGATGTTATGGTGTAGTTGGATTATGTAAAAAAGATGATAAAGCTGAAGTTCTTTCAAAGAAAGAACTAGAAAAAGTAGTTCAAGTAAGTGAGGAAAAAGGTTGTTATAGTTTCAGTTTTAATATTGTTGTCGCTTTAGGCGTAAAAGTTACTGAAATATTACGCAGCGTTCAAAAAGAAGTTAAATATGTTGTTGAGACCACATTTGATATTAAAGTGTCTAAAGTTAATATCTTTGTGCAGGACCTCAAGAAAGTCGAATAACTATGAAATCAATTAATGCAAAAGTTTTACAAGAGATGCTCATCTCTGGCGCTAACAACTTATACAATCATTATCCAGAGATTGATGCTTTAAACGTTTTCCCAGTTCCAGATGGTGATACTGGTATGAATATGAATCTTACTTTAGCCTCAGGCGCTAAAGAAGTTCAAAACAGAAATGATTCTGAAGTTTTCCAAATTGCTGTTACGTTCTCTAAAGGCTTACTAATGGGTGCTAGAGGAAACTCTGGTGTTATTACCTCTCAAATCTTTAGAGGTTTTGCCCAAGCTCTTGAAGGAAGTAAGAATATTGATGCTCTTTTACTCGCAGAGGCGTTTTCTAATGGTAGCAAAGTAGCCTATAAGGCTGTTATGAGACCAGTAGAAGGAACAATTCTTACCGTTATTAGAGAATCTTCAACTTCCTTAAAAGAATATGTCAAACACGACATGGATGTTGTTGATGCATTTAAGTATCTCTTAAAAGAAGCTAATGCTTCACTAAAACGTACTCCAGAACTTCTTCCAGTCTTAAAAGAAGTTGGTGTTGTTGACTCAGGTGGAGCTGGATTAATTAAGATTCTTGAAGGTATGCTTTCTGCCTTAACAGGAAAGTTTATCCAAAAGAAATCTATTTCAAGAAGCAGCGAAACTGATAATTCTGCTCAACAAGCAATGGAAACCGATGAATTTGGTTATTGTACCGAGTTTATTCTCCGTCTTGATCCAGAACACAAAAAACCATTTATTGAATCAAGATTTAAATCAGTCCTTTCAAATCATGGTAATTCATTAGTCGTTGTCCGTGATGATGATATTGTTAAAGTTCACGTTCATACTCTTGCTCCTGGTGCAGTATTGACCTACGGTCAATCATTCGGTGAATTCATCAAACTTAAGATTGAAAATATGACCGAACAACATACTTCACTTCAAGAAAAGAAATCTGGCGAAGAACATGTTGAAGAACAAGTTGAAGAAGCACCAAAAGAACCAACAAATGAAGTTGCAATGGTTGCTGTTGCAGCAGGTAAAGGTGTTGAAGATGCATTCAAAGAACTTGGTGTAGACGCAATCATTACTGGTGGTCAAACAATGAACCCATCAATTAATGACATCGTCAAAGCAATTAAAGATACAGACGCCAAAACTGTCTACGTCTTCCCAAATAACTCAAATATCGTTATGGCAGCACTTCAAGCAAAAGATGTTCTCCATGATGAACTTGATGTCGTAGTTGTACAATCTAAGACAATTCCTCAAGGTGTTGCAGCAGTATCTCAATTCTCACCTGATTTATCTGTTTCTGAAAACCTTGCAAACATGAAGGAAGTTATCGCGCATATTTCTACTGGTGAAATTACTTACGCAGTAAAAGATACCACCATGAATGGCGTACAAATTAAGAAAGACGACTTCATGGCTATTGCTAATAAGAAGGTTATTTGTTGTGAATCTAAACCTGAAAAAGCTCTTTACAAGATGCTTAAGAAGATGATTCGTGAAGACAGCTATCTCGCCACAATCTTTGTTGGAGAAGGTGTCTCAGATAAGATTCTTAATAATCTTAAGAAAGAACTTCCAGAACAATATCCAGAGGTTGAATTTGATATTAGACGTGGTGATCAACCAGTCTACAATTACCTCGTTGGTATTGAATAAAATTGAATAAGGCCATCTAAAAGATGGCTTTTTTATTGGCTTTATCAAACTTTTCTATCAATAAGATAAACATAAAATGTTTTTTAGTGTGATATTTGTTTTTGCGTGCTACAATACATGCGGAGGATTTAATTATGGTCAAAATAGTAATTGATATGATGGGTGGAGATAATGGTTATGCCATTACAATTGAAGCTGTTAAGAACTTTTTAAAACAGCACGATGATTGTGAAATTATTGCTGTTGGTGATGAAAAGGTCTTAGAGCCAATTAAAGATATTGTCAAAATTATTCCATCACAAAGCATTCTTCCAATGGAATGTGGAGTTATGCAAGCAATGAGACAAAAAGACTCATCTTGTTATAAAGCTATTAGTGCCGTTAACGAAGAGAAAGCAGACGGGGTGTTATCTGCTGGTTCAACAGGAGCGTTCCTTTCGTTAGCTACATTAATTAACAAGAAAATTCCTGGTGTTGAACGCCCAGCCCTAATTTCACCATTCCCAACCAGAATTCCTGGTAAGAGTGTTGTTTTATTAGACGTTGGCGCAACAAGCGACAATTCTCCAGAGGATTTATATCAATTCGCTAAAATGGGTGAAGCTTACTACAAAGCTGCCTATGGTGAAGAAGCCAAAAACATTAACTTAGTTTGTAACGGAACTGAAGAAGGAAAAGGCAATGATCTTACCAAAAAGGCAAATGTTTTGCTTAAGCAAAACCCACATTATACTGGCTACATCGAAGCACGCCATGTTTTAGATGGTAAGTGCGATGTATGTGTCTTTGATGGATTTACTGGTAACGTCTTCTTAAAAGGTGTTGAAGGTGTTGCAAAGATGATGGGTGGAATGATGAAAGAAGCATTCACAGCCTCATTCTCTTCAAAGATGGGTTACTTACTTGCTAAGAAGAGTTTCAAGCCTATGATTAAATTAATGGACTATAAGAGAGTTGGCGGCGCATTACTTATCGGAGTTAATACAGTTGCAGTTAAAGCTCACGGTAATTCAGATGCCTATTCATTTGGCAATGCCTTAACTCTTACTTACACTCTTGCCAAAAACAAGATGGTTGACCAAATTAAGCAAAATTTATAATGAAAGATTTAAAGGAATTTTTAAAACAATTTAACATTGTGCCAAAACATCCTGTTCTTTATGAACAGGCTTTTACCCATCCTTCATATAATGCTGATGCAAATACAAAGCATCACGACTATGAAAGATTAGAATTTTTAGGGGATTCAGTAATTGATCTTTGTATTGCTGAGATGTCTTTTATCGCTAGAAGTGATTTAAACCAAGGTAATCTCACCAAAATGAGAGCTGCATTAGTTAATACTAATGGTTTATCTACAATGGCCCGTAAATACAATCTTCACGAATATATTCGTTTAGGTAATTCGTTCTCAGGCGATATTTCAAAAGCTAATCATATTTTAGAGAATGTTTTTGAAGCATTTATTGGTGCATTATATCTTGACCAAGGATTTAAAAACACAAAAGAAGTTTTAGTGAACATGTTTTTAGATTCAATCAAGAAGTTCAATATTGATGAATTAACTGACTATAAATCAAGACTTCAAGAAGAGATTCAAGCTGAACATAGAGAATCAGTTACATATGAACTTATTGGTGAAACAGGACCAGCACACGATAAAAGATTTAAAGTTAGAGTTTTATTCGACGGAATAGAACTCGGCACTGGTGAAGGCTCTACAAAGAAAGAAGCCGAACAATTAGCAGCTAAAGCTGCTCTTGAAAAGGAAGCAAGCAAATAATGGGTTTATTTAAGTTTCTTAAAGAGAAGTTTAGTAAAAACAAATCACAGGAATCCGAAAACTATGTAAAAGGAATGGAAAAATCCCGTGAAAACTTTGCTAACAAAATGGATGTAATTGCAAAAAAATCCAAAAAAGTTAACAAAGAATATTTTGACGAACTTGAAGAAATCTTAATTGAAGCCGATGTTGGTGTTAATCTCACCATGAGAGTTATTGAAGAAGTTGTTCAAGAATCTCTTAAAAATAAGATAACAGACGCTGAAGAAATCAATGAGCTTGTCATAGACAAGTTATTTGAAGGCTATAATTCTAAAGGCGAAGAAATCCAATGCGATGTTAGATTCCGCGAAGATGGACCAACCGTTCTTCTTGTTGCTGGTGTAAATGGTGTTGGAAAGACCACAACAATCGCTAAACTTGCATATCGCTATATTAATCAAGGTAAGAAAGTTATGCTTTGTGCTGCTGATACATTTAGAGCAGGCGCTATTGAACAACTTTCCATTTGGGCTGATAGACTCGGCTGCGAAATTGTTGTAGGTAAACCAAATTCAGATCCAGCAGCAGTCGCTTTTGATGGCGCAAAGAAAGCTAGAGAAAACGGTGTTGATCTTCTTATTGTTGATACCGCAGGAAGATTGCAAAACAAGATTAACTTAATGAATGAGTTATCAAAAATCTCTAGAGTTATTTCAAAAGAAATACCAGACTCACCACATGAAGTATTTTTAATTATTGATGCAACAACTGGGCAAAATGGTGTTGTTCAAGCAAAGCAGTTCTTAGATTGTATTAAATTAACGGGTATTGTTATCACCAAAATGGATGGAACATCAAAAGGTGGAATTATTCTTGCTATTAGAGATGAATTAGGCATCCCAGTTAGATTTATTGGTCTTGGTGAAAAGATGGAAGACTTAAGAGAATTTGAC
Organism: Bacilli bacterium; assembly: GCA_017534425.1. Taxonomy (GTDB): domain Bacteria; phylum Bacillota_I; class Bacilli_A; order RFN20; family CAG-826; genus Fiminaster. The sequence continues at coordinate 6,575 of JAFXWB010000051.1, forward strand.
CTTGAAAAATATCTTATTGGTCTTTGTATAGGAGACGCAAAATGAGTGAAATAGAGAAGGCGTTAGAGATTAATCGTTTGCTCGACATTTATGGTCGTCTTTTAACTAAACAACAATTCGAAATTATGTCAGATTACTATTATTGTGACCTTTCATTAAGTGAGATTTCTGAGCTTAGAAATATCTCGAGAACAGCCGTTTCTGATGCTATTAAAACTGCAACAAAAAAACTCGATAAATTCGAAAAAAGTGTGGGAATTTGCGGGGTTTTTGATAAAAATCGTAACGAAAAAACTAGTGAAATTATCGATAAATTAGAAGAGGATTTGAAGAATGGCATTTGAGTCACTGACCGAGAAATTTAAACGCATTATCAAGTCCATTCGTGGTCAAGCACATCTTACTGAAGCGAACATGGACGCAATGCTTAAAGAAGTGCGTATTGCTTTACTTGAAGCAGACGTTAACTATAAGGTTGTAAAAGCGTTTATTGAGAACATAAAACAAAAAGCAATTGGTGAAGAAGTTTATACAAAATTAAATCCTTCACAAATGGTTGTTAAAATTGTTCATGATGAACTTGTTGAACTTCTTGGTTCAGGTGAATCTGAGCTTAAATTTGAGTCAAATAAACCAACAATTATTATGATGGTTGGTCTTCAAGGTACAGGTAAAACTACATCAGCAGGTAAGCTTGCTTACCTAATGAAGAATAAAATGAACAAAAAGGTTCTTTTAGCGGCTGGAGATATTTATCGTCCAGGTGCTATTGAACAACTTCAACAATTAGGAGATAAAATTGGTGTTCCAGTCTTTTCAATGGGCACAAATGTTTCTCCTGTTGAGATTGCAAAGAAGGCAAAAGAAAAGGCTTATAACGAACACTTGGATGTTTTGATTATTGATACTGCAGGTCGTTTACAAATTGATGAAAAATTAATGCAAGAACTTAACGATATTACTGCTGCAGTTAACCCAACTGAGACACTTTTACTTGTTGACGCAATGTCTGGTCAAGATGCTATTAATGTTGCAAATACATTCCATTCTCAACTTAGTTTAACTGGTATTATCATGTCAAAACTTGATGGTGATGCTCGTGGCGGTTCTGCTCTTTCAATCAAACATTTAACGGGAATTCCTATAAAATTTGCCGGTATTGGAGAGAAAATCAGTGATTTAGATGTCTTCCATCCAGATAGAATGGCAGACAGAATTTTAGGAATGGGCGACATTGTTACCCTTGCTGAAAAAGTTAAAGAAGAGATAGATGAAAAAGAAGCCCGTAAAGAAGCTGAGCAAATGATGAGTGGTAAGTTTACTCTTGATGACTTACTAAAGAATATGAAACGTATTCAGCGTATGGGTAATCTCGGTGGACTTATGAAGTTAATTCCTGGTATGCCAACAATTACTGATGAGCAAAGAGAAGCAGGCGAAAAAGAAATGAGAACTTTTGAAGCTGTTATCAATTCTATGACTCCTGAAGAAAGAAGAAATCCTGAAATCTTAAAGAACTCTAGAAAAGTTAGAATTGCTAGAGGTTCAGGTAAAACCAATGCTGATATTAATAGACTTTTAAAGAAATATGAACAAATGCAAGAAATGATGAAGCGCATGCAACAATATAAGAAAACAGGTCGCATGCCTCCAGGAACAAACTTCCCAGGAATGGGAGGTATGATGTAAAAAAATAGCCTTGGGCTATTTTTTATTTTCAATAATTACAAGTGATGGTTTACTAAATAATACTTTTACATTATCAGGGATATTTTCTGTGATAAATACGTTTGATCCAATAGTAACATTGTTTCCGATTTTTATATCACCAAGAATACTTGCACCTGCATAGATAATGACATTTTCACCGATAGTTGGATGTCTTTTAACACCTTTAATTTTTGAACCATCTTTTAGTGATAAGGCACCTAATGTGACACCTTGATAAATCTTTACATTCTTACCAGTAATTGTAGTTTCGCCAACAACTATACCTGTTCCGTGGTCGATAAATAGAGGAGAAGCAAGGTTTGCAGCTGGGTGAATATCAATACCTGTTTGTGAGTGAGCACCCTCTGTGATCATACGAGCTTGAAGTTTATATCCAAGTTCACGAATGGCACGTGCAATGCGGTAAGAAGCAATAGCTTTATAACCTGGATATGCAAGTAAAATTTCTTCTTCACTATCTGCAGCAGGATCGCTTTCCATAAAGAATTTTAAATCAGCACAAAGTGCTTCTTTTAAACTTGGTAAAACTGCTTCAAATTGTGAATATTTTTGTTCATCTTTTTCCATGACTGAAAAGAACAATTTTTTGATTTGTTTTAGGTTGTCTTGGTTAAACAAAAGATTTGCCTTAACAGCTTCTGAGAATTTCATTAAATTTCTAGCATTTACCATAGTTTTTCTCGCTTTATGAACGATATTATACTTAATATATTCTCGTTAGTCTAACAAGATAATAAAAAAAGTAAGAACTTACGTCCTTACCTTATTTTGTAAATTTTTTGCCTTTCTCTAATGCATCTTGCATCCATTTAGGATTTTCGACTCCTTCATCTAATTCATTAAGAAGTTTTTTGTCCTGTTTTGTAAGCTCATGTTTATTGAATAGATCTGGTCTATGTTCTCTAGTGAGTCTTA
>JAFXWB010000006.1 GCA_017534425.1 Bacilli bacterium
TCTATGATTGTTTCTATGGTCTTGTATATGACAAAGATTTATTTAGACAAAAAAGTTTCTATATGAAAGCAGATGGTTCTCCTACTAACAATAGAGAACAATTTGGCGCTGGCCCAAACGGAATTTCTGGTGACTGGGACGATGGTCTTCCACAAACATATGAACAATTTAAAACCATGATGGAAAGAATGACTGGTGCAAATGTCATTCCGTTTACATATTCATCTGGTAACGCTACCTGGTACACCGCTAGAGGACTTACTTCTTGGTGGAGTGATGACGAAGGTTATGAACAAACCAATTTAAACTATAACTTTAACGGCACCGCCACAAATATTTATGATCATTTTGATGGTGACAAGATTGTTACTAAATCAGTCGCCATTACAAAAGATAATGGTTATCTCTTAAAAGGCCAAGCTGGTATTTATAATGCCTTGTATTTTGCTAGAGAAATCTTAACCAAGAGTACAAATAACTATCAAGGATACAACTCAAACTATGATGTTCAAGACGCATTTGTTAACAACAAATATGCTGGTGGTTCAGTTAAACCAATCGCTATGATGTTTGAAGGCACTTGGTGGGAAAATGAAGCTGCACCAGCATTTGAGATTGCAAGAGAAACAGGTGTTGATTCATTTAATTATGGATTTATGCCAATTCCAAAATCTGATGCTTCAAAGATTGGTGATGCCACATTATTAAACCTCAATGATTCATACGGATTTATTTCTGCGAACTGCGAAAATATGCAACTCGCAAAAGATTTCTTTGCATTCTTACATTCAGATGAAATGATGAGAGAATTCACCAAAGAAACCAATATGACAAGAGGTCTTGATTACACATTCGCAGAAGCTGATTTTGATAAAATCTCAGCATACGCACAAGATTTAGTTTCTATTAAGAACAGTGAACACGCAAAAGTTGTTTATCCATGTTCAGATTTAGACTTTGTTATCAATAACTCAAGTACATTCTCCATTAAAGAATGGCCATGGGACACAGTAAGTTATACTGATAACCCAATTATTAAGTTCATTGATGATAAAAATGTATCGGCTCAAGATTATTTCAACGATCACAGAGCCAAAATCGGTGAAACAGAGTGGAGTAGAATAATCGGATAACAATGATTAGAAAAAAGAAATATCGTTTTGTTAACGGCACAAACACAATTGCCAAAAATAAAGGCGATGTTCTTTTTTATTGTCTCGTTTTAATTATTCCTTTAACCCAAATAGCGATCTTCTATTTTGGTGTTAATTTCCAAAGTATTTTGATGTCTTTCCAATCATATTCCACAGTTAAGAATGTTTTCTCTTGGGACCCACAAAATAACTTCTTAAAATTCATTGATGAAGTTAAAACACCTAGTTTCTGGAGTATGGTTAAAGACTCTTTAATTGTTTGGCTTTGTACCCAGTTTGCAGGTACAGTGTTGGCTTTATTCTTCTCATTTTATATTTACAAAAGAAGAACCTTATCCAGATTCTTTAAGTTTGTTTTATTCCTCCCATCAATTATTCCGGGACTATTGCTTGTCTTGATCTTTAAGTTCTTTATGAACTCCGCAGTTCCTGCTTTTATGATGAAAGATGGAGTTTTGCCTCAGGGTTTATTAACTAACTCGAGAACTTACTTCTGGATTATTACTGCATACACTGTCTGGGTTGGGTTTGGTAGCCAAGTTCTTGTCTATTCAGGCGCAATGGAACAAATACCTGCTGAGATGCTTGAAGCCGGAAAGATTGATGGCACGACTCCATTTAGAGAATTTATATCTTTAGTTGTTCCTTACATTATTCCAACGGTTGCAACGTTCATAATTGTAGGTGTGGCGACGATATTTACTAACCAAAATAACTTATATTCATTCTATGGCGATGATTTAATCGGTACCGATAAAACAATAGGTTATTATCTTTACTATTTAGTTTCATCTTCAGGCTCAGGTATGTCGAAGTATTGTTACGCTTCCTTCCTTGGACTTGTTTCAACCTGTGTTGCGGTTCCATTAACATTTATCGTTCGTAAAATTTTAGATAGATGGGGAGAAAGATAATGAAAAAGAATTTATTAGCATCCCCACGAATTAAAGAAAAACCATCGTTACTTACGATCGCTGTTTTTGTTATTTTGATTGTTTATCTTGTCTCTTTAATTATCCCTGTTGGTTGGGCTATTTATACATCATTTAATGACAAGGCTGCATACCGTGCTTTTTATCAATATGGTAAGGAATTCCCGACAAAATTGACATTTGAGAACTTTAAAATTGCCTTTACTCAATATACATTTACCGCGAAAACAGGTGGCAAATTTAACTTCTTACAAATGACTGGCCATTCTTTGATTTATGCGTTTGGATCTGCCTTTGTTTTTACCTTGACTCCACTTCTAGTCGCGTATTGTGCTGCTAGATTTAAATTTAGATTTTCAAAGTTTTTATATGCCTTTGTTATTATTACAATGTCTCTTCCAATTGTTGGATCAATGCCATCTGAACTTAGAATGTTAAAAGCATTAGGTATTTTCGATACATTCTTTGGCATGTTTGTATTAAGAGCAAACTTCTTATCGATTAGCTTCTTAATTTTCTACGCACAATTTAAGATGATTCCAATGACTTATTCAGAAGCAGCAAAAGTTGACGGAGCTTCTAACTTCAGGATTATGACCACCATCGTATTCCCTCAAGCAATTCCAACAACAACCACTATTTTCTTACTTAACTTCATTACTTATTGGAATGATTATCAAATTCCACGTGTTTACTTGCCATCATATCCAACCTTAGCAGAAGGCTTATTTAGCTTTGCTTTAACCGGAGAAAGAGCGGTTAACTTCGTTCCTGTAAAATTAGCGGGATTTATTGGATTAACTCTTCCAATAATTATTGTCTTTGCTTTATTAAATAGATATTTAAAACTCAATGTTTCGACTGGAGGTATTAAAGGATAATGAAAACTAAATTATTCATTCCAGCAATGTTTTTGGCATTATTAACAGCTTCTTTAAGCTCCACTAATTCCTCGTTTCCAGTAAAAGCAATTACTGAAGATGAGAATTTTATCGTAAACGTCGGTGATTCAATCGACGTTAAGGATAGAGTTCTTATTCATGGTGATGAAAGAAAAACAGTATCTGGTCAAATAATTTTCCCGGATGGTTCAAGCAAAAGCGGAAGAAGTTTTCTTATTACTATGTCTGGTGTATATCAAGTTGTATATCGCACATATTTTGGATACGAAGAAGAATGCGAAACAATAACATATAGATGTAACTATAAATCTAGCGATTTCTTCTCTTCATCGGTTTCAAATAATAAACCAGGCATTGGAGAATATTCATTTAATAATAAACTTGCTTCAGTTCAAGGCGCAGTATTAAATTTAGACGCAAAAACGACATTTACATTTGTCAATCCAATTGACTTTTCTAGTTTTGATCCAAATAATCCATTTATCGAATATATAGTCGACACAACTAAACAAGGTGAATCTGATTTAGAAACTTTCATAGTCCGTTTAACTGATATAGAAGACTCTTCTAATTATGTTGATATTAATATTAATGATAGCGGCCCTATTGATGATAATGGGCAAGGTTCATACATTCGAGCAGGAGCCTATAACCAAATTAAAACAGGTTATGAATTTCTTGGTTCAGGATATAGATTACACAGGAACAGCTTTGGCTGTAATGTTGGGTCATCTTTTAGAGCATTACCAACAAATAACCCAGTAAAACCTACAAAATTGTATTTTGATTACACAAATAAATCTCTTTATGCTCGCCCAATAATGAACACTGAAGATTTAAGAGACATAATTACAGATTTAGATAGTGAAGATATTTATGCATCATCAGTTTGGCAAGGGTTTAAAAACGGGAAAGCTTATGTTTCAATCTTTGGAAAAAGCATTCCTTCTTCAACCGCGAAATTAGTTATTTCTCGTATTGGTAATTTAGATTTATCTGAATTAGTATTTGAAGACCATACAGGCCCTACTATTGAGATAGATTATAACGGGCAAAGTATTGCAGATTTACCAAAAGCAACAATTGGTCGAGCATATCCTATATATAAAGCAAACATTAAAGATAATTTTGATAAAAACCTTACTTATTCTGTAAGCGTATCTTATATAGATACAGTAAACAGTAAGAAAAAGGATGTTTCCGTGAAAAACGGCTCATTTATTCCAATACAAACCGGAACATATGTAATTACATACACCGCTAAAGACTATTCAAATAACATTAGTACCAAGTCTTTAAATATTACATCCACTTTGGATAGTCAAGCGATGACTATTAACTTAAGTGAAACTTCAAAATCAGGCATTGTGTATTCAAGTTTTGATTTACCGTCCCTTAGTGAAATTTCTATCTTAGGAGGAAGCGGCAAACCAAGTGTCACTAGAAAGATTTTAAATCCAAATAATGAGGAAATAACTATATTTGGGGATACTTTTGTTCCTACTGAAGTTGGTGCATATAAGGTTATCTACACCGCGGTTGATTATATTGGAAATATTGCTTCAGCAACTTTAACAATTAATTCACTTGATACTGTTAAACCAATATTTATTGGAGAATTAAATGTACCAAGAGTTTTAATTAAAGGTCGTTCATATACACTTCCTTCATACCAAGGTTTTGAAACAATTAATGGATCTACAAAATATTTATCAACAAATGTATATGTAAATGACGAACTTTTAAGCGATGGTAGTTTTGTCGCTAGTACGGAGTGCAATGTTTCTTATAAGGTAACTGGCGAAACAGGAACCAATCAATATAACTTCTCAATCCCAGTTATTGATGGTAATAATGGGCAAGCTCAACAAAATTATTTCTATGCCGCAGATCCTTCCTTTGTCGCAGAAGAAAATGAATTTGATGTTTCTTTATCTTCTTCAGTAGATGCTTCGTGGGTTTTTGCAAGTGTTTTACCATTTGATAAACCTTCTGTCTCATTCGCGAAAGATCCGAGTTTGAATGAATATCAATATTTATCATTTAAATTCTCTCAAGCAAATAATCCAAATCTCTCGATAACATTTAAAGTTCGATTTGATGGTGATTTAGCGTTTGTTTCAATTGCTAATTCAACAAAAGAATATTCACTTGGCTACGAAAATAGAGATGGCCAAAATGTTTATTCATTGGTTTTTGATAATGCTACATCTTTCTTAACAGACATAAACTACAAAAATATCGCTAAAGTTTATTATGATGATTTAGGTAATCCTTTTGCAAGTTTCACAGGCGGATTATATTTAGATATCTCATTATTAGGTGTAACTGGTTCTTCAAAAATTAATATTCTTGGTATATCTAACCAAAACTTAGGACATAGAGGATATTATTTAGACTCTACTTCTCCAATTATGATTTTTAATAGTAAGTTTGTTAATGAACAAAACTATAACGAAGATGCCTTTATCCCAACCGTTTCAGTTTTTGATGTTTTAGGCTTTACAAAAGCGTCGTTATCAATAAAGGCTCCTGATGGTTCATATATATTTAAAGATGCTGATCCAACAAAGTCTCAAACATTTAAACTAAGTATGTTTGGTAATTATATACTTACATTCTACGTCGAAGATTCTTCCGGAAACTTTGTTTCATATCCACGTAAGATAACTGTTAAAGACACTATCGACCCTACTTTAACTGTTAATAATAACCTTAAGGATAGTTATAAGATTAATTCTGAAATTTCAATTCCTTCTTACTCAGTAAGTGATAATTTAGGAAAATACACTCTTGATGTTCTTTTAATGCTTCCAAATGACGAAGAAAGGTTATTGCTAAAAGATGTTAATGGAAAAGTTACTTCTTATTTAACTAGCGATAATCCAATATATAATTCTTCATTCAAAGTTAACTCTAATACATTTAAAGCGGAGCAATATGGCACTTATAAGCTGCGTTATGTCGCATACGATAACGACTTTAATAAAGTGGTGAGCGAAATCACCTTTGTAGTGAAATAGGAGGGACGAAAAATGAAAAAGAAACTAATTAAAATTATCGGCGTATTCTTTGTCACAAGCACCCTTCTAGTCGGTTGTAAAAAGAAGAACAAAGAAGTTGAAAAAGAAGAACAAAAAGCAGAAATAATTGAAGATAAATACATTGTTCGAAATTCGCGAACTGAATATAACATTGTAATTCCGAAAAATGCGAATACAAAAATTAGAACTGCTGCAAACGATTTATCTACTTATATTAGTAAAGCCTCTGGCGCAAGGATAAGTGTTATTTTAGAAAACGAAGTATTAAAAGGTAATAAATACATTTCTTTAGGAAACACCACTCAATTTAAGGAACAGTTCTCTAGTTATACATTTGAAAAATTAGATAAAAAAATCTCATCTTACTTCATTTCCACAAAAGATGAGAATATCTACATTTATTCAAATCCTAATGAAAGAGGCGAGGGAGTTCTTTACGGATCATGGGATTTACTTCATGAATTAATTGGTTATGAATTTTATACTGAAGATGAGATTTATTACAAAAATGAAACCACCATTAATTTAAGAGGTTATAAAGATTTCTTTATTGAACCAACATTTGATGGAAGAAGTATAGGTAATTATTTCTTAAATCACAACCAATCTACATGTGATAACTACCGTATTTTAAACCAATATAATGGAAAAGAATGGGTTAGTGAGATTTATGGTCATGGTCAAGTTGTTACTTTTGTAAGACCTCAAGACTTATACGATGGAGTTAGAACCAATTTTGAAGCTCATCCAGAGTGGTTTACAAATAAGACTGCAACACACGCAAATACAACAAACAATCAGCTTTGTTGGTCGGCAGGCGAATCATTAGAAGATTATGTTTATAAACGTTTTATTCACTTCTTTGAAAAATATCCAGACGCGACATACTTTATGTTTGGTCAAGAAGATAACTCAGACTGTTTCTGCCATTGTGAAAAATGTGAAAAAGCAATGAGAGAATACGCTGTTAACTTGGCTGGACTACAAATTATCTTTATGAATCACGTTATCGCTAAGACAGAAGCGTGGTTAAAAGAGAATCAACCTGGTAGACATGTAAGATACGTTGTGTTTGCTTATTATGCCACCAAGACTGCACCATGCGTTCAGAAAGAAGGTAAGTGGGTTTTGCCTAATGATTTAGTAAAACCACACGAAAACCTATATATTTTGTATGCTCCTATTACTTGTAACTTTGCTTATCCACTTGATAATAACTACTTCAATAATGATACACTTTTGCAACTTAAACAGTGGAATGAAGTAGCAGCTGGTCACGTCATGGTTTATTTCTATGACACAAACTTTAAATATTATTTTTCAAATTTCTATAATTTTGGAACAGTTAAATCAATGTATAAAACATGTAAGGAATTGGGTGCTTCTTATATGTACACTCAAGGCGCTACAGACACAATCACCGGTTGCTTTAGCAATATGCGTGAATATGTAGAATCAAAATTAATGTGGAATATTGATTTAAGCTATGAAGATTTAGTGAAAGACTTTATCGATCATTACTATTACGAAGCAGCGCCATATATTTATGAATACTACCAAACAATAAGAGATAGACTCGTTGCCTACCATACTTCTAAGGGAGACGGAGGAGCTATTTATGCAAATATTTCAAATAAAGAACTTTATCCATATTCTGTTCTTCGCTACTACACTTCCTTAATTTATCAAGCAATGGAAAAAATAGATCATTATCAAGCTACTGATTTGGACTTCTATTTAAAGTTAAAATCAAGAATTATGAAAGAATATCTTTCAGTTATTTATTTAAAGATGACTTTAACAAAAGCAGAAGTTAGTGAATCAGATAAAGAAGAAATGAAAGAAATATTCTCTTATTACATTGGTTATTTTGGTATTGCAACATCTGTTGAGGGCGGTTCCTTAATTGATATTGATGCTTTATTTGCATAAGGAGGAATAAAAAAATGAAAAAACTTTTTGTGACTTTATTAATTGTTCCTTTCTTATTTGGATGTAAAAACAAGAAAAACAATGTCGTTCCAGCTGAACAATATATCAAAGTAAGTGTCGAAGAATTATCTTTGATGGAAGATGATACTTATCAAATTAATACTGAAATTGTTAAAAGCGGAACTATTGTCTTTTATTCTAGCGCAGACGAGTCTATTGCAACCGTATCAGAAAGCGGCCTTATTAGCGCTATAAAACAGGGCGAAACATCAATCACAATTAGAGGCGGAAAAGACACCTATACCATCTTTTTAGAAGTTTTACCGTACCAGGCAAAAGATTCTTTGCAAATTGTTTTACCAAAAGATTCATATGTTTTAGCGGTTAACGACACATATACACTTCCTTTAGAAATTAAAGTTGGTAATGCACCTGTTAATGATGTAGTTCCATCCTTTAGTTTCGAAAACGAAAATATCGCTTCAATAGATGAGGATTTTCTCATTACTGCAAAAGCTATCGGATCGACAAAATGCTTGATTACTGCATCATATCAACAACAAGTGGTTAACAAGAGCTTCATAGTAATTGTTTATTAAAATTAATTAAAAGAAACTAAGTAAAAGAAGAAAGGTGATATATTAACGTATCACAGTTCTATAAATTATAAAGCGTGATACTAGAATTAATGTCCCACTCTAGAATTTATAGGGCTCAATTTATAAGGCCTTAATAAATAAAAAAGTCGACATTTAGATGACTTTGTTACTTTTAATATAGATTTATTCTTTTAGGAACTCTTCGATAATCTTTTTATATCTACGAGTGTCCCTTAAATAACAAATTCCGTGGTCAACACCCTCAAATAATTCATACTGAACATGGTCTTTATTCGCGAGATAAACTCTTTCACTCATCTTATACGGAACAACCGAGTCTTTTGTGCCATGAATAATGAGAATTTTACATTTAGATTTGCTTACATTTTCTAAGGCATCGTCTTTTAGACGAGCATGAGCAAATATAATTTCAGAGAGATACGCTAAAGGCCAAAATAATTTTGGTGGAAATTTCATGACCTTCATCATATGACTAATGACATCTTTTTGAGATGAATATGGACAGTCCGCGATAATCTTAATTTCCGGGTCAAGTTTGTCTGATGCGAGTAAGACTGTGGCGGCTCCCATTGAGATACCTGCAACGATAATTTTTACGGAATTCCCCCATTTTTCCTTAATAAAATCAACCCAAGCACAAACATCATATTGTTCTTTTCGGCCAAATGTAATTGAGTGTCCATCACTAATTCCGTGGGCTCTTTGTTCGCATAAAACAACATTCATATTTAAGTCCATCGCATCGATTGCGCTACCAGAGAAATTACTTCTTGCTGTGCCACGATAACCATTGAACATTAAGATGAACGTATTTGAATTATCGTTTCTATAGAAAAGACCATGAAGCTTTAGCCCATCGTATGACTTAAGCCATAAATCTTCATACGGAACTGCGCGAAGCTTGGTAATGAGTTCTTTTAAATATTCTTTTGTGCCTTGGTAATCTAAAGAAGGTTCGATTCTAAAGTCGTTGTTTTGTCCTTTTTTTGGACTATGAAAAATATATCTATATATAAAATATAAAGTTAGAAAAAAGATTATTAACAATGCGCCTAAAACTGAACCTAGAATAATCCAGAGCATAATTATTTATTTTTATGTTTAGCCGAATCGTTATAGATAAATGAAACAGCAACATTTCCTTTAGCAACTACTTGTCTAGTGTTGAAATCAATGGTGTCGTCATATTGTTTGCGGTAAATCGCTAGAATTTGTCTTGTGGTAAAAGAAATAGCGTAAACATCGCCGTTTGGTTTAGTTTCTAAAATACCCATAACTTGACGGGTATTAAAATCTCTAATATATTCTTCCATAAAAATTTATCTCGACAATATATTGTAAGATCAATATGAAACTAATTGTTATGAAGTTTGTCTTACAAGTTCTGTTCCGTTTACTGCACCTGTAAATGAGGCACTGTAATTATACGGATCTGAAACAGATCCATTATTGTATTTAAGAGTATATGTGTAAGGATAAGTGTTAGTTGGATCATCATCGTTATCAACTAATAAAATATCAATTTCAAATACTGCACTTGTTTGATTAACAACCTCTACAGCAAATACATTGCCGTTTCTTGAAACAATAATCCAGAAGTTTTCTTTTGTTGCTCCGGCCGGAATAACAAAACCAATGTTGAAACATGAATTAATTACATACCCATTGGAAAGATATTCCATTTGAGTAAAGATTGGGTCATTTGAAATGCTGTGTTCGGTGTTATAGTCTTGCTCTTCAGCTTCAGCAGTTGCAGCAATATCTAGATACATTAAGTATCCACCACCAGATTTTCCTGAAACTGTGCCAAGTGCGTATTCACCTTCGTTAACAGGAATTTCAAAGTAATATAGAGCGTTGTGGGCTGGAGGTTCATTCATAAGGAAGTTTAAGTTAAACAATAAAGTTCCAGCAGTACCGGTTGAATACGAATTATCACTAAATTGGTAAACGTATTTAGGTTGTCCTTCAGCAGTATTTGAGTTTGAATAAATATTATTAATTTGTTTAATTGATGTGATGCCATCAGAGGCATTTCTTGTAATGTAATTCAAACTAAAGAAACTGTCTGCATAAGAACCGGTCGAGCTGGTTCTTGCATAGTAAGATCCACCGAAGAAGTTAATATATCCTGGAATCTTAAGGTTGAAGTCAATACAACTCTTTGGCACTACGTACGAAGTCTTAGCTTCACCACTTATTTTGGCAGTTGGAAGTGTTATTGTTTTGCTGGTACTAATTGCGGTGCCCATAAAGTGGATACCATGAATAAATGATTCACCAGTCATAATCTCATCTAATGTGTTACGTGCTTCATTATATTTTTGTAAACCAAGTGCTTCAGGTGTTGTGCTATCGCTCTTTGTAAAGCCGCTGATTGTTGTGTTAGAAACGTTATGAGAGGCATTGTGGGAATCTTTAATCAAATAGAAATTATTTTTATTATATGTTGTTCCCTTGTTTGTTAAAATTTCTAGATTGCTACTTGAATATGAAACGCTTGCTGCAGAACCGGTACCACTGTAAACATTAGTGTCAGAAGCAGCTGTACCAACAAGAGAGTTTGCGATATATCTAGTTTGGTAAGAAGCAGAACGAACTGTACCACTAACATTATTCATGGCTTGGCTATCACTAACAATATATCCGGTGTTTTTATTACCAACAGTCCCGTCTGAGTTCTCTATAAGAGGAATCCATGTGCCCGGTAAAGTGTAGTTTTCTTTATATGTATGGTTACCATTACCCATTAAGTTGTAGAAAACTTGGTTAGATAATGGGTTTTTTGTGTAATAAGTTTTTGCCTTATCACCACGAACAACAGAAATCTTAGAATCTGTACTTTCGTATTTTCCATAGTAACCATTTGTAGAATAACTTGTCTTTGTTAAGTCATTTAAGTGGTTATAAAGTCTAACATTAAGACTCTTCATATCAATAGAACCACCCCAGTCGTCACCTTGTCCGCCAGTTCCGGCAGTTGTATTTAAGTCGTTGATAATATCAGTTAAATCAATTGAACTACCGTTTTCTCCATCGATTGTATCCGCAAAACCAACGTAACCAAAGTGAGATTCGGAATTTGGGCCGCCTTCAATTTTTGCGTTATTTATGTAAACATCATGAATTGGAGAAGCAGGAACAGTTCCGGTTGCGTTCGATGATGTATAGGTATGAATATGGCCAGCAATATATCCAACATAAACAGCATTATCTGTATGGGAATTGACGTGACCTGAATCACTAGAAGCGGTTCCTGATACACCGCTTAAATCAATTACTAAATTATTAAAGTATGCGTTTGCGATAACTGTATTGTTACCAGAACCATCACCATCTGCCACATAGCCAAAAACACCTGCGTCAGAGGTAGTTCTTGTTATTGTGGTATTGCCTTCTGTATAAGTGGTGGACGTCGTAATGTTTAAGTGATCAATTGTAATTCCCGTCGCAGCATCGGTGTCTGCGCCACCATCAAATGATCCATAGAATGGAATTTGGTTAGTTCCGATTGGCATTAATGCGTTCTCACCAGAGAAGTAAGACAAGTTAAGTGTTTTACTGTATTCTGGATCATCAGCTGTACCTGTATATGCACCTGTATTATCGTAATCGTACACATATAAAGTTGAATCGTTATCAACTAGAGGATAACCAACTTGGAAGTATAAATAATCTGTTCCGAAAGTAACGTATCCGTTACTTGTTGGAAGAGTTGTAGTTCTTTGAAAGAACTCAGTTAGATGGTAATAATGCATTGGACGAGTTATTACAAACGGGTCATTTTGTGTGCCGCTTCCACAATGAAAATACTCTTCGACGACACTACCAGAAATACGTGCACTAAAAGAGTTGGCATTTGGTGCAAACCACGCAACAGATGCGATAAGTCCAGAAGCAACCATACCAACAGCAAGAGTAACTAGAGCAATTTTTGATCTTTTTCTCATTGTTGTGTTCCTTATAATGCAACATCGCGCAACACCATTGCGCCAATGTCTGGTTCAAAATTCAAGTCACAATCTACGCCTGATCCATCGTATGAATCCATATACTTTTCAACTAAATTAGTTGTACTTGTAACGTAATAGTCAAACGCAACATAGATAACAACAACATCAACGGTTTCACCATCGATTGTTTTCTGAATAATATTTGATGATTGATAAAGTGATGCGGCCGGAAGAGATAGTTTGATCTCGCTATCCTTTTGAGATTCACTTTTTACAAACGGAGTTCCATCTTGGTTTCTAACGTGGTCTCTCATTCCTGTATAAATAGTTTTAATCGTTTCATTTGTGACTGTGTCACCAGTTAACTCATAATTATCAACTGTATCAACTCCATTAAGAGTGAGCCCATAAGAAAACTTAGCACATACAACATTTGACAAAAAGTTATCAACATAGGTTTGATTTGTGACATAGTGAGATCCGGTACAAGGAATACTAATTTGTAAGTCTTTTGAAGTATTGAAACCCGTTAGTTCGATTCTAAAGAATAATGGGGTATTAACGTTTTTATCAGTGAAAATACTATCGTATTCAGACATGCTCATTGAGTGATCTTGACCACTAACTAATTTTTTACCTTGGGCACCGTAAACACCATCGTACTTAATCGCGTAACAACTTAGTGTAGTAATTTGGCTATCATCATGATAAACACCAAAATCTGGTGCAGAGGCGGACTCAGATAATTTCGATGTGAACCAGGCAAA
This sequence comes from Bacilli bacterium, assembly GCA_017534425.1. Classification (GTDB taxonomy): domain Bacteria; phylum Bacillota_I; class Bacilli_A; order RFN20; family CAG-826; genus Fiminaster. Next base: position 13,305 of record JAFXWB010000006.1, read on the forward strand.
TACTCCAGCAACTGCAGCAAACAATGAAAAAATGGTCATTGCGGTTGCAGCGACTATTTTCATACTCTTTGCTTTCAATACTTTTTTCATAAGCCTTTAAATAAAAATCCCAGCTACCAATCAGAATTTTCATTCTCTGGCAACTGGCTATCTATTAAAGACCCTATAGCTTTGCGTCACCACATCGCTGTGGCTTTGCTTTTGACACGAATATTATATATGCACACGTCTGTGAGTGCAACATTTTTGATTGTATTTACTACTTACAAAAATCTGTTTTAGTTAGAAAACTACGCTTTTTCTTGAAGATTTTTAGATTTAAGAAGATAAAATTTCCTTTTGTTTTGTTCATTTTTTTCCATTAAAATGATGTTATGTTAAAGACGTTGAAAGTCGATAATTTAGACATATTTACTCCAACGAAATGGCAAACAGTCATTTTAAGAAATTACGGACTTGTAAAAACTAAAAATATTGCCAAAGTTTTAAGATGCACACCAAGAAGAATAGATATTGAAGCAGCAAGACTTGGAATTGGAAAAATTCAATATAACAGTTTGTGGAGAGAAAGATCGTTTTTAACCATTATTAGAAACAATTGGAGCTTATTAAATTACAATCAACTGTTAGATTTGCTAGAAATGAGCAAAGAAGAGTTAACCTATAACTTAAATAATAATGACTTCTTAGGGGTTAAATTAGGAGGTTTTAAGCCGGAAGTAGATGAAATCTACTACACAAAATTGGATAATGAAGAATTAAAAGAAACTCGTAAAGTTAAAAGAATAATTTCGAAGTTCTTTATTGAAAATTGTGTTTCTCCTTTTTCTTTTAAATACAACACGAAAGTAAACACAGCCCCCAATCAAAATGATCGCATAATTTATCCGTATTCCCTAGTGTGTGGAGATGTGTTTCTTAAAACTTTTGAAATTATCACTAAAGATGAGTTAGAAGCATATCGTTCAGCTGGTATCAACGGCTTATGGGTTGGAGTAACATTAAGGGATTTTTGTTATTATCCTTTCTCAACAAAAAAAGATAAAAAGTATCAAAAAAGACGTGAAAACCTCATTAATTTTATCGATTTAGCTAAATTATATGGATTAAAAATTTATTTATATTTAAATGAACCGCGCGGAATAAATATTGATGAATTAGACCCAAAATATAGTTATTTAAAAGGCAGAGTCGAGGGAGATGTTGTTGCCTTATGCATTGCTAACAAAGAGATACAGGATTACCTTTATAATGCTACAAAAGAGTTGGTCAAAAACGTTCCAAATATCGAAGGGATAATTACTATTACCAGCAGCGAGAATTTAACACATTGTAAACACACTCCTTTTGAAGGCTGTGAGGCATGCAAAAATTACAGACCTTACCAATTAGCTGCCTTAATAAACAACACAATATCGAAAGCACTCAAAGATTCTGGTTCAAAAACAAGGCTTATTGCAAATTTGTGGGGTTGGGCGCCTTATTGTGGTTTCTTACCAAACGAGCCACAAATGGGTATCGACCTACTAGATAAAGATATTGAAGTCATGTGTGTCAGCGAATTTGGTACACACAAAAAAGGAAAGAAAGTCTATAACATTGGCGAATATTCTTTGTCTAACGCAGAGCCTTGTATAGAAACTGTTCAACTACTAAATTATGCAAAGAAAAAAGGTCATAAGGTTTTAGCTAAACTCCAAGTAAACAATTCTTGGGAGATGTCTATTGTTCCATATATTCCGTGTTTTGAGAATGTTTTTAATCATCTACAAAAATTAAGGAAGTTAGGCGTTAATGACTATATGCTTTCATGGACATTAGGGGGTTATCCAAGTATCGCTTTGTCTTTGGTTAATGCAGACAATTATGATCATTGGTTAGAAGAAACATTTAAAGCGGAATCACAAGTTGTTAAACAAGCCGTTCACAACGTATCGATTGGTTTTCGTTATTTCCCTTTCGATACTCGTTTGCTATATCTTGCTCCTCTTAATCAAGGCCCTTCAAATTTAATTTACAAAATTGCCACAAATAGAAAAGCAACTATGGTCACTTTCCCATATGACGATATTTCTAGTTGGGTAAACAAAAGCGAAGAAAACGGTTTTATAGTTAGGATGAAAAAAGTCATCCGTCATTTTAAAAAAGCAATAATTATGTTGGAGAGTATTTCGAACCCATCTGAA
>JAFXWB010000052.1 GCA_017534425.1 Bacilli bacterium
AATAGAACCTGATTCAGGTCTTGTTGATAATTCGATATGGTAACTTAAGTTAAATATGGAATAAATCTTATCGAATAAGGCAAGCATTTTAATGATTTCATCTTCAAGTTGATCAAGAGTACAGAAGATGTGAGCATCATCTTGAGTAAATGCTCTAACTCTAAATAAACCTGCTAAAGCACCAGAAGCTTCGTAGCGGTGGACATGTCCGAGTTCACCCATTCTAATTGGTAAATCTCTAAATGAGTGTAAATCATTCTTGTAGACAAGAATTGAACCTGGACAGTTCATTGGTTTGATAGCATATTCTTCATCATCGATTGTGGAGAAAAACATGTTTTCTTTATAGTGATAATAGTGTCCAGAAGTTTTCCATAAATCAACATCCATCATAATTGGAGTTTTGACAAATACATAGCCATTTTCTTCATGGATTTTGTACCAGAAGTTTTCAAGTTCGTTACGTAAAATCATGCCTTTTGGAAGGAAGAACGGGAAACCTGGGCCATATTCCGAAATCATGAATAATCCGAGTTCTTTTCCAAGTTTACGATGGTCTCTAAGTTTACGTTCTTCAAGCATCTTTAGATAATTATCTAATTCTTTCTTGCTTGGCCATGAAGTTCCATAGATTCTCACTAATTGTTTATTTTTAGAATCACCTCTCCAATAAGCACCTGCAACATTTAAAAGTTTGAAGTTTTGGATTTTGCCTGTAGATTCAACATGAGGACCTGCACAAAGGTCAAACCATTCACCTTGTTTATAAACGGTGATTTGTCCTTCAATTCCTTCAATAAGTTCAAGTTTATAAGGATTATCCTTAAATAACTTTTTAGCTTCTTCTTTCGATACTTCAATTCTTTCAAATTTAGCGTTCTTAGCGGCAATTTTTCTCATTTCTGCTTCAATTGCAGGAAAATCAGCGTCTGTAATTTGCTCGTCACCAAAATCTACATCATAGTAGAATCCTTCTTCAATTGCTGGGCCAAATCCAAACTTTGCATTTGGATAAAGGTGTGAGATTGCTTCTGCCATAAGGTGAGAAGTTGAGTGATTAAGTTTTTCAAAGTCGGTCATGTTCTTTACCTCCTAAAGTAAATAAAAAGCGCCCTACTTAAGGACGCTATTAACGCGGTACCACCTTAATTCATAACTATAAATAGTTATACTCTCAAGTACTCTTAACGGGAGTCATTCGTCTATATTGGTTTATAGAAGCTCAGAAGTGGTACCATTGAATTTCTTGTAGGAACCTTTCACCTTAATGTCCCCTCTCTAAACAAGAAGATTTCAATGACGTGTCTTCGTCATCGCCACTAATAGTATATTCATACTTTAAATATAAATCAAATTATTTACACATATATGCGCAAAGAAAAATATTTTAAAAATTTTTACTGTGGATAACTTTGGGGATAACTTTGTTATTTTTTAAAAAGTATCGATTGAATGCAAACTATAACATTATTCACTGTGGTTAACTTTTCCACAGTCAAAATTGGGTTTAATTTTCATCGATTTTTTCTATTGAAAAGGGTAATTTCATTTGATAAATTATTCACACAATATGGTTGACTACGTTTCAAAAAACGACTACTACGAGATTAGAGTCGCTTCATTAATTACTAACTTAGACAGGGATTCACTCCTTGAACTTTATCAACCAATTATTGGAGCGAGAGCAGCTTCATTATATTTAACCTTATCAACCCAAAAGAAGAGTCCAGACGGTGGATCTATTTTCAATACGAATCAATTACTTAGAAATATGCAGCTTACTTCCGCTGAATTTATTGAAGCGCGTCACTATCTAGAAGCTGTCGGTTTAATTAGAACTTATGAAGCATCTCAAGAAGATGTTAGATGTTACATTTATGTAATTTATTCACCAAAATCTCCAAAAGCATTCTTTGAGGATGTTTTGTTCTCGGGTTTACTTATTCAATCTGTTGGAGAAAAAGAAGCTAAGAAACTCGCGAATAAATGGAAAGTTAATTTAACAATTCCTGAAGAATATCACGAAGTAAGTGCATCATTCGTAGATGTTTATAATCTTAACTACGACGATCCTTCATTTAGAAAAGACTTTGGTAGTCAAATTTTAGGAAGAGATCATGGTCGTGCTCAACTTACATTCAGTTATGATTTGTTCTTTAGTTTTATTAAAGAAAACTCCTCAATTGATATTGCTTCTTTCAAAAAAAAAGAAATGAAGGAGATTGCTAGACTTGCAACATTATTTGGATTAAACGAAAAATCAATGGCTTACATTATTATTGATGAGTATGATCCAACAAGTCCAATTCACTTAGATTTTGAGAATATTAGAAATAAATGTGAAAATGAGATTAGATTCTCTCAAGTTAAAAATGTTCAAAAGTCTGATGTTTCAGGAGATTCTGAACTCGCCAACAAAATTAGAATGATGGAGGATGTTGCTCCTGCTAAATTCCTTCAATACTTACAACAAGGGACAAAACCTGCTAGAAGTGACTTAGCAATCGTTAATTCCCTTTCAGAAGATTATGGATTTGGTAACGGAATTATTAACGTTATCGTTGAATATGTTCTTTATAAGAACAAAAACGTATTATCTAAGAACTATGCTGAAAAAATTGCAGCATCTCTTGCAAGAGAAAACGTCAAAACAACAGTGGACGCTATGAACTACTTAAAGAAGTTATCAGTTAAAGCGCCAGCAAAGAAAAAGGTAACTGTTGAACAACAAGAAGAAGACAATGCAGAAATTTCACTTGATGAAATGAATGATTTATTAAATGAATTGGAGGTATCGAAGAATGCAAGATAATGAGCTTAAAGAATTTAATTCGAAAGACATTCTCAAAAGAGACGTCGATATGAAAAAATATATCGAAGAACTTTTAGCAGAACTCAAAGCCGACAATGATGTTTATGAATCACTTAAACCATTAAGTTTAACAAACAAAGAAGTAAGAGACAATATTGGTCGTTTACATGACTACCAAGAAGATTTCAATATTTGCAAAACTTGTCCAGGTTTTGATAAATGCCCAAAGAAAGAAAAACATATTTCAATGTATGTTTATAAAGATGGTAGTTATATCACAACAAGAAGTGAACCATGTAAAGAGTTAATTAAAGAGATGGAAATCGATTCAAAATATGTCGCTAAAGATTTCCCTTCTGAATGGAAAACTTCTGTTCTTAAAAACTTAGATTTAAGTGAAAATAGAAGACCATTGATCAAAGAATTTGTTAATATTGCCAAAGGCAAATCAAATAAATGGTTATTTGTCCAAGGCAATCATAAAGTTGGAAAATCATTTGTCTTAGTTACATTCGCAAATGAATTTGTCGCATTAGGACTTGGAAAAGTAGCAGTTATTAATGCTGCAAAACAATTTAAGAATATTGCGGATATGGCCTATTCAGATAAAGAAGGGTTCAAGAATGCAATTGATTTATTAGAAACAGTGCCTCTTCTTGTAATTGATGAATTTGGCCAAGAATATAAAAATGAATTAATCCGCGATCAAATTGTTATTCCTATCTTAAATGCTAGAGCTCACAGTGAACTTCCAACATTCTTCTCATCAGAGTTTACTATCAAAGAAATCCAAACATTATATTCAATTGGAAAAAATAGTGGTGCAATTAGAGGGAAACAACTTGGTAGCCTTCTTACCGATATGTGTGAGAAGGAATATGATTTAACTGGTGCTTCTATCTATAGAAAATAGAATTAACTTGTTTTTCTAAATTAGCGATGTCTTTATCATTATTGATAACGTACGTCGCTTTTTTCATATTTGAATAATCGAAATTAGAATTTAAAAGCAAAGCTTTTCCGACATCATCATGTCTAGATTCTAAGTTTGCTATTTGTTTTTCTTGATCTATATTTACAAAGATTGTTTTATCGCATAATAAGTACAAATCAGTTTCGAATAAGAATGCTGCTTCAACAACTATTGGTTGCTTTGAATGTTTAAGTTCATTTTCAACAACTTCAACAACTTCTTTATGTACAATCTTTTGGAGTTGTTTTTTCTTGTTTGGGAATTTAATTAAGTATGATTTTAGCCATGCTCTATCAATGTCATTATTAACGATTTTTAAATCTGGAATTAAGTGTACTAACTTATCTTGCATCTCTTTTGTTTTATATAAGTCGTGAACGATTTTATCGCAGTCTAAAAGCTTAAATCCGTGTTTTGTTATAAGATTAGAAACTAGGGATTTTCCCGCTCCAATTGGGCCTGTAACACCAAATAATGTAGGAATTCCAGGGTTTTTCTGGCATTTTGGACAATAAGTAGTACCTCTACCATTTACGAAAATTTTTCTAAATTTAGTGTCACACCTTGGGCAAAAGTCGCCGTTTTTGCCATAAACTTGAAGCTGAACTTGGAAGTCCCCGGCAATGCCTTCTTCAGAAGTAAAGGAGTGTATGGTGGAGCCACCAGCTTTCATTGCTGCTTCTAATACTTCTTTAGAGGCTTTTAAGATTTCTTCAAGTTTTGCACGAGACACTAATTTGGCAGGTGTTTCAGGATGTATTTTTGTAATATATAAAACTTCATCAGTGTATATATTTCCTAAACCAGACATAATGCTTTGATCTAGCAATGCTGTTTTAATTGCGATTGACTTGTTCTTATAAGCATTCTCTAAATGAGAAGCATTTTTCATTTCAAACGGATTAGGACCTACGTTACAAAGTGGTGGAACATCTCTATAATTTGATTCGCTTTCAACACTCATTCTTCCAAAACGTCGGGTGTCATTGTAGACAAGTTTCGTGTTATCGGTGAAATGAAAAACAACCAAATCATGCTTGCCAAGATTAGAATTTTCTTCTTTGAAGAAATATTTTCCTTCCATTCTTAAATGAGAAATGATGACGTGTTTATTTGATAAATGAAAAACAATGAATTTTCCTACTTGTTCAAAACTAGAAATGGTGGATCCTTCAATGGTTTTTTTGAAATGATTAACATCACCTTCGATTGTTTGCAATCTTAAAACTTCAACACTTTTTATGGTTTTATTTAGTGTTCTTAATTCAAGCTTTTTGATAACAACGTTTACTTCTGGAAACTCTGGCATTATTTACAATCGTACCAAGTGCGGCCGAATCCTCCATCTACTTCAAGTTTGACATCTAATTTCATGGCGTTTTCCATGATATTTTTGACTAAATCGTATACTTTTTCTTTTTCTTTTGATGGAACCTTTAGTAAAAGTTCGTCGTGGATTTGACAGATAATCTTACTTTCGAGTTTTTGTTCCTTAAGGGCTTGATTTACACGAATCATTGCAATCTTAATTAAGTCTGCTGCAGTTCCCTGAATTGGCGCGTTCATTGCCGCGCGTCTTGCAAATTCACGGACATTATAATTCGCGTCATGAATTTCACGAAGATAACGTTTTCTACCTAGTAAGGTAGAGACATATTCTTTTTCATTAACTTCTTCATTTATTTTTCTAAAGTAATCACTAATTTCTGGATAAGCTTCATAAAAGTTTGAGATGATTTCTTTTGCTTCTTTGCGAGAACAACCAATTTGTTCTGCTAAACCAAAGTCAGAGATACCATAGATAATTCCAAAGTTAACTGCTTTTGCTTTTCTTCTTTCTAGTTGAGTTGGGTTTTCGGTTTTAAAAACTTTAGCAGCGGTAGCGGAGTGAATGTCTTCTCCTGATTCAAAGACTGCTTGTAGAGCCTTACAACCTGATAGAGACGCCAAAATACGAAGCTCAATTTGACTGTAATCTAATGACAAAATAGAGATATCTTCATCGTCGTAATAGAAAGCTTTTCTAATCATCTTCCCTTCTTCATCACGAACAGAAATATTTTGTAAATTTGGTTCACTAGAAGACAACCTTCCAGTTTGAGTTAAAGCTTGATTAAAGATAGCGTGAATTTTGCCGTCTCCACGAATATGACCAATTAATCCATCGACATATGTTGAAATTAATTTTGCATATTTTCTATATAATAGAATTTCACTTACAATTGGATGCTTATCAAGCAAATGTTTTAAGGTATCAACAGATGTTGACATTCCTTTAGTAGGATCAGCTAATTGAAGTTTATTAAATAGAATTTCTCCTACTTGTTTTGGTGAATCAACATTAAATTCTTCGCCTGCCATCTCATAAATTCGAGCACGAATATTATCGAGGTTTACTTTGAAGTTTTCACCCATTTTACGAAGCACATCTTCATGTAGTGGGAATCCTTCAATTTCAATTTCCGCTAAAACGGTTGCAAGAGGAATTTCAACTTCTTCGTATAGCTTTTTGCATTCAAGTTTTTCTAGTTCAGTAAAACATTTGTTTGCGACTCTTTTAGATGCAAAAGCAATCTTAGCGGTTCTTTCTGGGTTTGAATTATCAAACAATGAAAGTTCGTTTTGTTTGTTGGAAGAAATGTCTGATCCTAAGTAACTAAATATTTGGTCTGCATTATTGTTGAGAGTTGAATCTAAAAGATATGCAGTGAGTAAGACATCGAAGTATAATCCTTCAATTTCAAAGCCTAAATGTGATAATGCAACCTTAATTGCCTTATAATCGTAACAATACTTTTTGACGTTTGGATTTTTCAAAATTTCTGCAAAATCTCGGGTATTTCTGAAATTTTCCTCACGAATATACACTATTTTTGATGGAGTGCAAATGGCCGCACCATAAACAACAGCGTCATTATAATTACCTGGTTCGATATCTAAGGCTATGGCAATTTCGCTTCCTGGATCTATACCTTTTAGAGAATCAACTTCTTCATACTTAACTTCAACATCTTCATCATAAGTCATCTTTTTAAGATTTGCCGGGAGTCTATTTAGAAGTTGCTTCATATCTAATGAATTACAGAAAGCATTAATTTTGGAGTATTCATAACCATGGTAGATTATATCTTCAACAGTAAATGGAAGTTCAACATTTGTTTCAATTCTTGCCATTTCGTAACAGTGTCTTCCTTGTTCTTCATTTTCAACAATCGATTGACCAACTTTGGAAGTCATGGTTTTAGCGGCTTCTACAATTGCATCAAATGATCCATAGTCTTGAATTAACTTAACTGCAGTCTTGTCTCCAACACCTGGAATACCAGGCAAATTATCAGAGGCATCGCCTCTTAAACCTTTATAATCGATAATTTGAAGTGGCGCAAATCCATACTTCTCAGGCATAGTTGTCTCGTTCATAATGTCTATATTAGACATTCCTGTCTTAATAATATGAATAGAAATATGTTTATCAATTAGTTGAAGGAAGTCTCTATCGGAAGTATAGACAATAACTTCTTTTCCTGCTGACCCTGCCATTTTGGCGACTGTTCCACAGATATCATCAGCTTCCCAACCTTCCTTTTCAAACCAGAAAATATTAAGTGAATCAAGAAACGCTCTTGCTAATGGCATCTGAGTTTTTAAATCTTCTGGACAAGGTTTTCTATTTGCTTTGTACTTTTCGTCTTCTTTGTGTCTAAATGTTGCTTTTCCAGTATCAAATCCAACAAAAAGTCCATCTCCTTCTTTAAGGTTTTGAAGCATTTTGTTAATCATATTTGAGAATGCAAAAACAGCATTGGTTGGAGTGCCATCATGTGCTCGCATAATTTCACCATTCGACATAGCAAGTGTGGCGAAATATGCTCTAAAAAGTAATGAGTTACCATCTACAATATAAATTTTATTCATTTACTTTTCCTCCAACGATGTTACTAAAGTAACATTAAACTCGTCTTTGAGTGATCTATAATAGCCCTCAACAACGACAATATTATTTTTCTTAATTGAAGAAACTGATTTAGCATATGCTTCTGGGAAAACAGTTAATTCAACTTCTAAAGTGTCATCAAAAATAGTGACATATGCCATTTGTTGTTTCTTTTTAGTAGTGATTTTCTTGATATTTTTAATAATTCCAACGACTTTTATATCTCCTGATGAGGAAGTGATTTGGTCGAGTGGAAGAGCTTTTAGAGATCTGATTTTGCTTTGATATGCATTTAATGGTGAACCAGAAACCATAAGTCCCAAAGCATTGAATTCACGATTAAGATTATCAAGTAAATCATCCTCTGCTCTTACAACTGTTGGTTTTGGCAAGAAGTTTGGATCAATGCTTAATAAGCCTTGATCATCTAATAGGGCGCCTGCATACGAAAGCGCGTTAGGTATGGTGTAGCGAAGTGAGGCGCGGGATGGTTCAATAGAATCAAAAGCGCCAGCATCAATAAGGCTCATTAACTGAGCATCGCTAAAGCGATATTTTTTCATTCTGATGACAAAATCAAAGAAATCTTTGAATTCGCCATAACTTCTCTCGGTAATGATATTTTGTGATGTAACACTTGAAACGCCTCTAACTGAATTAATTGGGAAAATGATGTTATCACCATCTAAAATGAAACCAAATCCCGATTTATTAACATCTGGACATTTAACTTTAATTTTAAGTGCCTTCATTTCGGCAATTGTGTTATTAAACTCAGTAGTGGAAGCGTTCGATAAAATCGAGGCGTAGAATTCTTTTGGATAATGCGCCTTTAGATACGCCATACGACACGTGAATATAGCATAAACAAGTGAGTGTGAACGGTTAAAACCGTAATTAGCAAATTTATCAATAAGATTAAATACGTTTGTTGCTTCTTCTTGTTTATAGCCTTTTTTCATTGCGCCTTTAACAAATGAAGAACGTAAAGCTTCAAGTTTTTTACTATCTTTTTTAGAAACTGCTCTACGGAAAGAATCAGCTTCTCCAAGAGAAAATCCTGCCATTTTTGCAGCAATTTGCATAATTTGTTCTTGATAAACAATAGTTCCGTATGTCGATGAAAGTATCTCTTCAAGAACAGGTGAAAGATATTTAGGTTTAAGTCCAGAATTCTTCTTTCTAGCAAATTCGTTGATAGAATCCATTGGTCCTGGACGATATAAAGCAAGAAGTTGAACAACATCTTCGAAAGATTTAATCTTTAAAGTTTTAATAGCATTTCTCATTCCAGCAGATTCAAGTTGGAATAAGCCCATTGTTTTAGCGGATGCAATTATTTTAATTGCGGCTGGATCATCATAAGGAATTTCGTCTCTATTAATCTTAATTCCTCTTTGATTTAGCAAAGCTAAACAATCTTCAACAATGGTTAAATTACGAAGCGCTAAGATATCCATCTTAAGGAAACCTTGTTCTTCGATGTAGTCTTTTTCAAATTGTTCTACATATCCGCCATCAAAAGCCATTGAAAGAGGAATAACTCCTTCAAGTGGTTCAGCATTTAAAACTATACCAACAGCGTGCAAACTTCCTTGTCTTGGAAGTCCTTCAATCTTGCTGGCAAGAGTAACAATCTCTAAATAATACTTATCGTTATTAACCAATTCTCTAAATTGAGCATTAGCTTTGTATATTTCTCTAAGTGTTAATTTATCAAATTTCTCATCTTTGATGAGTTTGGTGAATAATTCAATGTCATGTTTCTCATAATTAAAGATTCTTCCGACATCGTTTAAAGCAGCTTTCGCACCTAATGTTTGAACGGCTGCTATACGAGCAACGTGGTTTGAACCATACTTTTGGCGAATGTATGCGACAACTTCTTCACGGTGAATATCGCTAAAGTCAACGTCGATATCAGGCATAGTTTGACGAGCCGGATTTAAGAAACGTTCGAAGAGCAAGTTATATTGGAGTGGATCTGGAACGGTAATGCCTAATGCATAGGAAACTAAAGAACCGGATGCGGATCCACGGCCTGGTCCAACAGCAATTCCGTGTGTTTTTGCATAGTTGATATAGTCTTGAACGATTAAGAAATAATCGCTGTAACCCATTTGTTTGATTGTACTAAGTTCAAAATTAAGTCTTTCTATGTACTTTGGAGTGGTTTTACCTCTCTCTTGTAATCCTTGCATAGCAAGTCTAGCAAGAGCTTCGTCTCCAGATTCTCCAGTTACTTCTAACCAAGAAATCATTTTTCCTCTTGGCTTCATGAAAGTAAAATCAATTTGAGATATTAAATCTTCAACATTTTTAAGTTCTTCTTCAGTATAAAGATTAGCGATTTCTTCAGGAGTTTTAAGATATTCATTACCTTCTGGAGATTTTATCTCTAAAACTTCTTTAGAATCGATTGCTTTCATCATTTCAAGGACGATAGCGTCTTCTTTCTTAATATATTTAACAGAAGGGAACGCTAAAAGTTCGTATCCATGAGAAAAAGCAAAATCTCTTATTGTTTGAATATATGATTCTTCGCTTGTGACTTCTAAACCTAAGTGGAAGTTTTCAAATCCACGAGTAAGTTTTGATAATTTTCTTGCAAAATCATTTTCATCAGTAATTAGCGATTGTTTCAAAGCATCATTTTGAGTTGATAAAACAATAGCCAAACCTTCATTGTATTCAAGAATCACGTCTCTAAGATTTCGACCCTTTTCAACTTCAAGTGATAATTTTAATAAGTTTTTGTAACCAGTTTCGTTTAAAACGAAGAATGAAAAGAGAAGGTTTTCAATAACTAAGTCTTCACCAAAAATGACTTTAAGTCCTCTTTTTTGAGCTTCAGTATTAATAACTGGTGCCCCAGCAAGAGTATTTAAATCTGAAATACCAACAGTCGTAAGCCCCATTTTTTTTGCCGCATCTAAATATTCGGTTATTTTTAAACCTGATTTTAAAAGCGAGTATCCGCTATAGACGTGGAGTGGGGTATATGTCATAAATTATTCAAATAATGAATCTAAAGCGTTAATGAAGTCTTTAACTTCTTTTCTTGTTTTAAATTTAGTAGCACTAGCTTGAGCATGGCCGCCTCCGCCATATTGCTCTGCTAATTTGTCAATTGGAGTGCCGGCACTTCTAATTGAAACTCTCCAATTACCTTTCTTTTTATCTTCGGTAATAGAAAGCCAAGCATTTATTCCTGTGAAGTGAGCGAAAATGTTTACATTTTCTTTACCTTGGATTGGTTGGAGATGGAATTTCTTTAGAAGTTTATCTGTTAAAACATAGTAAGCAACGCCATGAGGAGTTACTTTGTAATGTTTAAGAATATAAGTTCTTACTAATAACTCGGTTTTGTCATTATCGTAAATTTCATGATAAACCCTACTTAAATCAACACCCGCTTCAAGTAATTTTTGAGCGATTAAAAATGTATGAGCGGTGGTGGATTCAAATAAAAATCTACCAGAATCTCCAACAATTCCTTTATAAAGATATTCAGCAGTTTCTTTTGATATTTTATATTTATCTTCTTTTAAGAAGAAAATTGATGCGATAAGTTCAGCAGCTGCCGACATCGTTTCATCAACAATTTCAATATCACCAAAATGTTCAACTAATGGATGATGATCAATTTTAATTGTAAATGTTGCTTTACTAGCTCTTTCATCTGAGATTCTATCCATATTAGATAAATCTAAAATGATTGCTAAAAAGTCTTTTTCAAACCAACTATCTTCATAAGTTTGCATAACAGGAAAACACTTTCCGGTTAACGAAACATGATTATCGCCAACAGAAATAACTTCTTTATTTGGCCAGTTATCTTTAATAAATGTTTCCATTCCAAGTTGAGAGCCGAATGCGTCATAGTCAGGTTTTTCATGTCTAAAAACTGCAATACGGTCAAACTTTTCGATGGTAGCGTAAAATTCATCAATTAATTGAAGTTTATCGTTTAATCTTTCAAGAATAAGTTTTTCCATTTTATTTCATATAGAAAGCGTATGTATCTCTTGCGATCATTACTTCTTCATCGGTTGGAATAATAACAACTTTAATCTTAGAATCAGGTTTAGAAATTTGTCCTTCTTTGCCTCTTAAAGTTTTGTTGAATTCGTAATCAATACTTAAACCAAGAGCTGGAGCGATTTCTTTACAAATTTCCTCACGAGCTTCCCAAGAGTTTTCACCAATACCAGCGGAGAAAATAATTAAATCTGCTCCGCCAAGTCTAACAAAGTATTGGCCGATAAAATCGGCAATACGTCTTGTAAATAATCTAAGAGAAAGTTGGGCATCTTTATTCCCGGCAGCAGCTGCAGCAAGAACGTCTCTCGAGTCATTTGAAACTGCTGAAACGCCTAAGAAACCAGATTTCTTATTGAAGATTTGATACATTTCTTCAACTGAAATTCCTGTACATTTACATAAATAATTCATTACGGATGGATCCAAATCACCTGTACGTGTACCCATCATAATGCCTCCGAGTGGAGTTAAGCCCATTGATGTTGCAACACATTTACCATCTTTAATAGCGGTGATGGATGCGCCTGAACCAATATGGCAAGAAATAATTCTAGGATGTTCTACACCCGGAAGATATTTTGCACCTTCTTGTGCTAAGAACTTATGGGAAGTTCCGTGTGCGCCATAACGTCTGCAATCATATTTCTCTGTGAATTCTTTTGGAATTGGGAAGATATAATCTTCTGGTGCCATTGTTTGATGGAATGCGGTATCAAAAACAGCAACGTGTACAACATTTGGAAGGATTTGTTTAAATGCTCTAAAACCAACTAAGTGAGCTTTATTGTGAAGTGGTGCAAGTGGAATAAGTGATTCAATCTTTGCTTCTGTATCTTCATCAAAAAGTTCTGATTTTGAGAAGTATTTGCCACCTTGAACGATACGGTGACCAACTGCCACAATTTCGTTCATATCTTGAACTATTCCGTGTTCTAACATTCCTTGGATAACAAGTTCAACACCTTTAGCATGATCTTTAACTGGAAGAATCTTCTTTTCGGATTCATTTCCCCATTTCATACCAAAGATTGCATCTTCTAGACCAATACGTTCCACGTTACCGGAACAAAGCACTTTTTCTTCTGGCATTTCATAAAGCTTAAATTTTAAACTTGATGAGCCAGCATTAACAGCCATTACTTTAGACATAATATTCTCCTCTAATTGTTTAAAATTATAAACAATAGCAAATGTATTCGCAATAAAGTTGAGAAAAATTCTAATTCTTAAAAAGGGACTATGATAAAATAAACCACGGAGTTAAGAAAAATATGAAATCTGTTAATCTAAAAGAATTATATTCTTTACAAAAAGCTTTAGATGCTGAAATCGCAAAGAATCATGATGTTACTTACGAATCAACAATTGAAAGAAGACTTTTAGCACTTATCGTTGAGATTGGTGAATTCGCCAACGAAACACGTTGTTTTAAGTTCTGGTCAAACAAAGGACCTTCTCCAAAAGATATAATTATGGATGAATACGCTGATGGCATGCATTTTTTGCTTTCACTCGGCATTCCACTAGGCGCTAAAAAGTTTGAATATAATTTGAGAAAATCACACAAAGATTTAACCACTCAAATCCTCGAAGTTTACAAGGCTTGCATTGCACTCAAAACTCACTTCGATTTGAAGCATTACGAGAAGGCATTTCAAGCTTATTTGAACCTCTCACAAGCAGTCAAAATGAAGCCAGAAGATATCATTGATTCTTATAAGAAAAAGTTAGACGTAAATTACGTTAGACAACAAACAAATTATTAAATAAAGACTCCGTAAATGGAGTTTTTTTATACTTTAACAATGTGTTGACAATTGCAACACAAAAATGTTTAAATAATTATAAGAAAAGAGAGCTTCATTATGGCAAATGTAAATGTTAGAATAGACGCAACAACAAAAGCAGACGCGGAAGCGATTTTTTCTGAACTGGGACTCACTCCATCTACAGCGATTAACCTTTTTTATAAACAGGTAATAAGAACTGGAAGTATTCCTTTTTCTATAAAGATAGCTAAACCAAATAGAAAAACAGTTAAAGCTTTAAAGGAAGTTGAGAAGATGGAAAAAGGCTTAAAGAAAGCTAAAGATTTTAAAACTGTCGAAGAATTAATGGAGGATTTAGAAAATTGATCTATACCGTTAGGAGATCAAGTCAGTTTAAAAAAGATTACAAATTATGTATTAAGCGGGGCCTAAAAAAAGAAGAATTTGAAAAAGTAATTTTCTTTCTTCAAACCGGTTCAGCAATCCCAGAAAAATACCACGATCACCCATTGAAATCTTCAAAAGATTACAAGAATTGTCGTGAATTACACATCGATCCTGATTGGTTACTTATTTATAAATATCATAATGAAAGTGTTATTTTATATTTAGTAAGAACAGGTAGTCATTCTGACTTGTTTTAAAAAATAAACCCACATTAGTGGGTTTTCTTTAATTAAAGTAGTTTATCAATTTCTTCCTCGGAATAAACTTCAATTCCTTTAGATTTTAATAGTCTTGCTGTAATGCCCATTCCGACGATCAATCTATCCATAAAATAACCGTTATGGATTCGATGTGTTCCGCATGATGGAGAGTTCTCTTTTAACACAGCTTTTGTGATACCCAAATACTTGCAAAGTGCGAGTGCTTTATTGGCGCCTAATTCGAAGTTTCTAGTGACATCAGTTCCGTCGTTCATAATAACCATATTTCCCTTGATTTCGCTAGGATTTCTAGGACATTTTAATCCGCCTTCCATCTCTGGACAAAATAAAACAAGGTCATATTTTTCTCTTAGTTTTTCAACTTGAGGACAATAGTTTCCTTGACCTTTGTAGTTTGTCTTTTCACCAACTAGACAGGCACTGATAAGTATTTTTTGCATGCAATAATTTTAGCAATAAGCATTTTTGTTGTAAAATACTAAACAATGAAAATAAGTGAGTTCATATATAAATATAAAAATAACGATATACCTGTCCACGTGAGATATTCTCGCCAAAGGAATATTTACTATAGATACCGAAAAGATGGTTTTTATGTGTCAGCTCCTTATTTAACTGGACAAAAAATGATTGTTAAAGGACTAGAAAAGTTTGCGGATAAACTCGTGGTTCAGTTTGAGAAAATGAACTCAAATTACTCTTTTGAATATGACTTTGTTTACCTACTTGGTGAGCAAATTTCATTAAAGAGTTTAAATATTGAAAATATGCAGGATTTATATGAATTTTTGCAGAAAAATGCGGAAATTTCGATAAAAGAACTTGTTAGAAAAAATGAGGAAATTATGGGAATTTCTGAACCATATAAGGTAAAAATTAAACCAACAGAAAGACAATTTGGATCCAACTCAAAAAGAACTCATACTCTTTCATTCCAAATCGATTTAATTCATTACTCAAAAGAAATTATTGAGTCGGTGGTCGTTCATGAACTCGCACACGATTTTGAACGCAATCACGGTAAAAACTTTTATAATATAGTCTACAAATATTGTCCAAACTACAAAGAACTCCAAAAGAAACTTAAAAAGGGAATTCATCAATGATTAAAAGAATAGATTCCAAACAAAACCAGAAGATTAAAGACCTTCAAAAACTTTCTATTTCCAAGTTTTCGAAAGAACAAGGTTTATTTAAGATTGAAGGTTTTCATGCTTTGGAGATGGCAAAAAAGAGTTGTGCACTTTTAAGTGTTTTCACCACTAAAGAAATTAAGGACTTAGAAGTTCCTCAATATTTGGTGTCGAAAGAAATAATGGAATCAATTTCAAGCGCAAAAACCCCACAAGGAGTCATTTGTGTTTGCTCATATTTAGAAGAAAAACCAATCAAGTCCCATAAAGTCTTAATGCTTGATAATGTTCAAGATCCAGGAAATTTAGGCACTTTGTTAAGAACTGCTCTTGCATTTGGCTATTATGACGTCATTTTGAATGGTGGATGTTCACCATATAACGAAAAAGTTCTGCAATCTACTCAAGGCGCAATATTCAAATTAAACCTCGTTAATTATGAGGGATTTTTCCCAAAAGGATATGAAGTAATCGCTACTGAAATTAAAGGTAGTGTTGATTTATCAACAATCATTAAAGTTAATAAACACATTTTAGTTTTAGGAAACGAAGCTCATGGAGTTTCTGAAGAAATCCTAAAAGTTGCAAATAAACGAGTTAGAATTGATATTAAAAATATAGATTCATTAAATGTTGCTATTGCCGGCGCTATCGTAATGTATACGCTTTCAAATCTTTAATCAAAACTGCCATATCTTGTTTACAAGATATAAAAATAATTGTCATATATTTCATATTAGTGTAAAATAATAAAAACGTTTTTCGTGTTTAACAGTATGCCGGGCTGGTTTTTGTGCATAAAAAAACCGAACCTTTACTATTAGCTTACTGCGGGATGCTTTTGGTAAAGAAAGAAAAGGAGAAAACTTTATGAAAAAAGCAAAAGTACTTATTGCAACATTGCTTGCTTCTGGTTTAGTTTTATCCGGTTGTACATTCCAAGAAGGATTAGAAATGGCCAAAGAATGGGCGAGCTCAAACGTTGGTCAACCAGTCGTTAATTTCTGGAACGAAAAAATCCTTGGCAAGAAACCTCAAGAAGAACAACCAAAGGATAAAGAAGAAAAACAAGACGAAGAAGATAAGCCAACACCTGTTGCACAACTCACATCTATTAGTATTTCAGGTCAATATAAAGCCGAGTACGAAGTTGGTGAAGAATTCGACGCTACTGGCATCGTTGTAACCGCAGTTTACGATGATGGAAGTACTCAAGACGTTACTTCACAAGCTACATTCAGTGGATTTAGTTCTGAACAAGCTGGTCCATGCACAGTCTCAGTTTCATTCGAAGGACAAACTGCTACATTTGATGTAACTATTAATCCTGCCGTTAAGAGAGACTGGACCGCTGAAGAAAAGGCAATTTTCGCTGATCACTTACATGGTGAAATCCTTCCATTCTTCCCAGTTGAAGGCGCAACTCCATCGTATGATGCAGCCGAAGGCAATGTTCGCATTTTAGATGCAGAAGGAAACCCACTTCAAGTTAGCGGAACTCAAATTCCTGACTATGCTGCAGAATTTAAAGCTGCAGATGGTTGGGTAGATGTTTCTAACCAATACACTGCATTCTCAAGTGCTCCAACAGGTTCATTCTGGGTATTTGAAAAATCTGTAGATACTTCTGAAGGCTTGAGAAGACTTTCAATCCAATTCTTTGGTTATAGTGGCAACTCATATTCATTAGAAGGTAGCTTTGGTTTCTACGCATCTGATCCATTTAATTATGAATTCCCAGCAGCAGCTATTGCTCAAGCATTTGCTGATTTAGGATTAGAAGCATTCACATTCCCTGCACCAGATGGTGATGGATTATATTTTGAATATAACCCAGATCCAGAAGAGAATTTATATTGGCTTGATCTTGGATACACATCATATGTTTATGATCACCTCTATATTTATGGTTTATCTGAAGAAGGATATGCAGCTTATATTGCTAAGTTTGAAGCTCAAGGTTGGGCATCTTCAGTCAGTTCTGGAGCATATACATTAACAAAAGAATTCGAAAACGGTGTCGGAAAACTCTTATCTGCAGACGCAGGAGATTACGCTATTGTTCGTATTTACTATGTTATGGATCCACTTCCAACAACAGAGTGGCCAACTGAAGGCGCTGCTGCACTTGTTGAAGCAGTTGTTCCAGGTAGCCAAACTGTTATTCCAGAATTTACATCACAAGATATTACAAATATTGAAGTCGATGATTCCTATAACGAAATCGATGTTTATGGTCCGGAGTCACTTAAAGCTGAATATGCTGCTTTATTAAAAGAAGAAGGATGGACTGATGGTTCGGCAGCAGATTATTATGTTTCACCAAGTGGCGATGTTCAAATTAGATTAGTTTTTTCAACCACATATGGTTTACGTATCATTATTAGTGCTGTTCCAGTTTGGCCAGCAGCCGCTGTTGCAGCAGTTATTGAGAACCTTGTTCCAGGTAGCGAAACTGTAGTTCCTGCTCTTGATGGTGGCACCAAATATGATTGGTGGACTGCAACTGAACTTGATGTTTATGGTAGTGGCCAAACATTAGGTGCAACATTTGAAGCCGCTTTACTCGCAGCTGGTTGGACCGATCTTGGAAGTCACTTATTCCTTTCACCAGCACAAGATATCACAATTGAAGTTGCAGCATATTCTTCATATGTTGAAATCTACTTTAGTGTTTATGTTGCTCCATCAGCAGAATGGCCAACAGAAGCAATTGCCGCTTTATTAGGCGATGAAGTTGAACAAGATACACTTCCTGAATTCGAAGGTGAAGCTTCTGGTTATCAAACTTATACCGATTATGGTATGGGACTTACTATTTATGTCGAAGCTGGCACAGAAGAAGCTTGCATGGAATCTTATGCTGCTACATTATTAACAGCTGGATTTACAGCAGTCGAAGGTGAAGAAAATACTTATCTTTCACCAAATGGTGAATTTACTGCCGAACTCTGGAAAGGCACAAATAATTCTTGGAATATTGAATTAACAGTCATTCCAAAACCAGGTTACATTTCAAGAGCTATTACTAAATTCCTCGAACATAGAGGCTTAACAAATTTTGAAACTCCTGATTTTGCATCTCTTGAACAATATGTTTATAACTTTAAAGTATTAATGGATGGTGATGATGAATATTATCCAATGGTTCAAATTATGTTTGATGGTGATCTCCAAACCGAAGTATTTGCAATCTTAACAGCAGCAAATTATGAAGTTCCTGATACCGCTGGATCTTATGGTTATGAATGTTTCAGCGCAGATGGCGCAGTTGAAATCGACGTCAAATATTATGATAGCTATGGATTTACCGTCGTTACTGTCTATTCATACGCAGATTTCTAAAAACAAATAATTAACAAAAGAGTCTGTACCTTCGGGTATGGACTTTTTTCTTTCAAGGGTACTTACATAAAGTCAGTAC
Organism: Bacilli bacterium; assembly: GCA_017534425.1. Lineage (GTDB taxonomy): Bacteria > Bacillota_I > Bacilli_A > RFN20 > CAG-826 > Fiminaster. The sequence continues at coordinate 18,758 of JAFXWB010000052.1, forward strand.
CCTTTCTTATAAGTCTAAAAATCTAATAGAATATTTACTCGTTTTTAATTAAAATTAAGTCGTTATAAAAGGAGAAAACTATGAAGAAGTTTAGATTATTTAGTTTAGTTCTCTTTGGTTCATTATTAGGACTTTCAGCTTGTAAAGCTCCAGCATTTTTAAAGAAAATTCCTGGTTTAAACAAGTTAATTCCTGATGAACAAGAATCTCAAAAAGAAGAAAAACAAGATGAAGACAATAAACCATCTGGTGATCAAGGTGGCAATGGCCAACAAGGCGGTGGCGAAGACCAAGGCGAACAAGGCCAAGGCGAACAAGGCCAAGGCGGAGAAGGCCAAGGTGGTGGTGAAAACCAACAAGCCGGCGAAGGCGCAACTTTTGATTTTTCTGTTTTAAATAGTACAAGTGGCACACAAAAATCTTATTCATTTACAACTGCTTTAGGAACAAATGCAAGTAATGCTGCACCAGCATATAACGATAGCAAACAAGAATTAAGACTTTATATTGGCAATACCATTACAATTACCGGTACAGCAAATATTACATCAATCGCTTTTACCGCTAATACTTGTGGTGAATCAAAAGCAGATGGAACTTTAGAAGCCGATAAAGGCACGTTGAATGGATTTTCTTGGTCTGGTTCAGCAACAGAAGTTACATTTAATGTAAACTCTGGAAAACAAGTTCATATTAGCAAGATTGACGTTAATGGTGGCGGAGAAGTCGAAGTTACTTTATTAGAGGAATTCCCACTTGCAGAAGTTCAAGCCGCTATTGAAGAAGGTACAACTGATGAATTCCCAATTCCAGAAGGCGAAGGTTTCTTATTTGAAATTGATACAGAATATGAAAATTCTTGCTATGTCACCGTTTACGGTGGAAGTTACACAGATTATCTTGCAGCCTTAGAAGAAGCAGGATTTGCAGTTACTGATTCATATGTTGAAAGTACTGGTCTTTACTATGCTGATTCTGAAGGCGGAACATTAGAAATTTCACTTGAAGTTACTGGTGATGATGAATACGTATTAAATTACTATGCAATCGAACCAATGCTAGATGAATTCCCAAAAGATCAAGTCGATGCATATCTTGAAGAAAATGGCATTACTGATACATACCCAATTCCAGAAGGAGATAGCTTTACAGCATCTTTAGATGAAACATATAATACATTTGATGTAAACGTAGTTGGTGGTTCTTCAACTGCTTATATGTCAGCATTAGAAACCGATGGTTTTACTAAATCTGATGCATATTACTCAGTCGCAGGTTGTTATGCCTTCACAAAAGGTGGACTTGAGATCGATGTCTACACTTGGGATGTTGATAATGAAGCAACTTACTACTTGATCTCATTCATGCCTGTCGAATATAAAATATGTAATCTAAAAAAGAGTCTGTACCATAAGGTATGGACTTTTTTATACCGCACATTTATAATATTATTCGCGTTGAAGAGAAGTAGTAACTCTACAAGCTTATGTAATAGGGAATGTGGAATAGTGGAACCCACAAGTGCATAAGACGAGCGAATTCACCTCGGAGTATCTTCTTGTAATGAGAAGCGTTAGTCGCGTTAAGATGTTAGAGCAAATATTTAATATTTGAATAAGGATGGCACCACGGAGAAATTCGTTCCTAGTAGGTGCTTTTTATTTATTTTAGGAGGTCAATGTATGTCCGAAATATTCACAAAAGTTGCTGAGCTTAAAGAAAAGATTTTAAGCGATTTAAAAGAAGTTAAAGATGAACTTTCATTAAAATCTTTCCAAGAGACACACATGTCTAAGAAAAGCGCTCTATCTCAACTTATGAGTGAGATTAGAAACTTAGTTGGAGAAGAAAAGACAAAGTTTGGTCAGGCAATGAATGATGCTAGAAGCGCTGTTCAAACAGCATTCCAAGCTAAGCAAAAGGAAATTCAAGAAAAAGCAATTGCAATGAAACTAGAAAGAGAAAAGATTGATATTACTCTTCCTAGCTATAACTACAAATTAGGAGGAATTAATCCTTTCTATTTAATCCAAGATGAAATTATTGATACTTTTGTATCAATTGGGTACGAAGTTAAAGAAGGACCAGATGTAGAAACTGATTACTATAACTTTGAAAGAATGAACATTCCTGCTGATCACCCAGCTAGAGAAATGCAAGATTCTTTGTATATTAATCCAACCACATTACTTAGAACTCATACATCCCCAGAACAAGCTCATGCTATGGATGAAAAGCAGGGCAAACCACTTATGATGATTTGCCCAGGTAAAACCTATAGAAGAGATGATGATGACGCAACTCACTCACATCAATTTGGACAAGTTGAAGGTTTAGTCGTTGGCAAAGGCATTACGATGGCAAATCTTAAAGCTACATTAGAACTCTTTGTAAGAAGAATGTTTGGTGAAAAACGTGAAGTTAGATTCCGCGGTTCATATTTCCCATTTACTGAACCATCAGTTGAAGTTGATATTTCTTGTATGAACTGTGGTGGTAAAGGCTGTTCCATGTGTAAAGGCACCGGATTTATTGAGATTTTAGGTGCTGGAATGGTCCATCCAAATGTTTTAAAAATGTCAGGTTATGATCCATCAGTTTATAGTGGATTCGCTTTTGGCGTTGGTATTGAAAGAGTCGCAATGCTTAGATATGGCATTGATGATATTCGTAAATTCTATCAAGGTGATGTTCGTTTTATCGAACAATTCATCCGTAAATAGTAAAGGAGGTTAATAAAATGTTAGTTTCATTAAATGAATTAAGAAAATACGTTAATCTTGAAGGATTAACCCCAGAAGAAATTGCACATAGATTAACCTTCGCAGGTGTTGAAGTTGAATCTATTAACAAAGTCGCACAAGCATCAAAACTTGTTATTGGTGAAGTTATTATGTGTGAAAACATGGAAAACTCCGACCATTTACACGTTACTAAAGTAAATGCCGGCCCAAAGTACGGAACACTTGATATCGTTTGTGGTGCTCCAAACTGTAGAAAAGGCCTAAAGGTCATCGTTGCATTAGATGGCTGTGTCCTTAAAGGCGGAACTATTAAAAACGGCCAAATTCGTGGTCACGTTAGTAACGGAATGCTTTGTAGCCTAGTAGAACTAGGAGTTGATACAAAGTTTTTATCAGAAGCTCAACAATCTGGCATTGAAGAATTGCCAGCAGATGCCGAAGTCGGTAACGAAGATGTTTTAGGATATCTTGGTTTAAATGACACGATTTTAGATTTAAAATTGCTCGCTAATAGACCAGATATGTATTCAATTCTTAATGCTGCAAAAGAGATTAAAACTTTGTTTGGCAGAGAAGTAAAACTCCCAACTTACGAAGTTAAAGAAAACCTTGTTTCTAAATTCCCTGCCTCCATTTTAACCGATAAATGTGCACAATTTTCAGCAAGAGTAGTCAAAAATATTAAGGTTGGAGAATCTCCAAAATGGATGAAAGACGCCCTTAGATCAAGCGGTATTCGTTCCATCAATAATATCGTTGATATTGGTAACTATGTAATGCTTTTAACAGGCCAACCAATTCATATGTATGATATGGACAAGCTTGCTAAGCAAGAACTTGTTGTTAGAGATGATTTAGAGCTTGATTTTGTCGCTCTTGATGAAAAGACTTATAAACTCCAAAAAGGCGACATTTGCATCACTTCAAATGGCAAAGTTATGTGTCTTGGTGGAGTTATGGGTTCACTTGAATGTGCAGTTGATGAAAATACAAAGAATGTAGTGGTGGAAGCCGCTAACTTCGATTACGCATCAATTAGAAGAACATCAATTAGACTTAACCTTGTTTCGGATTCATCACAAAGATTTGTCAAAGGTATTAATCCAAGTCAATGGAAGTTCGTCCAAGACATGACTGCAGTTTTACTTAAAGAGCTTTGTAACGCTAAAGAAATAGGTGAAGTTGTTAACGTCCAAAATAAAGAATTTAAGCCAGTTATCATTGAATCAAGCGTTGATTACATCAATGGTAGATTAGGCACAAACTTCTCAAAAGAAACAGTCATCGCTTCTTTAGAAGCAGCATGGCTTAAAGTAGAAGAAAAGAATGGTAAACTTATCTGTGAAGTTCCAGCACACAGAATTGATATTTCAGGTGAAGCAGATCTTGCTGAAGAAGTTATTAGAATTAATGGATTTGAAAACATTGAATCCAAACTTCCTGAAATTGAACTTCAACGTGGTGGACTTGAACCTGATTTAGAACACAAAAGAGAAGTTCGTTCTTATTTAAGAGGAATTGGCATTGACGAAGTTCTTTGCTATTCACTTGTAAGAGAAAAAGAAGTAAAACAATTTGCTATCTTAAATAAAGGTGAATCTTATAAGATTCTTAATCCATTAACAGATGAGCATGAATATTTAAGAACAAACCTTTTACCATCATTACTTGCAACACTTTCATATAACTTAAATCACGGTAATGAAAACTTTGCTATCTTTGAAGTTAGTGATTTATTCACTACTGATGGCAAAAAACATATCCATTTAGCAATCGCATGTACCGGAAACGATTTAAGACGTGGTGCAATGGAAGGTGAAGCATATAGTTATTACCATCTAAAAGGTGTCCTTGATGGATTATTTAAGGCATTTAACATTGATGAAAAACGTGTCAACGTTGAAAGATGTAAAGAAGCTGAATTCCACCCAGGTAAATCAGCTTTGGTTAAGGTTGATGGAAAACCAGTTGCAGTACTTGGTGAACTTCATCCAGCAACTTTAAAAGAATTTGATTTATCAGGTGAAAATATTGTTGTTTTAGAAGCAGATTTAGGCCTTATTTTCGGCACGAAAACATCTGCTATTAAGATGCAACAAATTAGCAAATATCAGACTGTTAAACGTGACTTTGCATTTGTCTTAACTGACAAGGTTACTTCTAAAGAAGTAGTTAATGAAATATTCAAGGTAAATCGTGACGTAATTAAGTCTGTTGAAGTATTCGACGTTTACCACGGTGAGCACGTTAGAGAAGGTCACTATTCATTAGCAGTTTCAGTGTCATTAAATGATACAAACAAGACGCTTGGTGAACAAGATATCGTTGCCCTTGAACAAGCTATTATTAAAGCACTTGAAACCAAGTTCGGTGCAGAGCTTAGAAAATAATGAGATTAGATGTACTTAAACTTCCATATACAAAGGTCTTTGAACTAAAAGAAGATATAGTTTTTGACCCAGAAGTTTTCGTATGCCATATTCCATTAATTAGTGTTGAATCTTGTCATGCTGAGCTTAAAGCTCAAAGATTTGAAGAATTTATTTATGTGAACCTTTCAATTAAAGCTAAAGTAGTACTTCAATGTTCATATACATTAAAGAACTTTGAAACAACTATTGAAGGAAGCGATGAACTCCATTTTGCTCCTTCAAAAGACGAAGATGAAGATTGTATTGAATATAAGGGCACTTCAATTGAAATGGATCACTACATTTTTAATCTATTAAGTGCTTCTATTCCACTTTCTCCAAAAGCTCCAAATGCTACTGCTACAAAGTCTGGAAAAGGCTATCGAGTGCTTTCTGAAGAAGAGTTTTTAAAAGAGAAAGAAGAACAAGGCAATTCTCAATTTGATGCATTAAAGGATTTGGAGTTTGATGACTAACCATATTCCAGTTTTATTAAACGAAACAATTGAAGGTTTAAATGTAAAACCAGATGGTATTTATGTTGACCTTACTTTAGGTCGTGGAGGACACTCGAAAGAGGTTTTAAAACGTCTTAAAACTGGTCGACTCATTTCGTTTGATAAAGACGAAACAGCCATCTTAGAATCGAAAGCCAATTTAGCGGAATTTTCCGAAAAATTTACAGGAATTCACGATGATTTTCGCAATTTTCGCAAAGATTTAGATTCGTTAGGAATTGATAAAATTGATGGAATTATGGCCGATTTAGGCGTTTCTTCGCCACAATTCGATGATGTTTCTAGAGGTTTTTCATACAAAGACGATGCAAGACTCGATATGAGGATGGATAGACGTCAAAAATTCTCCGCTTATGAACTAATTAATACCTATTCACTCGCTGAACTAACACGTGTCTTTAGAGAATATGGAGAAGACAAATTTTCATATCAAATTGCTAAGAAAATTGTAGAAATTCGTGCTAATAATCCTATCGAAACAACAACACAATTGGTGGACATTATTAAGTCAGTTAAACCGCAAAAAGAGTTAATGAAAAAGGGTCATCCAGCAAAGCAAATTTTCCAAGCAATTCGTATTGAAGTTAATGATGAACTCGGAGCATTAAAAGTTGCTCTCAAGGATGCACTTGCTTCATTAAAAATTGGAGGTAGAGCTTGCTTCATAACCTTCCATTCTCTTGAAGATCGTTTAGTAAAAAATGCGTTTAATGAAGTTTCAAAAGTTGAAGGGACAAGACACAATGTATTTGCTCTTCCAACAGAAAAAGATTTACCAGATTTCAAGTTAATTAATAACAGAGTTATTATCGCAAACGAAAATGAACTTGAAATTAATCCAAGAAGTAAATCAGCAAAACTAAGAATAATCGAACGAGTTAAGTAATAAATGAAATGAAGGCCACATAAAATTGTGGCTTTCTTTTAATATCCTTGATATATCGCTTTTTAATATATACAATATATTGGGTGAATATATGGAAAACTATATAAGTGCAATCGAAATATCTGATACCGAAATTAGACTTGCTGTCGGATATGTTAGAGAAAATAAAATCAATTTAATTCATGTCGCTCAACGTCCAATTATTGGACTTGTTTCGCATGGTGATATAAATGATTTCCAAACCCTTTCATCAATCATTGCATCGATGAAGGAATTCAAAGATGAAACCACTAAAGAAAAGATCACAATTAACGAAGCATCTTTAGTTCTTCCATCTTTAGGCTTAAATGTTTTCCAAAGCTCAAAAACAACTAATGTTGTTTCTCCATATGCAATAATTGCTCAAATTGATATTGAAAATGTTATTTCACTTGTCCAAAAAGAAGCTATTCCAAATGGAAGTGAAATAGTGGATATTATTCCTGATTCGTTTGTTCTTGAAAAGGGACGTTCATTTATTAATCCTCCAATTAATGAGAAATCAAACAACATTACAGTTAAAGCTAAAATTCACACTTTACCTGCACATATCGTAAGCGACTATAAGCGTGTACTTGAGAAGGCAGGTATAAAAGTACGCAGAATGTGCGTAAATTCATACGCGATATGCGAGCTCGCTAAGTATTGTGAAGATATTCCACAATCATTTATTCTTGTTGATATCGGTGCCGATGTTACAAATGTAACACTTATTGGCAATTCTGCTCCATTTGAAACAATTACTTTCCCATCAGGTGCTGCTGCACTTATTAATAAAGTTGGTGAAAAGTTTGGTCTTGAATATGCAGATGCACTTGAATTAATTGCAAAATATGGCTTAGACGAAAGAAAACTCTCATATAAACCAGTTATTGCGACAACATTTGTAAATGGTATTCAAACTCAACATGACCCAGAAAGTTTAAATATGCTCATCAAAGAATTCTTTGATACAGAGTATTTTGGTAAATTTGATGTTGCATTCGATACATTAATGAAAGGTTATCCAGAACACGTTAAAAATCTTCCAATCGTGTTTGCTGGCGGACTTACAAAAATGTATGGATTTGATGGACTTGTTAAGAACAAATTCAGAAATAGCGCATCAATTCACTATCTTGAACCTTCATGTATTGGAGCGCGTGACACTACATTTAGCGCAATCGTAGGTGCAATATTTGCATCAAGTAAATACAAAGGATCACTTAGTGATACAAGACTTAAAAGCAATCAACTTGAACGAAACAAGAACGATAAAGAATAGTAAAGGAGAATGATTATGTACGATGACGGTTTAGATAATTATGAAGCATTTGCCAGAATCATTGTAATTGGTGTTGGCGGTGCCGGAAATAACGCAGTCAATAGAATGATTGATGATAATATATCATCTGTCGAATTTTATGTTGCAAATACAGATCAACAAGCTCTCTCAAGAAGTAAAGCTACAAATAGATTGGTTTTAGGACAACAGTCTACTGGCGGTTTAGGCGCCGGGGGAAATCCTGAAATTGGTAGAAAAGCAGCCGAAGAATCTATTGATCAAATTCGTGAAATCGTTGCTGGCGCTAATTTAGTCTTTATCGCAGCAGGTATGGGTGGGGGCACTGGTACAGGTGCTGCACCTGTAATTGCACAAGCAGCCAAGGAAGCAGGCGCACTCACAGTTGCAATTGTTACACGTCCATTCACATTCGAAGGTAAGAAACGTATTGCTAACTCAGTCGAAGGTTTAAATAACCTTAAGGATGCGGTTGATGCAATCATTATCGTTTCTAACGATAAATTGCTTATGGTCAGCGGTACAGCTCCAATTTCTGAAGCATTCGCCGAAAGTGATGGAGTTCTCGCACAAAGTGTTAAAACTGTTACAGATTTGATTCTTTGCCCAGCATTCATTAACTTAGACTTTGCTGATGTTAGAAACACCTTAAAAGATTCTGGCATTTCACTTATTGGATTTGGAATGGGCTCTGGTCCAAACCGTGCTCAAGAAGCAGCGAATAACGCAATCAATTCTCCACTTCTTGAAGCAAGCATTAATGGTGCACAACGCGCCATTTGTGCAGTTACATGTGGACGTGAGGTTTCGCTTTACGAAGCACAAGAGACAGTCAATAAAATTATTGAAGCAGCAGGCAACTCAGTAGATATTAAGTTTGGTGTTTCAATTAATGAAGAACTTACCGATCAGATACTTGTATCTGTTATCGCTTCTGACTTCACTGAAGAATTTGACTTCACACATGTTCCAACATATGATCGTCCAGTTCAAGCAAGTCAACAAGCACAACAACAAGTTGAAAATAAAGCAAACGAAGAGAATGAAGAAAACGCTCATGACGAAAAAGATTCGTTCCTTCCAAATTTCTTAAAAGATAAAAATCTTTAATTGATTAAATATCCTAGAAGACAAGTTTACTTAAGCTCTGTTAATAGCGAGTTAGCGATGGTGGAAGGCTAATAAACAACTTAAGATAAATATCACTTCTTTGTAAGGGTTCTGAAAAAAAGTAAGAACTCCGGAGGTCTCCGTTATAGACATAATTAAGTGCTCTTACTAATGTAAGGGAATTAAGGTGGTACCACGTTAAAGCGTCCTTAAATGGGATGCTTTTATTTGTAAAAAGGAGTAAAACAATGGAACTTAAAACAACATTACTCATGCCAAAAACTAACTTTGAAATGAGAGGAAATCTCAACGTCAAAGAACCTGTCTTAGTGAAAAAATGGCAAGATGAAAACTTATATGAAGAAATGTTAAAAAATAGAGAGGGATGCAAGCCTTTCGCATTTCACGATGGTCCTCCATACGCTAATGGAGATATTCACTGTGGTCATATGCTTAACCGTATCCTTAAGGATATGATTGTTAGACAAAAGACAATGCAAGGTTATTATGTTCCATTTATTTTTGGGTTTGATACACATGGTCTTCCAATTGAAAACCAAGTTATTAAATCAGGTGTAAACCGTAAAACAACTCCAACAAGTGAATTTAGACAAAAATGTAGAGAATATGCCTTAACTCAAGTCAAAAGACAACAAGATGAAATTAGACGTCTTGGTGTAATGGGTGACTATGAAAATGCATATAAAACCTTAGAAAAACAATTCGAAGCCAATCAAATTGAAGTATTTTCAATTATGGCGTTAAAAGGCTTAATCTACAAAGGACTTAAACCAGTTTATTGGTCATGGTCAAGTGAATCTGCTTTAGCAGAAGCTGAAATTGAATATAAAGATGTTAAGAGTTACGCCATTTATGTTGCATTTGATATGATTGATGGAAAAGGTGTTGTGCCAAATGGAAGTAAAGCTGTTATCTGGACAACAACTCCATATTCTCTTCCATCAAATTTAGCTATTTCAGTTAATCCAAGATTTAACTATGGTTTATATCACACTGAAAAGGGTGATTTGATTCTTTTAGAAGATACAAGTGCTCAACTTAAAGAAGAACTTGGTTTTGAAACTTTTGAATGCCTTAAAGTATTTAAAGGAAAAGAACTTGAAGGTTGTAAAGCGAAACATCCTTTCTATGAAAGAGAATCAGTTTTCCTTCTTGGAGATCACGTCACTAATGACTCTGGTACAGGTTTAGTTCATACCGCTCCTGGACTTGGTGTTGATGACTATAATGTCTGTGCAAAATATGGAATTAAACCATATTGCCCAATCGATAATTATGGAAGAATGACTATAGAAACTGGAGAAAGATTAAATGGTCTTTTCTATGAAGATGCTAATAAAGTGATTCTTGATATGTTAAAAGAAAATAACGCCTTATTAAAAGAAGGTGAAATTATTCACGCTTATCCACATGACTGGAGAACAGGCAAACCTGTTATTTCCCGTAGCACTCCTCAATGGTTTTGCTCAATTGGGAAAATTAAAGATGAACTTATTCGTGAAGTTCAAAATGTTAAATGGATTCCAGAATGGGGTATGGGAAGAATGGTCAATATGATTAAAGACCGTACTGACTGGTGTATTTCTAGACAAAGAGTATGGGGTGTTCCAATTCCAATTATTTATTGTGAAGATGACACACCAATTATTGAAAAAGAAGTCTTTGATAATATCGTAAAAGTATTCAATGAATACGGTAGTGATATTTGGTATGAAAAAGATGCAGATTTCTTCCTCCCAAAAGGATATAAGAATGAACATTCTCCAAACGGAAAATTTACTAAAGAAAAAGACATTATGGATGTTTGGTTTGACTCTGGTTCATCATTTGATGCAGTTTTAAGAAAACGCCAAGGTTATGACCAATCTGAACTATATTTAGAAGGCAGTGACCAATATCGTGGATGGTTTAACTCTTCACTTACAATTTCAACCGCTGTTCAAGGTAAAGCCCCATACAAAGCCGTTGTCTCACATGGCTGGGTTTTAGATGAACATGGTGAGCAAATGCATAAATCAAAAGGCAATGGTGTAGACCCACTTAAGATGTGTAACATCTTTGGTGCTGATATTTTAAGACTTTGGGTTGCCACAGTTAACTATCAACAAGATGTTAGAATTTCTGAAAACTTACTTAGACAAGTTGCAGACCAATACCGTAAGATTCGTAATACGTTCAAGTTCCTTTTAGGAAACTTAAGCGATGGTGAAAATGATAAGTTTGATCCTAGTAAAGATACGGTTAATAAGTTTGAACAAGTTGATGAATTCATTTTAGCGAAACTTGAAGAAGTCACAAATGAAGTTATTGATGCATTTGATAATTACGATTTTGCAAGTGCGATGACAAAGATTATGGCATTTATGTCTGGTGATCTTTCAAGTTTCTACCTCGATATCGGAAAAGACATCCTTTATTGTGAAGCAGTCGACTCTCTTAGACGTAGACAAATGCAGAGCGTAATTTATAAAGTTACAAGCACACTTATGAGACTACTTACGCCTGTTCTTCCATTCACTATGGATGAGGTTCACGTTAACATGCCAGACTATAACGGCAAGAGTGCTCAACTCTTAAATTATCCAGGAAAAACGCATGATTTTGACAGAAAAGTCCTAGAAAAATACGAGAATTTCAAATCTGCTAGAGATGAAGTTAATAAGAAACTTGAAGAAGCTCGTAACGCTGGAATTATCGGTTCTAGCCAAGAAGCATTGGTGGTTCTTCCTAACTCATACAAAGAAGTTTTCGGTGAGAAATCTGTCGAAAAATTACTCATCGTTTCGAAGGTTGAATTTGCTGATGTAAAAGAAATTGAAGCACATCATATTGAAGCTCAAAAATGTCCAAGATGTTGGAACTATGTTGACAAACTTATCAAGGTTGATGACGAGACTGAAGTTTGTGAAAGATGTGCCCATGTTTTAGGTAAATAAAAATGAATAAGGTTAGCGAATTTTTTAAGAAGTTATTCTCCAAAGAAAACTTAATGAAGTTCTTTAGAACTTTCATTTGGTTAATGGTGTTAATGTTTATCATTGATATTGTTACTAAATGGGTTGTTTTCAATCACTTTGGTGTAGATGCAATGATTGATGGTAGAAGAAGTGATTCAGGGGCAATTCCTGTAATTAATAACTTCTGTTACATTGGTGGATCAATCAATAACGGTGCAGCCTTCTCGTTCCTTGCCGGAAATAGAGTTTTATTACTTTTGATTTCCCTTGTAATGACTGGTCTATTTATTGCTTACTACGTTTCTCAATATAAGAAACTTGATAATACTTACAAAGTTGGTTTAGCACTTATGATTTCTGGTGCTTTTGGCAACTTAATTGATAGAGCCTTCTATTGGCCAAAAACAACAGGATTTGATGGTGTTATTGACTGGATTATATTTAAATTTGGAAGTTGGGAATTTGCAATGTTTAATATCGCAGATTCTTGCTTAGTTATTGGTATTATTGTGGTCATCATTAAGATGGTTGTTGATGAAATCAAAGCCGCTAAAGAAAAGGCAAAAAGAGGCGAATTTAAGTATTCACCAGAACAACTCGAAAAGATGAACAAAGAACAAGAAAATAATCACGAAGATGAAGGAAATAAAGGCGAATAAAGAACTTGCTGGATTACGTTTAGACAAAGCATTGTCATTAATACTTGAGGATGTATCTAGAAGTAAGGTGCAAAGTCACTTAGAAAATGGCTTAATTTTAGTGAACCAAAAGAAGGAAAAACCTTCATATAAATTGTCTGATGGAGATGTCATTACAATTGAAGATTTCCCAAGTGAAGTTTCTGACTTAAATCCTGAAGATATTCCTCTTGATATTGTCTATGAAGATGACGATTTAATCGTTGTAAATAAACCTAAAGGTCTAGTTGTTCATCCTGGTGCCGGAAATGAAGAGCATACTTTAGCAAATGCGCTAAAATTTCATAGCGATAATTTATCCACTTTAAACGGAGAATTTAGACCAGGAATTGTTCATAGAATCGATAAGGATACAGCAGGACTTTTAATAGTTGCAAAAAACGATGCAGCACATGCATTTTTATCTAATCAACTAGCAGATCATACATTAGGTAGAAAATACTATGCTTTGGTTCTTGGAGTAATACCTGAAAATGAAGGAAAAATCATCGCTCCAATAGGAAGAGACCAGAAATTCCGTCAAAAGATGGCGGTGGACCTTCTTAGAGGAAAAGAGGCAGAAACTAACTTCAAAGTTATCGAAAGATTTAAAGAGTCTACTTTAGTAGAGTGCGCTCTAAAAACAGGTAGAACTCATCAAATTAGAGTTCATATGGCTTACATTGGTTATCCAGTAATTGGCGATCCAATTTATGGAAAAGGTAACCGCAAGATGTATGATGAAGGACAATTATTATTTGCTCATGAGATTCATTTCATACATCCTAAAACAAAAAAGGAGATGACTTTCTCAGTCGATCTCCCAGATTATTTTAAAGAAATATTACAGAAGCTTCGTTAATTCCTTATAATTGGCGAAGTTTTTCTTTACGATTTTATCTAATTCATCAAAACCATATTTTTTAACGAATTTCTTCGCGAATTCTGTAACTTTTCCGCTTGCTCCATATGGAATGTCTAAGCCATATTTCTTACCAATAAGGTCCATATGTTGAATAAATGAATAACGAGCAATAATGCTTCCAACCGCTACTGATGGGAAATAAGATTCACCTTTAGTTTTAAATGTAACACCAAAGATAATTTCTTTTTCTCCATTAACATATTTGTAGTATTTGTCTTCTGATACAAATTGATCAATTAGAACATTTTTAACTGAGGTATGTTTTGATTTGAGATTGAATAAAACGCGGTTATGCATTTTTGCTTTCATCTCATTCATGTTCATATCTTGATCTACAAGTTCATTATATTTTTCATTATTCAATGAAAGTTGAGAATATTCGAACTCTTTAATTAAGATTTTTCCAAGTTTTCTAATTTGATCATCATTTAAACGCTTTGAATCATCAATGCCTAATTCTTTTAGTCTCTTGATATCACTTTTTTTAACATAAGCAGCGCATACACAGATTGGTCCAAAGAAGTCACCGGTGCCAACTTCGTCTGACCCAATTTGGCTATCTAAGACTTCCCAACAGGCTTTAGTAGGTGCTTTGTTTTCTTTTGGTTCTGTTGGTGCTGCATCTTTATCCCAGCGTTTTGCTTCGCTTAGTGCAGTTTCTCCAATAAAGAAGACTTTGAATGAATCTTCCTTCTTGGATGAATAAACGGTAATTGTTAAGTCTTTGTTTTGCCCAAAAAAGAGGATGTATTGACCCTTATTTTCTTTTTGGATTGAACGATAAAAATTAATGATTTTATCTTTCGTTTCTTGATTAACTTGAATAGTTACTCTTTCAATCATAGTTTAATTGTAGCATACGTAAAATAAATAATAAATTAAAAATGTAAATTTTCTTTTAGAAAATTATTTTCTTAATCATCTTTAAAGTTGTTATGCTTTTTAACCTCCTTCTGTACAACATTGTTTTTAAGATTTTTGATTGAGTTTATTAAAAACGTATCTGTAATTTTTCCGCTTGAAGATAATTTTTCGCCTACTTGTTCTAATGATGAACCAAATTTGTAGCAAACATCATCCACTAAAACGTAGCGATCATGTAACTCATTAGTTTTGATAACGGTGTAATTATCGCATGTTTCAATTTTCTTATTCTTAATGTTTGTAATGATGGTTTTCTTAACTTTAATACCTAATAAAACATCATCGTATTTATGCCCAATATAATTATCAACGAGTATTATTTCTTCTTTTGCAGTTTCTAAAAAACGTTTAATTTCAATAAAACCCCGTAATTGATCTCCTGGGAAATAGGTTATTTCATGTCGTGATTCTAACTGTAATTGTTTTACATCCCTCTGAAGTTCAAGAATTTCATTTCTGCAAATGATACAGTTTGGTCCTTTTGATTCATATAAATCTTTTAAATATTGTTTGAAAACTTCACTAACCCATCTTCTGAGAAATATTGCTTTTGTAGTCTTAACTCTATACCCTACAGCAAGTATCATATCGAGGTTATAAAAAGTGACTAAATATTGCTTGCCATCAGGAGCAGTATACAAGGAATCCTTGTGAACTGAATCATCTAATTCTTTGTCTTCTAAAATGTTATTTATGTGTAAACTCACATTCTGCTGGGTGGTATCAAAAATGTCAGCAATTTGAGCTTGATTTGTCCAAATAGTTTCTTCTTTAAGCGAGAGGTTTAATTCATATTTATTGATTCCGTCATCATATATGATGATTTTATCTGATAGATGATTAAAAGGTGCAGCTTTTGTTTGTTCTTCTACAAGTGCTTTTATTAACATACCACGAGATGATTTAATCCTTTTTCCGACCTCAAGAATTACATCTAAATTGAAGTGTTTTACAGGCTTATCTGAAAAAGGAATTTGTGAATAACGTGCATTGCAATGTGCATTTTGTGCATATTGCTTTTCTGTATTTTCTTCCTTAAAAATTTGATTAATTTGTCGCGAAATACTGCTCCGATTTCTTTCAAATAATTCTGCAATTTGGTTTAACGATAACCAGACTGTTTCTTCATCCTCAAAATAAGGAATTTCCATTTCAAATTCACCATCTTTAAATTTAAGTATTTTGGGATTTTTCATAATGACCTCCTTACTATATGTATCTAGGTAAAAAGGACATTTTTGCGAAATTATTTTTTTGATTTACTAGTAAATCACATTTTTATAGTTCGCGAAATCTAGTGTTTTTAAGTATGCATTTCATCTACTAGTTAGATATAAGTGTGTTATCATAATTGATATGCTTGATATATACGGTACATTAGAGATTGAGCGAGTTCTCCAGGAAATCGCTTCATTTTCTAAAACTGAAATTGGTATTGCAAAAATTAAAGCTTTAAGAATGCTTACTGAAGAAGAAGCAAGCAAAGCTCTTAAAGTTTTATCACAGATGTCTGACTTCACGATGAAGTATGGTGCAGTCCCAATTTTAATCTCACATGATTTAACTGAATTTATCGACACGGCCTTGAAGGGTGGTGTACTTACAGCCCTAGATTTAGATCACATTGCTAGTGATGTTTTACTCGCGAATAAACTTCATAATTTTTTCAAGAAAGTTGATAAGGTTTCATCTTATGAGCTCTTTGAGCTCGTCAATAGACTTTATGATATCGGAGAGCTTGAAATCAAGATTCATAAAATAATCGCTCCAAACTTAAATATTAAAGATGATGCTTCAAGTAAACTTAAAGAAATTAGGCAATCCATTCATAAAAAAGAAATGGATGTCCGACAAATAGTGTCTCGCCTTATTTCTAGTTATCATGACTATCTTGTTGAAGACACAATGACAATTAGAAATGATCATTATGTTTTACCTGTCGCTACTGTACATAAGAGTAAAGTTCCTGGTGTAATTCACGATATTTCAGATTCAGGTCAAACAACATTTATCGAACCACAAGCACTCGTTCAACTAGCAAACCAAATCTGTGTATTAAGAATTGAAGAAAAAGAAGAAATATATCGTTTACTTAAACTCCTTACTGAAGAAGTAGTAAAATATTCCTCTCAAATTGCATCTAATAACTATGTTATTGGAGAAATAGATTTTATAGGTGCTAAAGCTGAATATTTAGCTGTCCACAACTGTAAAGTCCCAGAATTTAGCAAAGAAAGACAAATAGATTTTAAAGGTGCTCGTCACCCATTAATTCCAGAAGATAAGGTTATCGCAAATGACTTCAAGTTTAATGTTAACCAAAGACTTATTGTTATCTCTGGACCAAATGCTGGTGGTAAAACTGTTGCACTTAAAACATTAGGTTTATTAGTGATGATGGCGCAGATGGGTATTGCTATTCCTACAAAAGAACCAGCAATTTTGTCATTTTTCCCAAGGATTTATGCTGATATTGGTGACAATCAGTCACTTTCTGATAATTTATCAACATTTGCAGCGCATGTTTCAAATCTTTCAACAATCACACACTTTGTGACTTCTAAAGATTTAGTTTTACTTGATGAGCTTGGAACAGGCACTTCTCCAAATGAAGGTGAAGCTTTAGCTTTAGCAGTTTCTGATTTCTTACTAAACAAGAAGTGTTTTGCGTTCATCTCATCTCACTTTGAAAGAATGAAAGAATATGCCTATCGTAGAGAAGGTGTTACAAACGCGATGATGGTGTTTGATGAAAAACACTTACTTCCAACATACATTTTAAAGATTGGCTTCCCAGGTAGATCGTATGGTTTAGAGATGGCTAATAGATATCATCTCGATAAAGAAGTTGTGGATCTCGCTAAAAAGAATTTAGATGAAACTGGAAACAAATCAGTTTCAGACGTAATCGATAAACTTAATGAAGTTCTTCATTATAATGAAGAGATGAATAAGAAACTCAAAGAAAAAGAACGCTTGTTAGACGGAAAAACAAGAGACTTAGAACATCAAAACGAAGTACTTAGAGGTAAGAAAGATAATCTACTTAGTGATGTTGAACAAACAAGAACCAAGATGATTGAAGATGCTAGAAGACAAATTAATGACATCCTCAAAATTTTGAATAAACCAGACGTCAAACCTCACGAGTTAATTGAGGCCAAAACTAAACTCAAACAACTTGAAGAATCACAAGACGAATTCATTGGTGATGAAGAAATACATTTAGGGGATTACGCTGAGATTGCTGGACTAGGTATTGTTGGTAAAGTAACCAAGATAAACAAAGAAAAAGTTGAACTACTTTCTACTGACGGAATGAGTGTTAAATCCACTCTAAAGAAACTAAAAAAAGTCGCGAAAATCCCGGAAAAACAAAGAAAAAATACAGGAAATCCTGATAATTTTGTATTTTCAAAAACAAGCGTAAAACTTGAATTAAACATCATTGGTAAACATGTTGATGAAGCAATGGCGGAAGTCGAAAAATATATTGATGATTGCCGTGTTAAAAACTTCAAACAAGTCCGTATTATTCATGGCATGGGGACAGGCGCTTTACGAGATGCAGTTCATGACTATTTAGATAGATGTGACTTCATTGATTCTTATCGATATGGTGATTCACATGAAGGTGCAACTGGAGCAACGGTGGTAATTTTCAAATGACAGAAAAAGTAAAAGTTGCAATTCCATTATTACCGCGTCGTCCTGGTTGTTATTTAATGAAGGATAAGGATGACAAGGTTATTTATATTGGCAAAGCCAAGAATCTATATAACCGTGTCAGCCAATACTTTTTAAGACCACAAGTAGGTAAAGTCGCAGCAATGGTCTCGCACGTTGACCATTTTGAAACAATCATAACTAAAACTGATAAAGAATCATTCATTTTAGAGATGAATCTTGTTCATAAATACTATCCTCGTTACAACATTTTGTTGAAGGACGGTAAACATTACCCTTATATCGCACTAAAAAAGAAAAATGATCCATATTTAAGGATTGCTCGAAATGATTTTGATAAGAATTTCTACTATTTTGGTCCATTTCCTACTTCCAGCTACGCATATTCAGTAATTGATTTACTTAATAAGCTTTTCCCAACAAGAAAATGCGCCAATATCAAAACTGAACCATGTCTTTATTATCATATGGGCATGTGTCTCGCACCTTGTATTAATAAGGTTAGTGAAGAAGAAAATGACAAACTCTTCAATAACATCAAAACATTCTTAGAGGGAAATAACCCTGAAATTGTTAAAGATTTAAAGGAAAAAATGGTGGAAGCCTCTAATAATCTTGAGTTCGAAAAAGCAAATGATTTAAAAAAGACTCTAGACGCTATTGATCATGTCTTATCTAAACAAGGCGTTGAAAATAAAGATCATATTGATAGAGATGTATTCGCATATACGACAAGAAACGGATATTTGTCTCTCGCAATACTCACTTATCGTAAAGGACTATTGCTCGGAAAAGAATCATATATTGTTGAAGAATTTGGAGATAATGTTGAGCAAATTTCTGACCTTATTTTCCAATATTATGAGACCCATTCTTTACCGAAAGAAATACTCATGAATATTGATGGAGTTAGTGAAGTTTTAAGCGAACTTTTACCTACTAAATTCGTATCAGTTACCAAAGGTAAATTAATCGAATTAATTGAGATGGCAAACCTCAATGCGGTGCAGTCATTAGACTCTCATTTTATGTCTGCTAGACTCACTGATGATAACTCCTCCTTACTTGAAGATTTAGGTAACAGATTAGGCATCAAAACTCCTTATCGAATTGAACTATTTGATAACTCTCACATTCAAGGTGATGCCCCTGTTGGAGCGATGGTTGTTTTCATCAATGGTGAACCACTAAAAAAGATGTATCGAAAGTTCAACATTGAAGGTAAAGAAAAACGTGATGATTACGCCTCAATGAAGGAAGTAATGAGAAGAAGATATTCGCGTTTAATTGAAGAAAATGCTGATTTTCCGGACTTAATTTTAACTGATGGTGGTTTAGGACAGATTCACGCTGGTAGTGAAGTCATTGAAGAACTTGGATTATCAATTCCAGTTTTTGGCTTATTCAAGAACGATAAACACCAGACAAAAGGACTCATGGACAAGGGTGGAAATGTCATTTCACTTGATGACAATAAATCGTTATTTTTCTTACTTGTAAGAATGCAAGACGAAGTTCATCGTTTTGCAATTACTTTTCATCATCAAAAAAGAAGCAAAAATTTCACCAAATCAATCCTCGATGATATTGAAGGCTTGGGTCCAAAAAGGAAACAACTAATTTTGGACCACTACACTGATATAGATTCACTCAAAAATGCGACTGTTGAAGAGTTATCTCAATACCTTCCAAAAGAAGTCGCTATCAAGGTAAAAGAAAAGATAAATTAAACGAATTTCTATTATGAAATTTGTTTTTTTGTTATGTAAGCGTTATCTTTTTTAATATAATATATTAAGATTTACTAAATCAACCTCAAAGAAAAATATATTCTTTGAAATACTTAAAATACTTGTATAATTAAAATAATTATTTATCCCAATAAGGGGGAAAACAATATGAGAAAATTAAGATTAATTACTATGCTTTCTGCATTCATTCTTGTTGCGGCAGGTGCTTTAGGACTTGCGAATTTAAAAGAAGGCAAGAAAGCTCAAGTTGCTGAAGCATCTGAACACGCAATTGCTTTAGGCAACAGCGGAAAGATTTTTTTGCAACTAAATACAAGCGATTGGAGATCAACAAGTTCAAAAATTTGCTTATATATGTTTAATAACTCAGTAAGCAAAAGCGCTTGGGGTTCATTTGTAACTCCTTCTTCAGGATCAAGATTTGTTGAATACTCATATTCACTAGATTTTACTCCAAATCAATGTATTGCCTGGCGTGTTGACCCGGGTGTTGGTACTATGGGCGATTGGTGTTGGGAAAATGATCGTGGCAATAGTGCTATATGGTCAACAACTAACGACACAACATTTAATCATGTCGTTTATTTAGGAAATTATTATCAAAATAGTAAATGGACTGAATCAGGGGCATACGACTTAAATGCAGTTGTTAAGGGCGGATCAAGTGACAATTGGTCTGTTGCTACTGTTAATACACAATTAACACATGCAAAAGTTAATGGTTCAGATAATTTAGAAGTTTTTGGTGAAGTTTCTTTACCTGCAAACACTTATTTTAAAGTTTTAAAAGGTGATTCAACTTGGTGTGGCTCTTATAGCGCATATTCATCAATTTCATCAAATTTTAGTGGTGGTGGCGAAAGCAACATCCATAATACTGCTGCTGGAACATATGAGTTTTATTTTGATTATGATGGTCAATCAACGTACATAACCGATCCTGTAATTGCTGCGGCTGATGAATGGTCTCAAGATTTCCTTTCAACTGTTGGTTGCGATTCTACTGGTAAAAATGCACCTACTGGTTGGGCAGCAAATGCATCCACTTATAGTGCATTATCTGGCTCTGTAAAGAATTACATTTATGCTGCTTCTGCTAAAGAAGATGGAACATATACAGAACAAGCAGTTGCTCGCTATGATGCTGCATTAAGAAGTCACCCATCATTAACAAAATTTATTGTTAATAGTTCAAGTCAAGCTAGAGGCGCTAATGTTAACGTTAATCCATTAGCAAGCAACTCAAATAATTCAAATATTGTAATTGCTATTGTTATTGTTTCTTTAGTTTCAGTGACTGCTATTGGTGGATACTTCTTCATCAAGAGAAGACAAGAAAACTAATTTAGGTAGTTCTAATTAATTAAGCCAATCCATATTGGGTTGGCTTTTTTAAAACATAAATAATAACGATAAATCCTTATTTTAATGTTTTCTCCTTGACTGGGTAAATTCCGAAGAATAGTATATTCTTATAAGATGTTTGTAAGCGCTTTTACAAACGTAAACATTTCGTTTAATATCCTAATGATGGTCGCCCGGAGGAAAATAAGATGAAAAAAAGTCTATTTCTCGTGACGGTTAGCTTAGCTGTTCCGTTCCTTTTTTCATGTTCAAACGAAGATGCTATAGTTGCTCTCGAATCCATTTCTCTAGACAAAAGTAGTGTAACACTCAAAGTTGGTGAAGAAACAACATTAAAGGTAACCAAAAATCCTGCAAATGCGACCGCAGGTTTTCTTTGGGAAACTTCGAATCATGATTCTGTTACAGTTACTGCTGGAAAACTTCATGCATATTCCGTTCCTAAGGATGGACAAGATGTTGTTATTACAGTTATGAATAAAGAGAAAACTATTTCTGCATCTTGTTCTGTTCATGTTGATCCAAAAGACCCGCCAGCTCCAGCCACTACTGATGGCGTAACCATTAGTGTTAACAGGCTAGATATGGTTCTCGGAGAAGATGACGCAAATTTAATTGCAACAGTTACTCCTTTAGATGCTGGTAATAGAGATATTACATGGACTATTTCTGAGGGTGGTGTTGTTTCAAAAGTTAGTGAAACTCAACCTGATGCTAATGCAAGCACTTTAGTTGCTCAAAAGTCTTCCGTTTTAACACTTCATGCTCAGTCGGCTGGTTATGCAACCGTAACTGCAACAGATGAAAGTGGTGAATTTTCAGCGCAAGCAATTGTTGTCGTTTCAATGCCTGCAGAAATTCACTATGTAGACGCGATTAATTTTGTTAATGATGATGCAACAATTATTGTTGGCGGCACTACTCAAAACCCAATTTCATATCATCCATCTAATGCTATTGACAAAGGTGTTACTTATTCTTCAAATAACGAAGCTGTTGCTACTGTAAATCCAACTACCGGTGTTGTTGAAGGTCAATCAATTGGCGATGCATTAATTACTGCAACATTAGTTGCTAATAATGCTATTACAGATAGTTATGAAGTTCATGTTGTAGCAGATAGTCAAATTTTAAATGTTTATCATGATTCAATTCTTAACACTGTTGATTTACAACTTAAAGACGGTGCAGGAACCGAATATGTAATATATAATTACTTACTTTCCAAAAATGATGAATTTATCGGATTTATCCATGGAGTAAATTATGGTTTTGATGTTTTAAAAGATGGTGGAGTAAGTTCTAATTTTGAAATCGGCTCACACACTAACTATTTAAAGGCAAAAGAAACCATTTTATGTGATATTTATATTGAAACAGGTGAACCTGATGGTTCTGGAAATAGAATCTACATTGATACTCACACAATGATGAGTCTAGCTTCCGGAGCATCTGATTGGGCATATAATCCAATTTCATTAAAGCCAAGTTCAGATTCAGAATATCTTGTAGAAAATATTGCTTTAACAAAAGGTTCAAAATTTGTATTCAATATTCGTCAAACATATTTCCACTTTAGTGATTTAAAGAGTGATTCTCCTGTTAAAGATTATTTTGAAGGTGATGTTGACAACAATTTTGTAGTCAAGTTTAGCGGAACATACACAATATATGTTGAAACTGTTACTGCTGATGGAAACGGTGACTTTATTTATATTGATGGAGCACCATCAGGAAACGCACAAATTTTAAGAAACGGTGCTGGTGATCCTGAAACTCCAATTGCTCTTTCCTTAAAACCAGGTTTCCATAATGAATTTTTAATTCATAGTATTACTTTAGCTGTCGGAGATAAGATTAAATTCTTCATGGATGACACTTATTTTGCCCTTAAATCTGGTGGATATAGTGACAAATTCGCATATGATAATGGAACAAAATATTTAACTTGTAATACTGCCGGAACATATGATTTTTATGTCAAATTCTTAGGAGATGACTTAGGAATTTATGTAACTGGTCCAGTTCAAAATGTAACCTATACAGTTGAAAATATTCCATCTTGGTGGACTGATGCAAGTGCTCATATTTATGCTTGGGCTTTTGAAGACGGCATCGCTAATAGCGGTCATTGGTATGAAGGCGCAGCAAATGGTTCAAATATGGAATTTTTAATTCCATCAAATTATAACAAAGCCATCTTTGTTCGTGTTAGCGGAGCAATTGCTGATTTATCAGTTTGGAACGCAAGCACACTTGATGGAATGGAAAAATGGAATAGAGCAGATGATGTTGCTTTATCAGGCGCTACATCAACTATTTCATTTGATTTAGGTGCATGGCACGACTAGGAGGATGCTTATGAAGAAAAAAAGACTTTTACTATTAGCAACACTTCCAATGTTGGCTTTAGCAGGTTGTACAATTGGTCAAAAAGAAAAAGAAGAGACTACACCTGAAGAGCCAGCAACAAATCCTGATACTGAAAACTTGGATGGCGATGATTACGATACATGGGCCAATTCATGGTCTAAACCTGGCCATGTTTATTTCCATTACAATCGTGGATCATCTGCAAATGACTACACAAACTATTGTTTGTGGGTTTGGCCATTCTATCCAGATTCATTAGAAGGAACTCTATGGGGTTATGGAGGAAAAACTCAAGTTTCCGACACATTAACCTTAAAACCGATGTCTACTGCTTTCATGACAAATAAAAATCTTGGATTCAGTGGCGACACACCTTATAAGGATAAATTTGGTGTTATTTATGATGTTGATTTAACTAACACCGACTTAGTCGGTGGTAAAACAGGTACTTCAGTATCATTTGAAGGCACTACTGAAATTGGTTTCCTCTTCCCAAGAGTTGACTCTATGGACGGAAGTAAGAACTGGATTAGTGATGGTGGTACTGAAAATTATATTGAAGATTACGCTAAACCAGAAAACTGGCGTTCTGTTGGAGATGGAAAAGCATTACATATTTTCACTCAAACAGGAAGCTTAGAAGATTATAGATATTTTGCTGGAAGTGGCAGTGACTATGTTGAACCAGTTAAAAATCCAATCGATGAAGATACAACAGGTCAATATAGATCTAAATTTGACACTATTACAGCATGTACAGATCCAACACCGACAGATGATAAATTCAAATCAATGGGCGTTGGTTATCAAATCTTTGTTGCCTCATTTAGAGACTCAAACGGTGATGGTATCGGTGATATCCGCGGTATTATTGATTCTTTAGATTATTTAGAAGATTTAGGCGTTCAATGTTTATGGTTAACTCCAATTCAAAAATCAGGTTCATATCATGGATATGACACTATTGATTACAAGGAAGTTGATAAACGTTTCGGAACCATGGAAGACTATGAAGAATTACTCACAAAAGCTCATAGTCGTGGAATGACAGTCTTAATGGACTTAGTTTTAAATCACACTTCAAAATCAAATCAATGGTTCACTAAATCAAAATGGGCAAAAGAAGAAGATGGTTTCAAATGGAGAGACGTCTATACTTGGAAATACGAAACAGATAAAATCCAAAAAGCTAAGTTAGAAAAACAAGGCAATAAATGGGTTGTTACAGATTACGATAGAATAACCGTTAAAGAGGATGCCGAATCAGATAGTCCATCATGGTTCAGAGATGGTGAATCTCACTACTATTATTATGGTAAATTCGGTTCTGGCATGCCTGAAATTAACTATGAAAGTAAAGCTACAAGAGATTTAATTATCGATACTGCTAAATTCTGGATTGATAAAGGTCTTGACGGCTTCAGACTTGACGCTGTTAAACATATTTATATGTTTGATGAATATTGCAAAGAAAATGGTGATATCGATGGTCAAAATACTGACTTTATTATCACTGACGTTGGCGAAAAGACATCATACGATGAAGAAAAAGGAAAATACGTTCCAAAGAAATATGACTATTCTTCAAATTTAACAAAGAACGTCAACTGGTGGAAAGAATTCTCCTCAAAACTTAAAGCTTATGCTTCAAGCAAATCAAAACCATGTTTCTTAGTTGGTGAAAACTTTGATGGTTGGGGAACAAGAACTGCTCCATATTATCAAGCTCTTGATTCTCAATTTGATTTCTCCAATTATTATCACGTACCAGCATGGATATATAACACAGACGCAGGCGCTTCCTCTTTTGATACTAAAGTAGATCAAGCTGGACAAGCTTTTGAGACTTATGATGCGTTTGCATATGGCGGAGATGATTATCCATATGGTGATGGCGGAGACAAGATTCCTGGCGGAAAACGCTCAGACTTCATTAATGGTGCATTTACATCTAACCATGACGTTATGAGACTTATTAACCAAGCAAATGGTATTGGAAATAAAGACAGCACTACAGCTGCTGATAATGTTAAATACGGTGATGAATATGCTGAAGGAAAAGCTAAATTCCAAGCCGCTGTTACTATCTTAAATCCTGGACTTTCTTGGATTTATTATGGTGATGAACTTGGTATGACATCAAATACATATGAGCATATTGAAAAGTATGGTTCAGAGAACAATATGGATATTTGGTATCGTCAACCTTTCCTTTGGAAAGAAAGGAAGGTTCGTGCCAATTATAAATCTGGTCAATATGCCTTTGAACTTGATGAACACAATCGTCATTTGGTTAATAATGATGAAGGTATTTCTTACAAAGCAGTCTTAAATGATGAAGGAAATGTTACAGGTCATAAGATTGCAACACTTTCAACAATGTATCCTTACTTCAAAACTCTTACTAACATTAAGAGAAATTATCCAAAAGGCGCAATGATTAGATTTGAATATTCAAGTGAGAATGTTTTAAGAATCGTTGTTTCTCAAGGCGCGGAAGATAAGATGGTAATCTTCTTAAATAACGGCAGAAATACAAATGAATACCTCATGAATGTTGATGCTGGATTTAGTTACTTAGATTCTACAGAAGGCGCAGCAAATGCTGCTGGTGGAGATATTGGTAAATCTTCATATGGCGTTTGTGCCTTTATAAAGGGGTGATTTGTATGAAGAAAACTCGCATTTTAACTTTCTTATTAGCGTTTTCTATGATGGGTGTTACATCATGTGTTAAATACAATGGTGTTCCACAAGTCAAAGAAGAAGAATCATCCGCTATAACAGTTACTTTATCTGCTTCCTCAATGGATCTAAAAGTTGGTGATGGTGGTAAAACCTTTACCGCTACTTTAGCTTCTGAAGAAGTTCAAATTGAAGATAAAAAAGTTGCTATAGCAAGTGATAATGAAGAAATTGCTGTCACTGATGTCAAAGAAGCTGAAGATGGCGCAAATATTAGAGTTAAAGGTCTAAAAGAAGGATCTGCTAATATTACTGTTACTTCTAAACAAGATCCAACCGGAAAAGCTGTCTTAAAAGTAAAAGTTACTAGTGGAGATGGCACATTTGCTGTTGAATCAGTTTCAGTAAAGGACGAAAGTGTTACCTTACTTGAAGGTGAAACAAGTCAAATCGAATGGACTGTTTTACCAGAGAACGCGACTGTTAAAGACGTTGAATTCTCAACCAGCGATGCTAATGTTGCAACAGTTAATTCAACTGGTTTAATTACCGCAGTTAAAAAAGGAACTGCAGAGATTGCTGTTACTACTAAGAGCGGTGGTAAAAAAGCTTCAGTTGCAGTCACAGTTAATGAAGATACAACTTTAGTTGAAAATGCATACTACTTAATGGGCGGTGACGAAGCAAGTGATAGTACTGTTTGGACTACTCCAAAGAAATCACGCGAGTTTACACTTAATGAAGGTGGCGGCTCAGGAAAAGAATATTTTGTCACATTCGAATGCTCTGCTGGAGAATCCTTTAAAGCCGTTCAATATAAAGGAACAAACCCATTAATTTGGTTAGAAATTTATGACTTCGGTGGTTCAAATCACAGTGGTGCTAAAGATGGATGCGCAACAGTTGATGGTGGTAACCTGAAAATTGCAAGTGCTGGTAAATACACTATTTATTTGGATATTGGCATTCATGATGATACAGACACTAACTGTGTCAAATATTGGATCCAACAAGCAGTTAATTAATAGGAGGATTGAATATGATAAATAAGAAAATTTTATTCGGAATCCTTACATCTTCAGCTTTAACGCTTGGTATTTTCGTGCCTTCCTTCTTTAAGAAGGTCAATGTCGAAGATCCAGGTGATGATCCAATTGTTTATAACAAGGATTCTTCAGTAGTTAAATTTGAAGAACCTCATTTAAGAGGCACATCAAGAGCTGTTGCTGAAGAAGATGAAGAAGATGAATCCATTGGCCCAGTCTCTACAGTCAAACTTCACTATGTGAATGATGACAATAAGTGTGCTTCAAGAGCATTCTATATTTGGGCAAATGGTATTGATGGTGTTGAGTATAGTGATGAACATAATGGAACAGATATTGTTGAATATGCTGCTGACGGTTCATCTATGACTTTAACAATTAACATTAACAAATCTAATCCTGATCCAAGATTTAAAGAATTTGTTGGTCTTCCATCAATTTTCTACATTATTAAATACAAAATGATTAGTGAATCTAATCTTAACTGGGGCGGACAATCTGATGACGTTGAACTCGTCTTTGCAGAATTCCCACCAGTCAATGAAGTTGTTGAAGTTTGGTCAACTCCTGCCGCTGGCGGTGGTATGGCTCAATTCGCAACTGAAGAAGAAACTAAAGTTGACGGTATTAAACTTGCAAAATTCTCGGACTGGAGAACAATTCGTTGTACCGCAACTGAAGGCACCAAGACTGTTAAGTGGGATTTATATGCCTTTGACGAAAACTATTACAGAATCAAACTTAAAAAACGTGAAGCTATTAAGAAAAACTTCCTTGTTTTAAGTGGCACAAATAAACTCACTGATACCAATAAGGAATTTAATATTGAATTCCCATATACAGCCAAAATTAATATGGTATATTCTTTAGTTTCTAAAGAAGTTAGCTCAACAAGCGATTTAGCAAAGACTGTATTCGTTGGTTGTGATGCCTTATATGATACTGCCAAGTTCAATAAATATTATTGCTATGATGGCGATGATTTAGGTATGACATATACCAAAGACTTTACTACTTTCAAAGTTTGGTCACCAGTTTCTGCAAATATGACTCTTCTTATCTATGATAAGGATAATGATACACCTGTTGTTTATGGTGGTAAGTCAGATTCATATAATAGAGGCTGGCATATGTCCTATAACGAAGGTGGTATTTGGGAACTTACTGTCCTTGGTGATTTAAAAGGATATTATTACAATTTCCAAGTTGATAATTTAAATGGTACAACCACAACTGTTGACCCATATGTTACTGCAGTTGGATGTTCTGGTGTTAGAGGTCTTGTTTATGATAAGAAAGACACTAATCCAGAAGGTTGGGACGATTTACCATTAGAATGGGACGGAAAACCTGGTTACGATATTAAATCACCACAAGAATTAGCAATTTACGAAGTACATGTTCGTGATTTTACTGGTGATTCTAGTTGGGTCAGCAATAACAACATCAAAAATGGGACATATAAAGCAATGGTTGAACCTGGAACAAGACTTCCAGATCATCCAACTGTTACAACTGGATATGATCATTTAAATGAACTTGGCGTTAACGCAGTTCAATTAATGCCAATCTTTGATGCTGATAATGATGAATCTCCACGTGGTATTAATAAATACAACTGGGGTTACAATCCTCAAAACTATAATGCTGTTGAAGGTTCATATAGTTCAGATCCTCATGATGGCTTAGCAAGAATTAGAGAACTTAAAGAATTAGTTCTTGGAATGTCAAAAACTGATGCACATACTCGTGTAACAATGGACGTTGTTTATAACCACGTATCATCAGTCTCATCCAATCCATTTAATAAGTTAATGCCACGTTATTACTTTAGATATGATGAAAACGGCGAACTTTATGATGGCTCTGGTTGTCATAACGAGGTTAAATCTGAAGCTAAGATGTGTTCTAAGTTCATTGTAGACTCAGTTTATATGTGGGCAAAAGAATATAAGATTAAAGGTTTCCGTTTTGACTTAATGGGACTTCTTGATTATAAAACCATGAATGCTGTTAAAGAGAAGCTATCAACCTTAGACAAAGACATTTATGTCTATGGTGAAGGTTGGACCTCTGTTGCTGGCTACAACGGTAGCTGGAATGGTACTGGTAGTACTTCAACATATCAGGTTTATAAATACTGTAATAACTTTGACCCTGAAACTGGTGTTGATGATACAGATAAATGTTATTTAGGCTGTTTCAATGATACCGGAAGAAATGGCGTTAAAGGTGAAAATGGTGCTTGGGGCACTGAAGAAGTTTATCCACAAACTGGATTTATGCAAAAGAGTGGATCTGAATTTAATGATGAACCAAATCGTGTTGCTGATATGGTTTGGGGTATCCATAGAAATCAATCTAACTATGCAAAACAAACCGTTAACTATATTTCCTGTCACGATAACTGGACAATAGTTGACCATTTCTATCAAACAATGCACGAGCACACTGATAATCATCACGCTGCTGGTATTGTTGATATTATTCATGCATCCTTAGCATCTCACGCATTAGTATTTGCTTCTAATGGTGTTGCATTCATGTTAGGCGGAGAAGAAATCTTTAGAACAAAAGAAGTCAGTCAATCTATGATTGATAATAAAGATGTTTTACCTGCTACATACACAAAACTTTATGATCGTTATGTTTCTCATAACTCATATAACTCTCCAATTGAAGTTAACTCATTTAAGTGGGGTAACAAAGTTTCTGTTACATTAGGTGGACAAACTGCTGTTGATAATGACGGAACAGAAAATTCTCTCCACTATAATGATGCTTGGAAGAGCTTAGTGAGAATTCATAAAGATTCAAATATCCACTTTGATGCTCCATCAAGAAAAGGCGAGATTTGGCCAAGCGGAACAACAAGCGCTGGAAGTAGCTATGTCAATCTTTGTTGGACAAACGGTTCTGCCTTAGGCATTCAATTAGATGAAATGTTCATTTATGTTGCTGGTAGACATGGTGGAAGCTTAGGATATGACTTTAACGTTGAAGATCACAAACTATTTAGTTATGGTGCATCAGCTAATGCTGGAACCATTAATTTTAGAAGTGAAGGCTTTGGCGTATTTGTCACAAGGAGGACAGCATAATGAAAATTAGAAATTTAGCATTAGCGGTCTTGGCAGTCTCTTTACTTGGTGGCTGTGCAAAAGAAGAAGTATATACTCCTACAAAAGGTGGTATTGTTGATACTTTGCACAACGAAATTCACGTTCCAAGTTTAGAAGACTTACAAAAAGGTGGTTTCGATAAAGAAAAAGACGTTTCTAAAATCTACATTACCGATGATGATGGTTTTAAATACATCTATGATGTAGAAACAGAACAATATGTTTTAGCACAAGAAACTGATACAACAATTAATTTCTACTTTGATGCAAATCAGACAACAAGAATTGTTGGTGATGAACAAATCGATGCTCCAATCTACGTTGCAGAGTGGTTCATGATTAAACCATTAGGTGCTTGCCCAGAAGAAGTAAATACAGAAGCAAAGGTATTAGAAATCGGTAGAATGTTCGGATTTGAGCCAAAACAAGGTTTTGATCATTTCGTTGGCTTCTCAATGTATTCTTCATGTTTAGGCGATGAAGAACACCTTTGGAATTTCGAAAAAGACTTTAAACAACAAGCAGTTACCAATTTATATGGTATCTGGGTTGATGAATAAGGAGGTGATAATTATTTATGAATAAAACTAAATATTTATTACTTGCATCTTCATTATTAGGTATGGTTGCTATATCTGGATGTAAATTTGAATTTAGATATTCAACAACTCCGTACCCGTTTGATGATGTTCTTCCAGACGATGATGACGATGGTGGAAGTTACGAAGTAAAAGTTTGGTGCGATACATCAATTCTTACTTTAACTAAAACCCAATTAGCATCATTTGAAGCTGTTAATAATGGTAAATATAAACTCACTTTCAACGTTGAACCAATGTCCGAAGGTGAAGCAGCTTCAAAAATGATTCAAGACGTTCAACTTGGCGCGGATGTTTTCTGTTTCGCTCAAGACCAATTAGCATCCTTAAAGATTGCTGGCGCTCTTGGTGATATTACCGGAAACATGGCCTTAGGCGTTAAATCTGATAATCCAAAAGGCGCTGTTAATGCTGCAACTTATGGCGATACTCTCTGCGCATTCCCGATGACAAGCGACAATGGTTATTACATGTATTACGATAAACAAATTTTATCTGATACTGATGTAAAAGATATGTCGACTGTTATTCAAAAAGTTAAAGCAGTTAATAAACGTATTAATTATCCTGTTTTCTCGAACGCTTTCTATTCAGCAAGTTACTTCATGGCTACAGGTTGTTACTCTAAATGGACAGTCAATCCAAAAACAGGAAACTTTGTGTCTTACGAAGATAACTATAAAGAAAAGGGACTTAAAGCATTGAAAGCTTTAAGAGAATTAAAGGCAGCCGATTTAGTTGCACCAAACGATCAAACAAATAAGCTTGGTGATACTGCTGCGGTTGCTATTTCAGGTATTTGGAATTATAAAGCCGCTGAAAAGGCATTAGGAAATAACTTAGGTTGTTGTGAAATGCCTTCATTTACAGTAGATGGTGAAACATTCCATATCTCTTCATTCTCAGGTTATAAACTTATAGGAGTTAAACCTCAAACAGATGGTAAAAAAGCTTCCGTTTGTAGAAAAATTGCTCGTTATCTTACAAATCAAGAGTGCCAACTTCAAAGATTCAACGAAGTTGGATGGGGTCCAAGTAACTTACTCGCATCTCAAGATGAAAAAGTTTTAGCTCAACCTGGACTTAAAGCTCTTGCGGAACAATTACCATATTCTCAAGAGCAAGGACTTATGCCTTCATCATGGTGGTCAAACTGTGCAACACTTGCATCTTCAGTTAAAGGAGATTCTAGTGACGCTCAACTTGAAGAAGCGTTAAGCATTTATACTTCTAACCTTGATGAACTATTAGGCGATTAGGAAAGGAGGGAAATAAAATGACAGAAATTACTGGTTTAGATTATCTAAAGCTAACTAAATGGCAGCGCTTTGTATATAATCTCAAACACTTCTTATTTAAGATTCCTCTATTCTTTAAGAACTTAGGTATTAAGATTTACAAATTAATTATTAATTTGGGCAAAGGAATTTATAATTACTTTAAGACCTTAATCTTAACCTTTATTCATGGCGATTGGAAAACAAAAGTCTCATTCTTAATTATGGGCTTTGGCTCCTTCGCTAGAAAACAAATTTTAAGAGGTATTCTTTTTCTTGGATTTGAAATCGCATTTATCCTTTACATGATTTTCTATGGTGGCTATTACCTTGGAAAATTAAATTCACTGGGTTATTACTATGAAGCAACTCAAACCATTGATGGCGTTGTTGTTTATGGTGTTAACTCATTTGATGTCCTCTTGTTTGGTATTATGTCGATTTTCTTCATCCTTGCCTTCCTTTGGACATGGAATTTGAACATTAAACAAAATCGTATTAATGAACAAATTGAAAAGGATAATAGACATATCGCAACTACTAAAGATGATTTAAGAGCAATAGTTGATAAAGAATTCCATAAGACACTTCTTTCCTTACCAACACTCGGTATTATTGTCTTTACATTGCTTCCAATCTTCTTCATGATTTTGGTTGCATTTACAAGTTACGATAAGAATAATATGCCTCCAAATAATTTATTTGGATGGGTAGGCACAGATAACTTTAAACAGTTATTTATGTGGTCCGCTGGATCAAATAACTTCTCATCCACATTTGGAGCCATCTTAATTTGGACACTTATTTGGGCATTCTTTGCAACATTCTCCAACTATTTCATTGGTATGATGATTGCAATGCTTATTAACAAGAAAGGTATTAAGCTTAAAAAGCTTTGGAGAACAGTCTTAGTTTTATCTATTGCTATTCCACAATTCATTAGCCTTCTTTATGTTGGTCAAATGTTCCAGCCAGATGGAATTATTAACAATTTCATCACTAATTTAGGTGGAAAAGCGATTGACTTCTGGGGCAATCCAACAATTGCACGTATTACCGTTATTGTTATTAACATTTGGATTGGCATTCCTTACGTAATGCTTATTACGACAGGTATTTTGATGAATATTCCTGCCGACTTATATGAATCCGCTAATATCGACGGTGCAAGTCCATGGCAACAATATTCAAAGATTACTCTTCCATATATGTTATTCGTTACAGGCCCATACTTATTAACTTCGTTCACCGGAAACATGAATAACTTTAATGTTATTTACTTGTTAACTGGTGGTGGACCAAAGAATAACCAATTAGCAGCATCTGCTAATG
Organism: Bacilli bacterium; assembly: GCA_017534425.1. Classification (GTDB taxonomy): domain Bacteria; phylum Bacillota_I; class Bacilli_A; order RFN20; family CAG-826; genus Fiminaster. The sequence continues at coordinate 52,489 of JAFXWB010000052.1, forward strand.
GTGATACCGACTTACTTATTACTTGGTTATTTAACTTGGCAATTTCTAATCAAGATTATAAATTGGCTGCTGTTATAGGTATTATGGTATTTATCGTTGTAGCACTTATTTCACTTATTGTTTACAACCTTATTCCATCCACACGTAATGAGGAGGAATTCCAATAATATGAAAAATAAAGAAAAGAAATCGATGGGTATTGCGAAAAGACGTCGTATTGTAAATACCGCTTCTTACGTTACCTTATCAGTTATTTGTATTGTTTGGGTCCTTCCATTCATCTTCCTACTTCTCCAGTCATTTAGAGTAGAAAGTTTCGGTCCAACAGGTTATATCTTCCCGAAGAAATGGGGTATTGATAATTATGCATACTTATTTGGCTACGATATGGCCACTAAATCGGCATCAGAGTCTAACTTCCTACAATGGTACATTAATACGTTTATAATCGCTTTATGTGCCGCTGCAGGACAAACTATTATGCAGATTATGATGGCATATGCCTTATCAAGATTCCGTTTCAGACTTCGTAAGCCACTTATGAATGCAATGCTTATCTTAGGTATGTTCCCTGGTTTCTTAACTATGATCGTCTTATATCAAGTTCTTAAATCAGTTGGAGTTACCGGTGATAACGCTGTTCCGGGCTTAATCATTGTCTCTATTGCCTCATCAGGTATGGGTTATTACATTGTAAAAGGTTTCTTAGACACAATGCCTAAATCACTTGATGAAGCTGCAATGGTTGATGGTGCAACTAGATTCCAAGTCTTCTACAAGGTTATTCTCCCACTTTGTAAGCCAATTGTTATTTATACAGTTCTTACATCATTCATGGGACCGTGGGGAGACTTCGTCTTCGCATCTACAATCGCCCTTGGTTCTCAACAAGGTATGAACGTTGCAGCAGGTCTTTATTCTTGGCTTGACGCAGCGCATATCACAGAATACTTTACAAGGTTCTGTGCTGGTGGTGTTCTTGTCGCCATTCCAGTTATGGTTCTATTCATGTTCTTACAAAAATACTACGTCGAAGGTGTTACCGGCGGCGCGGTTAAAGGATAAAAAAGGAGGCTTATATTATGGCTCGTGTACAATTAGAAAATGTAAAGAAAATTTATTCAGGAAACGTTACTGCTGTTCATGATTTTAATCTTGATATTGCAGACAAAGAGTTTGTCGTTTTCGTCGGTCCTTCCGGATGTGGTAAATCAACTACATTGAGAATGGTCGCTGGACTTGAAGACATTAGTGAAGGTATTTGTAAAATTGATGGTGAAGTCGTTAACGATTTACAATCAAAAGATCGTCACATTTCAATGGTCTTCCAGAACTACGCTCTTTACCCACATTTAACAGTCTTTGAAAATATGGCCTTCCCACTCCGTCTTGATAAGAAGGAGCACGTTTATCCTTGGAGCGAAGAAGAACTTCAAAAGATTAATAAGAAAATTGAAGCTTTAAAAGCAAAAGGCGGACAAGAAGACAAGATCGCTAAACTTGAAGCTTCAAAAGAAAAAGGTAAAGTTGTTAAAGGTTATTCCCAAGACGAAATTTTCCAAAAAGTTATTGATGCTGCTAGAGTTTTAGGTATTACCCAATACTTAACAAGAAAACCAAAAGCATTATCAGGTGGTCAACGTCAACGTGTCGCTATCGGACGTGCAATGGTTAAAGATTGTAAGGTCTTCTTAATGGACGAACCACTTTCTAACCTTGACGCTAAATTACGTAACCAAATGAGAGCAGAAATTATCTTACTCCGTAAGAGAATTAATACTACATTCATTTACGTTACACACGACCAAACAGAAGCTATGACTTTAGGTGACAGAATCGTTTGTATGAGAGATGGCTATATTATGCAAGTTGGTAGTCCAACCCAATTATTTGATATGCCAGATAACTTATTTGTCGCTCAATTTATTGGTGCTCCAATGATGAATACATTCCATACCAACTTGGTAGAAAAAGGTGGCAAATATCACGTTGAATTCTTTGGTGCCGAATTCCCAATTACAGGGGAGAAAGGTGAAATGTTAAAAGAAAAAGGTGTTCAAACACGCTAGATTCTTCTTGGTGTTAGACCAGAACACATTTCTCTTGCAAGTGAGAAATCAAAAGCATCTATTCCAGTAACTATTCAAGTTAACGAAATGATGGGTAGTGAATATCACTTACACGTTGTGACTAATGACGGCACAAAGATTATTGTTAGAATTCCAACTATTAACTTAACCGATGCTGAAAGAGAAAGCTTGGTTGGTGGTAAAGTAATTAATATTACTTTCGAAGCAAAAGCAATGCACTTCTTTGATCCAAAGACAGAAGTTAATATTCTTGCTTCAGGTAATCCAGTTCCATCAGCTAAATAGGAGGGAATATGAAGAAAGAATTAACTCCTGAACAAAAAGTAAAGCAAAATAGAATCTATAAGATTGCTTATATTTCAATTGTTGGATTCTGTGGCGCAGCAGCTTTAACTCTTTTTGGTGTTGCTCAATACACAAAAGCAAAGCTTAATAGTGCTGACATTCAAGTCATGGCTGCTAAAAATGTTTTATCTACTTTAGGAGATGATGCTTTAGAAGATGAATCAAGTATTTATCACGATAAAGCTCTTTACTTTAATGATCAATATGAACATTATAGTAAAATCTCTAACAAGCATTTAAAACAATATAATGCCTTATCAATTACCGCTTATTCTCTTTCCATTTTAACTCTCGTAAGCTTTGGTTTAGTCCTTAAACATAGTGATGCGAGAAAAGAAAAAGAAGATTAGTAATTAACTAAAAAGCACCTAGATTTCGACCTAAAGTATCTTAGGTGCTTTTAATTTATTTAAAAGAATTACTTTTGTAATAATTTATATTTGCGCTAATATAAAATAGTATGAAAACAAAATCAAAGTACTTTCTTGGCTTAACAATTCTTACATCAGCATTATTTTTATTTTGTTGTTTCAGTATCATTTTTTATGTTTTAAGAATTGACACTGTTCCAGAATCTCAAAAGGTCGAAAACGGAATGGCTTTTGTTTTTCTTTTCCTTCATTTAATCATTGTTGCTTTTGCTATTTATATGTCTTTAAAAGCATATATTAAAAAGAGTCAATTACTAGTTGTTGTGATGACAAATGAACATGGTACGAAAAACCCAAAATCCTATCGAAATACCCTAATTTTCTCGATAATTTTTGGTATTTTTGGTCTTTGGTTTTTCTTAAATTCCTTTGGTATTTTACACGTTATGAAGTTCTTCTCATTGTGCTTAAATTTAGCATTAACAAATGTTGGACTTTTTATATTTTCTGTTACTTTGTACATGCATTTTTATGAACCGCCAGCCGTGGAAGAAACACCAAAAGAGTAAGCACTTACATATTAAAAGAGGGGTTTAATTATTAATAATTACTCCCATTTTTATTTTATAGTGATAAAATGTTTTTATATGGCATACGGATTACTTTTAGACTTCTTATACGGTCAAACAATTGACTCGTATAAATTTTTCGGCGCTCACTTTGAAAAGAAGGGCCGTGTAAAGGGTGTAACGTTTAGACTTTACGCACCTTGTGCAAGCGATGTTTCAGTTATTGGTCAGTGGAACAACTGGGATGTAACAAAAGATAAACTTGCGAAGATTGATGATTGTGGTGTTTGGGAGATTTTTATCCCTCATTTAAATAACTACGAATCATACAAATTCCATTTTAAAAATGCTTATGGTCAATATGCAGATAAGGCTGACCCATGTGCATTCTATAGCGAACTTAGACCAAATACATGTTCAAGACTTTTCGATTACCAAGGATTTAAATGGAATGATGAAGCTTGGATGACGACTAGAACTCGTAACTTTGACAAAGCAATGTCAATTTATGAAATGCACCTTGGCTCCTGGATTGGACATGGTGAGAATGACAGATATTTCTCATATGAAGAAATTGCTGATAAATTAGTTCCTTACCTTAAAGGTATGGGCTTTACTCATGTCGAGTTTATGCCATTAATTCAACACCCATTTGATGGTTCTTGGGGTTATCAAGCAACCGGATTCTACTCTGTAGATTCTAGATACGGAAATCCACATCAATTAATGAGTTTAGTTAATAAACTTCACCAAGCCGGTATCGGTGTCATATTAGATTTCGCTCCAGTTCATTTTGCAAGTGATTCCTGGGCATTAGCAAACTTTGATGGTGCTTATTTATTTGAATCTAGCCCATCTAACGTATCTCCATGGGGTTCAAGTTACTTTGACTTAGGAAAAGATCCAGTTAGATCATTCCTTATGTCAGCGATGAACTATTTCATTACTGAATACCATATTGATGGTATTAGAGTTGATGCTGTCTCAAATATGCTTTTCTATGAAGGCAATAAAGATAGAGGCCGTAATGAAGGCGCAATTGAATTCTTAAAAAGACTTAACTGCAAGATTCACGATAGACATTGCTCAGTTATGATGATTGCAGAAGATTCTTCTGATTTCCCAAGAGTTACTAAACCAACAACTGAAGACGGAATTGGTTTTGACTATAAGTGGGACTTAGGTTGGATGAATGATACATTAAAGTATTACTCTAAAGACCCAATTTATAAGAAATACGAACATAATAAGCTAACATTCTCAATGGCTTATTACTTCAATGAAAACTTTATGCTTCCGTTCTCACACGACGAAGTCGTGCATGGTAAAGGAACCTTAATGAATAAGCTTTGGGGCGATTATGTCCAGAAGTTTATGCAATTTAGAAACTTACTTACCTATCAATATGCTCACCCAGGTAAGAAACTTAACTTTATGGGTAACGAACTTGGTACATTCGATGAATGGAACGAAATTAAATCATTAGCGTGGAACCTTAAAGCTTATCCAATGCACGATAGTTTAAGCAGAATGTTTAGAGATTTAAATGAAATTTATAAACATCACTCTGCAATGTATTTAAATGAATATAATCCAAATAACTTTAACTGGTTAATGGTCGATAATTCAGATCAAAGCGTATTCGCATTTGAAAGATTTAACGAAGATGAAAGATTGCTCTTTGTCTTCAATATGACTTCAAATTATTATGATTTCATAGAAATCCCAGTTACTGAACCAGGATGGTATGAAGAAATATTTAATTCCGACAAAGATATTTATAGTGGCGCTAACCAATATAATGGAGCAGCATGTGAAACATCTCCAAATGGTCCATATGGTAGACCACATAAGATAACAATTAAACTTGCTTCATTTGGAGCATGTATATTCA
>JAFXWB010000053.1 GCA_017534425.1 Bacilli bacterium
GTTTACTTAGAAGTTTTAGTTGAAACTGTTGTTAATCAGGCCGGTTACGATGAGAACATCGGAAATTTATTCCAAGAAGCAATAAAAATTAAATAAAAACTGTTTACAAGCAGTTGAATTTATTGTATAATAATACAAAGGAGAAATTTTATGAGAACGTCAAAATACTTAAATAGAACATTCGATAATGGTTGGGTCTGCACTCATGTTGGTATTGCAAGTACAGTTCCAGCGTTCTATCGCGGCACAAAAGTTAGAACAAAGAGTAAAGGTCATCAACACTATTACTATATCTGTGAGAGATCCACATCAGATGGTAAGGCAGATAAGTTAGTGAGACTTTCTGATAAAGAAATTCTTAAGGTTGCTCGTGGTCAAACCACCGTTGAGGAAATTGCCGAGACAAGACAATCAGTTGGTGAAGACCAGTTCCAAAGAAAAGTTAGTTATCACTTTTACAATCATTAAGCCAAATTAACCAAATTTGGTTTTTTACAAACAGGAGGTACTACTATGAGTAGACAAGCATTTACTATCTTCAAAGAGAAAGCAGATATCTTATTGAGAGAAACAGGTATCAAGTACGATGCAAAGCCATACAAAGAAACAATTAGAAAAATGTTGGATGGTTATTGTGCTGCTTACGATGCAGGCGATGAATATCTAAAAGATTTATACATCAGCGGTCTAATGCTTAGACACTGGGACAAAGTTAAAAATTTAGCCGACAAATGCCCAAACATCGGCTTAGAAGAATCAGACTTTGTTGATTGGGTCTTTGAAGCAATTACATTAGCATGTGAATACAGAAAGTGGCAAACAGATGAGAAGGTCAATGCACAACAATGTATTAACCAATGCATCGAAACTATTCGTGTTCGTAAATACTATGAATTTAACTTAGACAAACACAGTGCGAACTACAACACTGTTAGTTTAGAAACACCAGTTGCAGATGAAACTGATACAAATTCAGCAAAGACATTAGGTGATACTTTGTCTGATGAAGAAGAAGAACTTCAAACTAAAAATGTTGATGGTCATTCCGCAGCGAGAGAAATGATTCAAACTTTCATTAACAAAAAGAAATTAGTTGAAGCGATCATTTTAGATGTTATTGCTTTTGGCGAAACTACAAAAGTTTTGAAACATGTTGCAAAAGGCATTGATGAAAATGGTGATGAATACAAATACACAAAATACAGTCAAGAGTTCTGGGCATTCAAATGTATTCAATTACTTTCAAATTTACCAGATACTTATACAGAATACTTTAATGACAGTTACGATGTTGTGCCAGCACAATTTAATGCTGCTTTAGAGGTTCTTAAAAAGGCGAATAACCAAAAGTTATATAGAGAAGTTCGTGCGACATTAAAGTCAGCCAGAACGCTTGTTTCGAGGTATATTTAATTTATGTATTGTGATTTAATGAGCCCTTATAATTACTTACAAGTTAACACAAAGTTAGCTAATGTTTTAAATTTGAACTGCGCAGTTTACTGGGCAGAGCTTTTAAACATTTATGCGAGGGTCATTAACAAGAAACGCGATGAATTATTAAATAACCAAGGTTATTTTGATCTCGACAGAAACTACATCACAGGCAGAACTACACTCTCAGTAGAAGATCAGCTTCATTGTGATGCAGCTTTTGAGAAGCTAGAAATCATATTTCAAGACCCACAGAATCCAAATCGAATCAAAATCGATATTGAGAAGATGTACGCACTGATAGTGGAAGACGATCCGTCTGTGATTAAAGGTTTGCAGAAGAAAGCAAAACTAAAACGTGATGATGAAACTGCAGTTAAACGTGCAATGGTCAGAAATAACTTACAGTTGGCACTTACAGAGACCGATGCAGAGCTTTTAGATGCACTAAAGCAGTGGATTGAAGCAGTTATCGAAGCAAAAAAGCCGATTACAAAAGCTTCTGTTGAAATTTATCAAAAGAATCTAAATAATTATACTGATAACAAAGCTGTAAAGCTTAAGATCATCGAAATTTCTACTGCAAATAGCTGGGTTGAGTTCGCTTATGCTCGTGACTGCTATGAAAAGAACTACAAGCACAACGGAGCATTTATCGGTGTTCAACAAAAGCAGAACATTGGCATCGATCCGAATAAAAAGTTCTAATATAAACGAAAACAGATCAATTTCGTGTACGTAGGCATGTAAACCTTATATAATATATACATGTGCGAAAACAAAACGATTTCGAAATGATTTCGTTTTTTTATTTACTTTTCCATTAAAATGTGTTATAATTATTATAGAAAAAAGAGAGGTAATAAAAATGAATAGACCATTTAGTGATTATAATGCAGAACCTGTTTTAGAAAGATTAGAAAAGATGATCGAGGCTGGTTGGTCAAGACGAATTGACGTTGTGTATGACGACTTAAGCATCTTCGACTGGTGGCCGGAAAAATTAACAGTTAGTCACATGAAACAAATGAGAACCTTCTTGAAAGAAGCAATCAAGTTAGGTTATACTGGCTATGTCTGTTTCAAAGTCGGTACTCACTGTTGTGCTAATGGTATGTGGGCTCATAAAGAAGAAACCAAAAACGGTTATTCACCTGACGGCGACTTCATTTATAGAAGTTTCACACCAGATTATACTAACTGGCAAGCCAAGATTAACGGTCAAAATTATCCTGAAGCCACTGGTGCCGAATGGGATAGTTGTAAGACTGCTAAACAACTTGAAACTATCTTAGCAAGTTTATAAAAAAAGAGTTTACAAACTCTTTTTTTTATGTTATAATATATGTAGAAAGAGAGAATAAAATATGTATAAACAAAAAATTCTAAACGACTTTTATGAAGAACTATTCTGCACAGACTTTAATGATTATGCGAGTGCTACACAAAATGCAAAGACAGATTTATTCTGTGATAATCATCAAATCGAATTCAAAGAATGGCTCGATCAATTAGTTAAATCATTCTGTGACGACAACGATGAATACACTGTTGCCGAAGTTAACAAAGCCATTGAGCAAGAACCAAAGTTTCTTGAAGACATACAAGAAGAATTCATTTATCTTCGTGAAGAAGCACTTGAAATGTTCGGTTATGACGAAGATGACGAAGATGACGACTTCGACGAAGATGAAGAAAATGAAGATTAATTTCTTCATTTTTTTATTTACTTTTGGTTCAAAAAATGTTATAATATATATGAAAGAAGGAAAATAAAAATGAAAGTTTATGTTGTGTCTCAAGCCATTTCCGATGATGATGGAAACTTCTATTCATCTGTTGAAGGTGTCTATACTGATGAAACTAAAGCAATTTCAAAAGTGAAAGAAGTTCATGACGAAGTAGTTGACTGGTTTGAAAATCCAGAAGACGATTATGAAGATGGTGATAGATTCTTTGAAATCTACGAAGCCGATGATATTGGAATTAGACGATCTGTCACCGTTGAAGAGAAAGAAGTTGAATAAACTTCTTTTTTCTATTTACATTTAATTGAAATTGTGTTATAATAATTATAGAAGGTGAGGAACAAACACTATGACAAGAGATGAAAAATATAAGTTAACTGAATTACTTGAAAAACTTAGAGACGAAAGGATCTTAGAAGTTGCAAAAGACTATGACTTAACTGAAAGAGAAGTTCGTGAAAAACTTTGTAGAGAACCTGAAGAAGTCTATGAGATGGATGATGGTGATAACTTACTTAACGGTATCGACATTGTGTTAGGTGTGTTAGAATAAAAAAGCAAAAAAGAGTTTACAAAACTCTTTTTTTGTGTTATAATATATATGAAGGATGGAAAATAAATATGTTAAATGTTGTTAAAAGCGATCGAGAAGGATACTCAATTGTAAGTGAAGAAACCGGAATCGAATATGACTTATTAGAACTTGAGTCTTATTGTGGTAAGACAACAAGTGATATGGTTGCGATTTTTGTGGGTCTTCCTGAATCCGGATACTTAGGTCAATTAGATTATTTCTTCGGAGCAAGTGATATTACTTCAATGCTTGAAATTTGTAAAATAACAATCGAGGAATTCGAGAATGGTGAAAGAGAAATGATCTCAAGTCTCGATGTTGATGGAGAACTTGCGGAATATGTCAAAGCCCATAATCTCAAAATCAAATTAAAAGAAGTTAAATAAAACTTCTTTTTTATTTACTTTTGTCTCAAAATGTGTTATAATATATATGAAAAGAGGATAAGAAAAAATGAAAATTCAAATTACAAAAGAATTACCAAAGCTCTATTATATTCACATTCGCTGGGGAAATTTAAGAACTTGGGGAAGTCAAAAGACTTTTGTGAGAATGCCATATAAAAAGAAAGATGGAACTTTAGGAAGTAAATATTATTGTTCTTCAAAAAAAGATGGTCTCTTGTTTGAAACTTATGAAGAAGCAAGAAATTTCGAAAATAAATATAAAACTAATGGTGATATTAAAAGTTTAGTTCTTCCAGACAATACTGAAGTTAGAGAAATTGTGGTTGAAGGAACCAAGTGTCTCAAAGTTAAAAATTCATTAGGAATATAAAAAATTCAAAAGGCTATTTACAAAATGGCCTTTTTATGTTATAATAATATTAGGAAAGAAGGTAAGATAAATGAATTACTACCAATACATAATTTACAACAATGACTTTCCATGTGAAGAAACAGGTGAAGGCACAGTGCAAGTTGTCTCAAATCTTTACACGACAGAAGCAAAATGCACAGACGCAGCAATAAAAGAAATCAACGAGTTCTGTGAAGAAAACGGTGCAGATCCTTGCAGCCAAGAAACCTGGCAATACGAAATCACTTGCGTTTCGGTCGTTGAATAAAAAAATTACAAAAGCCTATTTACAAAGTAGGCTTTTTATGTTATAATGAAAGTGTGAGGTAAAGATTATGGCAAAAAGAAAACTTATAGTCAGATGTGATAACTGCGGAAAGCCAATGGTCATTGGTCATAGTAAGTTCTATAATAGAAGTGGTTATTGTGGAATTTATTGTTCAATAGATTGCTATCTCGATGCCTATGGCGGCGAGATCGAACATGGCACTTTGAGTTTAGAAATGGCGAAAGATTGTGCCTGTGAAATCTTTGAAGACACACCAAAAGAAATCAAAACAGTTCAAATTGAAACTGGTGGTCTTAGAAAACTTACACCAGAAGAAGTAGAAAAATTATAGGAGGCAACATTATGCCTAAATTTAGAAATTACAACCAAGTATTAAAATCAAGAGGCTATAAAGTCTTTGAACCATCATATTCAAAATATGGTGGTGAGATCATGTTTGTCAAAGAACATAAATACAATAGAATTACTTGTTTTGTTGAAAAAGATACTCATGGCAAAGGTCAAAGAATAAGCTTCACAATTCTCAGTCAATTAGTTCTTTTAAGAGACGACCCAGAGAAAGCGAAAGAATGTAAGAACGATTATGAGTATCTACTCATCGAAGCCAATAAAATCTATGAGGCTTTTGAAGAACTTAAAGTTCTAAAATCACCAAAATATATTTATAAGTTTTAGGAGGAACTAGAAATGAAATTTACAAAAGTTATAGTTAAACCACATTGGTTAATTGGAGATTGTGAAACTGGCTGCAAATTCAATAAACCAACTGTAAATAAAACTTATATTAAAATTTTGGCAAGATGTTTAAGTTATGCTGACAAGAACATCATCTACCCAGGAGTTAAAAATCCTCTGTGGGCACAGGTAAGAGACTTGTGTAGAGCGGGTTATCTTGAGAGATTTACATCTAATGAAAATCGCAGATATTATTACAAAACAACAATGAAAGGTGTTGACTTGTTAATAGAAGCAATTAAAAACAGCCAGTGGTAAAACGCTGGCTTTTATAAATTTGTGCAAATTTACGTACGAAACACTGTATAATAAAAGGAAGGAGTAGCAAAAGTTTATGACAATTGTTGAAAACAAATTGATCTTAACAGAAGCAGAAGAAGCTCTTGTGAAGAAAGCTAACTGTAATGCTGGCCCATACACAGCAGCAATGTTTCTTCGTGCAGGCTTTAAGAATCATTTAGCTGAATCATATAACGCTGATACGCCTTTTGAGTTTTACTTAGAAGCAATTAAATTGTATCGTGCGAAAAGCTTTGAAGTAAAGTAAAATATGTTTCGAAAATAAAATTGTTTCATTAATTTGAAGCAATTTTTTATTTACTTTTATTGTAAAATGTGCTATAATATTTATAGTGAGGTAAGACAAAATGATTGATAGACAAATGCTAAAAAACTTTAGAGCTGACTTTGCGGAAGCTGTTAAAGATTTAGAACAAAAATACGGTCTCGTAATTGACTTAGGAAATATCAAGTTTTGGCTTGACCACTTTGAAGGCAAGATTTCTTGTAAAGAAGGCGAAAGCAAAGAAGATGTAAACTTCGCTGATTTCAAAAAGTATTGCTCAATGTATGGCTTAAAACCTGAAGACTTCGATAGAAGAATTACTCTTACTGATAGAGGTGTCACTCAAGATTACATTATCACCGGAATTAGACCAAGCAAACGTAAATATCCAATTTGCTTAAAGAAAGTAAGCGATGGAACAAGTTGGGGTTGGACTCCGGGACCAGTGAGAGATGCTTGTAGAAAAGAAGACTAAAAAGTCTTCTTTTTTATTTACATTTAATTAAGAATATGTTATAATATATATGTGAGGAAAATATTATGAAGCTAAATGATAAACAAAAACAATTTATGTTTGACCACTACTATGCCGATGCTAAAGTTCTCGATGCGGCTTTATACCCAGGCTGGCAAAACTACTTTATCAAAAACTTCAACTGGAAGTTAGTTGATATTGATAGACGAGACGTTGGTTCAAGACAATACTTCGGTCAACTTCAACTCATTGATAAAAAGTCTAAAGAGGTCGACTACGAATACATGGTTATCTTTCAAGATAATGACTTCGAACTTTTAAAGCAAACAGCGTAAAAAACTGTTTACTTTTATTTTTATTTATGATATAATAATAATGTGAGGTGACTAATATGGCAAGAATTAGAGTAGCACAAGAGACAATGTTTTCGTACAAAACATTTGAAGTAGACTCTGAAGATGTTAAAGGCTATGAAGTTAGAGCTGGCTTCTTCGGTTATAAATTAATTTTATTTATGAATGATGGTCGTAAACTTAAACTCTCTAGTGGCGATTCTTCTAATATTGAAGAGGCACTTTACGTTCTTAGACAGGCAAAACAAAGAGAGTTAGAGGAATAAATTATGGCAGTTAAAAAAGAAAAAGATGTTTTCAAATTCAACCTTGTAGATGATACGAAATCGTATGTTCATTATTTAAATGAGAAGATACAAGACATCTACAGTATGTATGAAAACAGATCAGTTTCATCAGATCAGTTCAAAGAATACATCAAACGTGTTGTGAGTGAAGCTAAAGACACTGAAGCTAAACGACGTTTCTTACTAACACTGGCAGCACAACGTATGAAAGACAACATCGTACAGTTTGTTCAAAATGCTTTGTTCAGAGGTCAAGGCATGGAAGTTATTTAAAAAGTAAACAAAACAGTTTACTTTTTTTATTGTTCGTGTTATAATATAACTGCAGATAAAAGAGGAACTATTATGAAACTTAAACAAGCTATTAATGATTACGAAATACAATATGCTGAAGTTTGGCTTAATGATTATGATCCAATGATTCAATGTGGTTTGTATACTGCAGGCAGAACAGAAGATATGTCATTAAATCAATTAGCGAAAAAATTTCCTAATGCAGACGGTGTAATAAGCTTTAGCTTAGAGAAAGGCGGCTTCACTTTTAGAGGCTACACAGATTAAGAAGAATGTGAGGATAAGAAAATATGAATAAAGAAAAAGTTTACTTAAGATTTATAGACGGCGAATATTACGGTGATTCATTTGAGTGGGATGTTAGACCACAAGACGATTACTTTAACACAGATACTTGGCCACATGTTGATACACAAGATGCTAGAGTGTATACAGCTGAAGCTATCAAGCATCACTTAGATGCTTTAAGTGAACACATCAGACCTTCTGTGTTATTAGATTTTGTTAAAACAATTGAAGATACAAACACTGGCGAAGCTATCTACAATAACGTTCAAGAGAATGTTAAGTATGTTTTAGACTTAGTGCAAAAGGTCTTTACTGTTGCTGATGCAGAACAAGCTTCAGAGTTTAATGATTATGTCTTCGGCAAACATGAAGCTTATGGATCTGAAACTGAATGCCACTTATACTTGTTCAGTGCTCCAGACAACTTCAGCCTTTGGTTGAAACCACACGAACAGTTTGTGAATGAGTTTAAGTATAGACTTAAAGCTAGACAAGATTTATACTTACTTGCTTACGATGATAAGAGCTTACAAGAAGCTCACATCAAACAGCTTAAAGAAAGAATTAAATACTTAGAAGCTGAAAGAGACAGAGTTAATCTTAATCTTGATGTAGCTTACGATCAACTTGCCGAAGCAGAAAAGAAATTAAGTAAATAGCAAATAACTATTTACTTTTTCTTTGAAATATGTTATAATATTTATAGTGAAAGAGAGCAAGAAATATGTATAAACAAAAAATCTTAAATGACTTCGATGAAGAATTATTCTCAACAAACTATCATGATTATGCAACTGCAACTCAAAATGCAAAGACTGATAACATTTGTCAAAATCCAAAAATTGAATTCAAAGAATGGCTCGATGATTTAATTGATACTTTCTGTAGAGACAACGATGAATACACTGTCGATGAAGTTAACAAAGCCATCGAACAAGAACCAGAGTTCCTTGACGATATTAAAGATGAGTTTGAATATCTTAAAGAAGAAATGCAAGAATTCATTGACGAAGAAGACGATGAAGATGAAGAAGAAGATGAAGATTAAATCTTCTTCTTTTTTTTATTTACAAAAGCTTTGAAATATGTTATAATATAATTGTGAGAAGTGAGGAAACTAACTATGGCTATTATGTTTAAGTTCTATACTCGTGCCGAAGTTCAATTATTTTCAAGCAGGAAAGAAGCTATCGACTTCTATACTCATGGTGCTAAACAAAGTGATGGTGCCGAAAGAGATAGATACTTAGGATACGTTGATACTTTGAAAGCAAGCTATAACGAAGGTGCGGTTGAACATGAAGACTATCTTGGCCAAGTTAGACATGTTCTAAACTACGATAAGAAACAAGATAGACTTATTGTGATGATGTAGGAGGCAAGACTATGAAATACTTTATCTTATGTAATGGTCGATTATTACCAAATGATAATTTAACTGGACCACTCGAATTCGATACTAAAGACGAAGCTGGTGAATACATTGCTGACTTAGATGGTGAGAACACACTTCCACTATCTGTTAAAGAAGTTAAAGACCCTAAGGGCATGAGAGCTTTATTCAAAGCTCAATGGAGTAAATAATATGAAATACTTTTGGTTAATTAAAACAATTGATAGTGAATACGGTTCAAGCTATAAGTTCATCGCTGAATCGCTAGAAGAAGCAGAAGCAAACAGAATGAGATTCTGTGGCTGGTATTGTCAACGTGGTGATGTGACAATCGTTAAAGTAGATCAGAACTTCCGAGTGCTTGAAGAGATTGAATA
>JAFXWB010000054.1 GCA_017534425.1 Bacilli bacterium
CTTTGATAAAAGATTACATAAATTACTACAATTATGAGCGCCCGATGTACTGTCTTAAATACAAAACCCCACATCAGTATAAATCTGACATGGGGTATTGATGCTTTTTTTGAATTGTCTACTTTTCGTTGACTAGTTCAATCTACCAGCTTTTAATTTATAAATTAATGTTCTTCGCTATTAATCCAGTAATTACGTTTTCTATTGTAATAATCTCTACGAGATGCACTTTTTATTAGTTTATAACGACGTTTTAATGGCGCTCTAATAATCCAATATGGAATTGCTGTAACAACAAATCCTAACCAAATAAATGATGGAATTAAACAGCCAGTTCTAAGATCGAAATTAATTGAATTCGCATATTCTTTCAATGCGCTTATTCTAGACGCGAGTGCTGGCCATGCGTATTTGGCTCCATAAGTAAGAGCGATTCCAAAGATAACTTGAAGTAGTGCTCCCCAAATAACAATTCCTAATCTTGTCCAGCATTTATCTTTGCGGAAAGTTCTAAGAAGAGTAACAAGTGCAAACCATGCCCATGGAAGTGCGAATAAAGCAACGAGAGCTAAGAAGATGAAAGGAGCTTTTTGACCAATAGTACCAGTTCTTTCAGAGATATTTTGCGGAATCATCTTAAGAAGATACTCTCTAATTGCGTTCTTTAAAGTATCATCACTTTCGTTATTCTTTGCTTGTTCAGCTCTAGATTTAATTATTGATCTAGATTGACCAGATGAACCATTAAGGAAACTTTCAATTAATGTGCTCATTGCCGTGTCAATATCATTAACAGACTTGATTACGGTATAGTAAGTGTCTGATGAGCTATATTCGGTTGGTAAAATAGGATTTCCTTCGCCATCTAAGATGTAGTAGACTCTTTGACTTGTTTTTTCAATGGCGATATCTGCTTCAACTTGTTCTTGTGTTGGTTGTGGATCACATAAAACAGGAGTCTTAACAACTAAACCATCAACTCCCTCTAATGATTCTACCATTGCATCTGTAATTTTATCTTCATCAACATCGTCTGTTGTATATGGTTGTTCATCATAATAAATAACACTTGAATCATACGGTTCAGTGTTATGCTTGTATGCTTTTCTAGCAACAAAATATGTCCAGTTTGCTTCTTCTGCTTCAATATCTGTTGTGACTTGCTCTTCTGTTGGTTGAGGATCAGCTAAAACAAAAGAATCGCTTTCTTTGACAAAATAAGCAGTTTCTGCATTATATGCAGCGGTATTATGAGAATATTCAAAATACTCAACAAAATATTTGTATTCTGACTCAAGATCTTTATCGATGTTTACTTCTTCTTCGCTTGGTTGCGGATCAAAAGCAACATATTTACGTCCTCTCGAATTAATAATATCAAGAACACCACTTGAGTTTTCTCCGCCATGAAGAATAGTAGCAGCTAAATCATCAACAGAAACACTTTCTCCCTCATCTAAAAGAGAATATACATCATCAAAAACTTGTTGAATTTCTTCATCGGAAGCTTCGGCTCCGCCCGGGAATTTAGCTTCGATTTGTTTGTTGATTTCTTCTCTTAATGTATCAAAAGCATATCCTTCAATGATATCTTTAAAGAGAAGGTGCAAAGGAGTATTAAGACTATCTACGACATTATCTACAATCTTGTATAAATTCGATTGGATTAAATCGTCAAGTAGTTTTGTATTCTTAAAGTTAAATGCACTTTTGACAGGAATATCTACTGGAATTTCAATATCATATCCATTTGGAAAATAATTTTGAATATTTTCTTCAGTGATATATTTATTCATATCAGGAGATGCTTTATAAGTAATTCTAGATTCACTTTCCCCACTACTGCCATTATTAAAAGCCTTGCTTAAAATAATGCCCATTCTTTCTTTTGTGAAGTGAGCTTTTACGGTTCCTTTGAAGATTGGTCTAGTGCAGAGAGCATAAACTGCCACGGCTGCAGCAGCAACATAGCATAGGTTTAATATCCTAACTATTAGTTTTCTCATAAATACCTCTTGGAATAATGATATAAATAAATAATAGTATTGTCTATTATTATTTTCCGCTTATTGTTAATTTTCCAACTAAAATTGAAGGGCAAGACATTTGGTTAGAGATAACCAATTTATTGTTATTTGCAATACATTTAATGTTACTAAAAACATTAAGAAGGTTGCCAGCAACTGTAATTAAGGCTAAAGGATCAGCCTTTTTTCCGTCCCTAATCATGAATCCTGCACATTGCAAAGAAAAATTTCCAGATTGAGCATTCATGCCTGAGTGAAGACCCGTTAGTTCTGTTAGGTACACACCTTCTTTAATTGAAGAAAGCATTTCCTCTTCTGACTTCTTGCCTCCTTTTACAATGGTGTAACCTGTTCCCGCTCCAGCTTTTCCAGCTCCTGCTCCGTTTCCGGTTGGTTCAACTCCGGCTTTTGCAGCAGTTTGCAATGTATAGAGATAAGTTTCGATGACACCTTTCTTGATCAAATACTTCTTGTTTGTAGCAACCCCTTCATCGTCAAAATACCTGAAAAATATATTCTTTTCTAGAGGATTTTCGATTACAGTAAGCTTTTTGCTGAGCGCTTGTTGGTGAAGTTTTCCTTCAAGCAATGATGTGTGTTTTTGAACCTCTTCAGCGTCAAGTGAACTAATCAAAAATGACATAAGAGATGCAACACACTCTGGATTTAAAACGATAGGATATTTTTTTGATTCACATTGCTGAGCGCCGAGTTTTTGTAATGCATCTTTTGCAACTTTTTCAACAAATTCATCAATTTTAAATTCGGCTTCATCTTTAGATGCAAACACACTAAAGCCAGTTCTAATCTCTTCTCCATCCTTAGCAGTTACTTCGGCAAAATATGCATATGTATTTTTCTTTTGAGATAGTTTTAATCCGTACGAATTTGTCTTTTTGCTGCTGTTTGTTTCTGCTTCAAAACCAACAGTTACAACTTCATTAATTCTTTTATCATAAGCAAGTAATCTTTTTTCAATATCTAGCAAAATTTGCACCTTTTCTTGTACATTTCCACCAAAATCAATATTTGAGAAGACGTTTTTCTTGTGATATTTTTCGCTGCCTTTGAAGATGAATACAGGATCATCGTTTTCAATTATTGAAGCAGAACGTTTAATTTCTTTAACAAGGAACTCTGGCGAATTTTTATCAACATGGTCCACAGATACGCTACCCATTTTTCCTTTATAAATACCGCGTGCGACAAGCTCAAAAGAAGAATTGTTAGTAAGCGAATCAACATTGCTATGGAAAATAGAAACAGATAAAGAGCTAGATTCATTTATTGTGAGATCTGCAGCATCAAAACCTTCATCTTTTGCTAAAGCAAAGAATTTCTTTTCATTCATTCTCATTTGATTTCTCCTCCGTTTCCTCCAACAGTCATTTCGCTGACTCTGATTGTTGGTTGTCCAACATCAACAGGAATAAATCCAGAAGCGGCTCCACACATACCTTGAGCGCGTTCTAGATCGTTTCCAATCATATCAATCTTCATTAAGATTTCTTGTCCAGTTCCGATAACGGAAGCCCCTCTTACAGGTTCGCAAATTTTGCCATCGCGAATTAAGTAGGCTTCACTACAACCAAAGTTGAATTCACCGGTAACAGGATTGACTTGTCCACCTGCCAAGGATTTTGCATATAAACCAAATTTGGTTGCAGCAATAATTTCTTCTGGAGTTGATTTGCCTGCACAAATATATGTATTGGACATTCTTGATGTAGGTTCATATTTATATGATTGTCTTCTACATGCTCCATTACCTTTTCTATTCATACGTCTACCGTTGAAATCATCGATAAGGTAGTTTTTAAGAATCCCGTTTTCAATTAATAAGGTCTTTTCGGTTTTGTTTCCTTCATCGTCAATATTGTTGCTTCCCCAACCATTTGGGATAGTTCCGTCGTCAATGGCTGAAAGGATTGGTGAAGCTATCTGTTGGCCGATTTTTCCCGAGAAAACCGATAGATTTCGAGAAACTGCAGATGCCTCGAGAGGGTGTCCACAAGCTTCATGGAAGAGCGTCCCACCAAAACCATTACCAATAACAACAGGCATTTTTCCGCTCGGGCATTCTTTTGCCTCAAGCATCATAATTGTTTTCTCGCCAACATTTTTGCAAAGCTTTTTAACATCAATATTCTTCTCAAAGAATTCAAATCCAGCGCTAGCGCCAGGGCCTTCAAAACCAGTTTCTATCTTTCCTTGATCTGCAGCGACACACATGACACCGCATCTTCCTCTTTCTTTATAGTCTAGATGATTGAAACCCTTAGTGTTGATGATTTGAACTTTAGAAATTGAATACATAAAAGAGACGTTTGTTCTGACGATTCTTTTATCGACATTTCTTAATGTCTCGTCACCAGATTTTATGTAATCAATAATTACTTTATCATTAATGTTTGAAAATGAATCTTCAATTTGAGAAATATTTTTAGCTTTTTTTGTAACTAATTTATCCACTGTTAATACTTGTTTATCGTGGAAGGAATTAGATAAATTCTGAATTAATTTTGTTAATGCTTTTTCACTAACTTCATTGGTATATCCATAAACACTTTGCAGTTTGTTTAAAAGACGAATTCCGGCGCCACATGAATGACGTACAGCTGAATTTTCAACTTTGCCATTCTCAACAGTAACAGAAAATGAGTCTTTCTCTTCAATGTAGATTTCTGCATAATCTGCGCCAGTATGTAAACCACTATTTAGGATACGAATAGCTTGATTTTTGTTAATCATAGCATCCTCCTTTCGTAATTTTATAAGCGGGATTATTATAAACCAAAACCAATCAATATAAATGTAATTTGCATTTATTCTTGATTTTAGTTTGTTGTATGCTACGATATTTAAGCACTTTCTTTAGGAGCCACAAGAGCCCTAAGGCGGAAGGAGTTATTATGAAAAAAGACATTCATCCAAAAGTTTATGAAGTAGAAGTTACATGTGTCTCATGTGGCGCTAAGTTCAAAACACATTCAACAAACAAGGAAATCCGTGTTGATACTTGCTCAAATTGCCACCCATTCTATACTGGCAAACAAAGATTCGTATCATCCGATGGACGTGTCGATCGTTTCAATAAGAAATACGGTCTTAAATAAGCACACAAACAAGATAAACAAGCTCGCTGGCAACGGCGAGTTTTTTATTTTTCACATATGTGTTTTATATCTCGCTTTATTTTTAAATAAATTGAAGTATAATTTTTTGTATGGAGAGATTATAAAAATCACGAGCACATTATGAAAAAGAAATACACTTTACTTATGACTTTAGCTTTAGCAGCTTTCACCGTTTCTGGATGTGATGCTTTCAATAACATATTCCATAAAAAGGAACAAGAAACTCCAACAGAACAACAAGAAGATACAAACAAGGAAGAAGAAAAAGATCCTGTTGTACCTGATCCAACATCAATTGATCTTGATCGACAAGAAATAACCTTAGATGTTGGGGAAGAATTTGAGATTGTTGCTAAAGTTTTACCTGCTAATGCAAACCAAGCAGTGACTTTTAAAAGTTATGATGAGAATGTTTGTACAGTTTCATCTGCGGGTTTGGTTTTTGCTGAAAATAGTGGAGAAACAAACATCTTAGTTGCAAGTGAAGTTAATCATAATATCCACGAATACTTGTCTGTTTTCGTTAACGAAGAAGAACACGTTGATAACAACTTTAAAGTTTTCTTTAATGCAAATGGTGGTACCGGAACAATGTCTCAACAAATAACAAACGGTTCATCATTTACTACTCCAGATTGCACCTTCACCTATGCAAATCACACATTTAAAGAATGGGCTTTAGGTTCTGCTAGTGGAACAAAATATGTAGCTGGAGCAACCATTGAAAATATTACAACCAATATTACTCTCTATGCCACCTGGGAATATCAACAACCAACAGGCGAAATCGATGATGACTATGGAGACTATTATTCATCAATCGCGTCAGATTTAACCGGCCAAAACTTAATTAATGCGCTTAATACTCTTAATAACGCAAAAAGAGTTAGAACAATGGGTTATGCAGGTCTTAAGACCTGGGGAAAATATACAGAAATTGATTGGACAGGAAAATCAAACGTCTCAGGAAAAATGTTTGGTTTTTATGATAATGCGCTAGTTTGCAATGAATGGGACAATCAAGCAACCTGGAACAGAGAACACGTTTGGCCAAAATCTTTAGGCGGAAGCAAAGTTGAAGGCGATATGCACATGCCTAGACCAGCATCAGTAAAAATTAACTCTGAAAGAGGAAATAAATACTACGGCAGCACAGGTTCACTTTATGATCCAGGACAATATGAAGCAAATTATCGTGGTGTTGCAGCCAGAATCATTTTCTATTGTGCTATCGCTGATAAGAGCTTAGATTTAAGTGATTCTAACTCCGGTGGTTCTTCTGAAATGGGCAAATTATCAGATTTATTAAGATGGAATCTTGAATATGCTCCAAACCGTTCTGAAAACGCACCACTTACACTACGAATTGAACAAAACAGAAATAAAGAAATGTATTCCAGAGAAGGATTGCAAGGTAATCGTAATCCGTTTATTGATCACCCTGAATATGCATGTAAGATTTGGGGTTCTAGAAACGCCACCACAAAATCAATTTGTGGAATAAATTAAATTTTTATTTAATAGAACAAGGAGTACCTCATATGAAAAACAAGTTCTACATAACCACACCAATTTATTATCCAAGTGCCGAAGCTCATATTGGGCACGCTTATTGCACAACAATGTGCGACATTTTAGCACGAGCAAAACGAATGCGTGGGTTTGAGACTTATTTTTTAACTGGCGTTGATGAGCACGGTGAAAAAATCCAAAAAAAAGCACAAGAAAAAGGCGTAACTCCTCAACAATATGTCGATGAAATTGCCGAGAAATTCAAGGTTTTATGGAAGGCAATGAAGATTTCAAATGATGACTTCATTCGTACAACACAAGAAAGACATATGACCGTTGTTCAAAACATTTTTTCGAAAATGCTTAAGAACGACGATATTTATCTTGGAAAATACGAAGGCTGGTACTGCACACCTTGTGAATCTTTCTGGACTGATACTCAAGTAGGCGAAGAACATCTTTGCCCAGATTGTCATAGGCCAGTTCATAAAGCAGAAGAGGAATGTTATTTCTTCAAAACTTCCAAATATGTTGATCAATTAGTTAAACACTATGAAGCCAACCCAAAATTTATTACCCCAGTTTCACGTAAGAATGAAATGATGAACACCTTTATTAACAAAGGTTTAGATGATTTAAGTGTTTCTAGAACATCTTTCGATTGGGGAATTCCAATTAGAGAAAACAACAAACATGTTCTTTATGTTTGGCTTGATGCCTTATGCAATTATATTACTGCTTTAGGTTATGATACAGACCACCCAGAGCTCTTCAAAAAATTCTGGGAAGATCCAAACTGTGAGATCGTTCATGTTGTGGGTGCAGACATTACACGCTTCCACGTTATTTATTGGCCAATGTTTTTAACATCACTTGGATTAAGACTTCCAGATAGAGTCTTTGTTCATGGGTTATTAGATTTAAATGGTGAAAAGATGTCAAAGAGTCGTGGTAACGTTGTTTCACCATTCCCACTTATTGAGAGATATGGTGTAGATACAGTTCGCTGGTTCCTTGCAAAAGAATTTTCTTTTGGTAGCGACGGAAGATTTACTCCTGAATCATTTGCGGAACGTATTAACGTTGACCTTGCAAACAACTTTGGAAATCTTGTTAACAGAACAACATCAATGATTTCAAAATATTTTGAAGGTGTCGTTCCAGAACTTAAAAATCCAGGCGAAAAAGAAAAATCAATTCGAGCATTAAGTGAAAAGACAATAAAAGCATATGAGAATTTGATGGATGACCTTAAAGTCTCTGAAGCTTTAAATGAAGTTGTTGAATTGCTTAATGTTGCAAATAAATATATTGAAGAATCGCAACCTTGGGTTTTATCAAAAGAAGGAAAAACTGAAGAATTAGGAAATGTCATGGCTGTATTAACAAGCACAATCATTACTTGCACAAAACTTCTTTCTCCTGTTTTGGTAGAAACTACAGATAAGGTTTATGCTCTCTTTAATTTAACTGAAGAGCAAAAAACATATGAATTTACCGAGAATTTCTGTGGATTTACAGGAAACCATGTCGAAAAAGGAAGCCCACTTTTCCCAAGATTAGATATTGCTTTGGAGACCGAATATATTAATTCACTAACTAAATAAAATATGGCAAAACTAGATCAAAACAGAACGCCTTATTTAGATGCGTTAAAGACATACATTTCTCGTGACACAACTCAACTAGATGTTCCAGGACATCAGCAGGGTAATGTTTCAAATGCTCTAAAAGATTATCTTGGTGCTAATATTTTTAAATGTGATGTCAACGCTCCAATAGGCTTAGATAATCTTGCAAATCCACATGCATGTTTGCAAGAAGCAGAAGATCTATTTGCAGACTTTGCTGGTGCAGATAATGCGTTCTTTTTGATTAATGGTACATCAAGCGGCATTATCGCTATGATTATGTCGGCTTGTAGAGCGAATGATAAAATCATTCTTCCAAGAAACGTGCATAAATCAATTGTTTCTGCTCTTATCCTTTCTGGTGCTTCTCCTATTTATATCATGCCTAGAATTGATGCTGATTTAGAGATTGCCAATCAACCAACAGTTGAAGAATACATTAATGCAATGCATAAGTACCCAACAGCCAGATCAATCTTTATTATTAACCCTACTTATTTTGGCGCAGTTAACGACTTAAAACGTCTTGTTGAAGAAGCACACTCAAGAGGAATGTCTGTTTTAGTAGATGAAGCACACGGCGCCCATTATTACTTTGATAAAAAAGGACCAATTTCAGCAATGGAGGCCGGAGCAGACATGGCCGCGGTTTCGTTTCACAAAACAGGCGGAAGTTTAACTCAGTCATCAGTTTTGTTACTCAAGTCTGAGCTTATTCAAAAACAAAAAGTACAGAAAACCCTTAATATTTTGAATACAACCTCCCCATCCACGCTTCTTATAGCTTCACTAGATGCAGCTAGACATTTCGTCGCAAATCATGGTCAGGAAGCGATGGATCATACCCACGAAATTAGTAAGTACGCAAGAGAACAAATTTCGAAGATAAATGGTTTTGTTCCGTGTGGAAGAGAGCATTTCTTGGCACGTGGTTGTTATGAATATGACGACACAAAACTTGTTATCAAATTAGAACATCTTGATATTAATGGTTTTGATGTTTATCAATTACTTCAAAAAGATTATAAGATTCAAATTGAATTAGCTGAAACTTATGCAATCATGGCTATTTTAGCCATTGGAACCGGTAAGAAACAAATTGATAAACTTGTTGCTGCTCTTAAAGATATATCAAAGAAACATTACAAAAAGACATATGAATACAAGAGACACGCCTTTGGCGTTGAATTTCCGTTCCAAATTGTTAGACCTCGTAGTGCATATCACGCACCAGGAGAAAGAATTCCTCTTAAAGACGCTGTGAATCAAATTTCTAAAGAATCAATTATGATCTACCCTCCAGGAATCCCATTAATCGTACCTGGTGAAGTTTGGACAAAAGACTTAGTTAAAAGAGTCGAAGGATATAAGAAAAATGGTGTAACCATTCTTTCAGATTACGGTGCAGATGTTGTTAACGTTATTGAGACCGATAAATGGAAGATGTACAGAACATACCAAAACAAATTGTCTAACTATGTTACAAAGAGATTAACAACTCCACGTAATGATGATTTCTCTATGCCGTTCGAGGGTGGAAAACATAGTGGCACAATTGTTCTTTTACCATTTAGAAAAGACACATGGAGAAAGAATGCTGAACCAGCATTGAAGAACTATAAAGAAGTGATTGATGCAATTGCTAAGTATGAGCCTGTTTACGTAGGTATTGCACCAAAACTTTGGAATAGAGTAATTAAAGATTACGAGAATAGAGAAAATATTTATCCAATCAAAATCGCCTATAACGATTCTTGGGCTAGAGATAACTGCCCAATCTTTGTTACAAACGGAGACAGAATGAGAATCGTTGACTTTAGATTTAATGCTTGGGGTGGAGATTATGATGGTCTTTACTCTAATTATAAAAACGACGACCAACTAACAAAGAATTTGGCTAAGAAATTTGGACAAGAAGTCTATAGACTTGATGACTTTGTTTTAGAAGGCGGATCAATTCATGTTGATGGTGAAGGGACTTGTATGGTTACAAAGGCGTGTTTACTTTCGCCTGGAAGAAATCCTCATTTAACCCAACTTGAAATTGAAGAGACCCTCAAGATTTATCTTGGAGTAAGTAAAGTTATATGGCTTGAAAACGGAATTTATCAAGATGAAACAAACGAACACGTTGACAATATTGCATGTTTCATTAGACCTGGTGTTGTTGCTTTAGCATGGACCAACGATAAAGAAGATCCACAATATAAATTCTCTCAAGAAGCATACAAAATTTTAAAAAACGAAAAGGATGCAAAAGGTAGAGAACTCGAAATTGTAAAAATCAAGGTTCCAAAACCAATATATATGTCCAAGAAAGAATCTCAGGGAATTTCTGTCGGAACACATGATGCAAAGACAAGACAAGAAGGGGATAGACTTGCAGCTTCATACATTAACTTCTATCAAGGAGAAAAATTTGTTATTCTTCCAGGGTTTGGAGTACCAGAAGACAAAGCTGCAAAAGAAACCTTAAAAAAACTTTATCCTGAAAAAGAAATTATCCAGCTTAATACAAAAGAAATATTACTCGGTGGAGGAAACATTCATTGTATTACAATGCAGATTCCATATAACAAGGAGTTTATAAAGAAAAATGAAAATTAAAGTAGCTATTACTCAAATGAGTTGTTCAGACAATTACGATGCAAACGTTAAGAAAGCGGAAGAAATGGTTAAAAAGTGTGCTGAGAAAGGCGCACAAATCGTACTTTTGCAAGAGCTTTTCTCTGGTTTATATTTTTGCCAAGTTGAAGATTATGATAAGTTCGAATTAGCGCAAATTCGCGAGAAATCCTTGCTAATTTCGCATTTTAAAGAAGTTGCAAAGAAATATAATGTTGTTCTTCCTATCTCATTTTTTGAAAAAAGTGGGAACAATTATTTTAACTCGCTTGTTATGATTGATGCGGATGGTAAAGACCTCGGTTTATATCGAAAAACACATATCCCAACAGGAGAGTGTTATGAAGAAAAATTCTATTTCTCTCCTGGAGACACAGGATTTAAGGTATTCAAAACAAAATACGGAAGAATCGGTGTTGGAATTTGTTGGGATCAATGGTTCCCTGAAACTGCAAGAATACTTGCTTTGAAAGATGCAGAGATTTTACTATACCCAACTGCAATAGGATCTGAGCCAGTTTTAGTTAGAGACTCGATGCCTCATTGGAGAAACACAATGTGCGGTCACGCTGCAGCAAATATTATCCCTGTGTGTGCATCAAATAGGGTTGGTGTAGAAAAAGCAGGAAAGTCTTTAATGACTTTCCAAGGATATTCATTTATTGCAGATCAACATGGATGTGTTGTTGAAGAAATGAATCGTGAAGAAGAAGGTTTTAGAATTCACGAACTCGACCTTACGGAAATTGATAAAGAAAGAGTATCTTGGGGTGTTTTCAGAGATAGAAGACCAGAAACATATAAAGAATTAGTTGGTTACTCAAAAGAATTAGATGAATAAAAATGACAAAAAATCTCAAGTACATCGTGGCAAAGTAAATCCGAATTCCATAAAAGAATTTAAAGTTCATGAAGAGTGCGAGTTACTTGAGTTTTTGTTTGCAAAATTTCCAAGCTTATCGAGAAATGCTGTTAAGTCGATTTTAAGTGGGCACTATGTCGCTGTTAATGGCGCGCCTGTAACTCAATATAATCTCAAACTTTCAAAAGACGATGTTGTAATTGTGTCTAAACAACGCATATCTAAGAAAAATCGCCAGGATTTACCAATAATTTTTGAAAATGAAGAGTTTATTGTGATAAATAAACCAAGCGGCCTATTAACTATCCCAAGCGACAACGAAAAAGGCAGAACAGCATATCGAATGGTTAATGACTATGTACAACAAAAGGACAAACACAATCGAATTTTTGTGGTCCATAGATTAGATGAAGATACGTCTGGTGTGTTAATGTTTGCAAAGAACCCAAAAATTAAAGATATCTTGCAAAAGAACTGGAGCGATATTGTGCTCGAGAGAGGGTATTACGCCGTTGTTGAGGGCAAGATGCCAAAACAGCAAGACACTTTAATTAATTTTCTGAAAGAGAATTCATTGAACCTAATGTATGTAACAAATGATAAAACAAACGGTAAAAAATGCGTAACTCAATATAAGGTTATTAAAAGTAATAAAGATTACTCCTTACTTGATGTGAATATTGATACAGGAAGAAAGAACCAAATACGTGTGCAACTAGGACATATTGGCCACCATGTTGTGGGTGATGATAAATATGGCGAACCAGCAGATCCACTCAAAAGACTTGGGCTTCATGCATATAAGTTAAAATTCATTCACCCAATTACAAAAAAGATGTATGAGTTCAAAACAGAAATGCCAAAAGAATTCGAAGCACTGATGAAATAAAAAACACGAGAATTCCATATGATTTTGCATCTATCTCGTGTTTTTATTTTGATTAATTTAGGTGATAAACTTTATAAACAATATTCTTGTTGATCTTAGTCATCTCAGAGACTTTTTTAATAGCGTCCTTTGTGCTCATCCCTGAATCAACCATCGACTTAACCATATTTACTATATCATTATTACTGATAACGGGCTTAACCTCACCTGTTGAACCTTCAACAACAATTACCATTTCACCTTTAAGAGTCTCAGGGTCAATTTCTGACATTGCTTTAAGCCCACAGCGAATAAACTCTTCGTGTTTTTTGGTTAGTTCTCTAGCTAAGCAAGCTTTTCTGTCGCCAAAGATTTCGTATAAGGCTTCCAAAGTCTTCTTAATGCGGTGTGGAGCTTCATAAAAAATAAGTGTTTCTTTTTTATAAACTAGCTCTCTTAATTCCTCTAAACGAACAGATTCTTTTGCATTCAAAAATCCATGAAAGTAGAAGTGGTCTTCACATAAGCCGGAAGCCACTAAGGCGTTTAGTGCGGCATTAGGACCAGAAACTGGAGCAATATTAATCTCATTCTCCAAACATATCTTTACAAGTTTTGATCCAGGATCTGAAATACATGGATATCCAGCATCTGAAACATAAGCCACTTTGGTGCCTTTTTTTATCTTTTCAATAAGATCATGAGACACAGAAACTTCATTATGTTCACGAAGTGAAATTAAATCTTTTTTGATACCTAAAAGAGATAAAAGTTTTCCCGTTACTCTTGTGTCTTCGCAAGCAATTAAATCAACAGAAGAAAGAACCTCCAATGTTCGAGGTGATACTTCTTGCAAATTGCCAATCGGAGTAGCAACTAAATAAAGAAGAGGTTTATCTGATTCAAAGTTTAATGATCTCATTTATTACGATTAACTTTCTTTAGCTTAAGAGTTTCTTGCAATGGAACAAATTCATAATCACTTTCACAAGTTAATTTAACGTGTTTAGAAAAAACGTTGTATGAACTTACTTTCCAAATTTTTCCGTCTTCTCTTTCGTATAAGGTTCCAAGTGGTGGAAAATCTTTCTTTAAATCGGTATAAGCATCATCTTCATAAAGAAGACAGCAAATAAGCTTTCCACAATGACCGCTTAATTTTGGAATGTTCAAAGATAACATCTGGTTTTTTGCACGGTTTATTGAAACAGACTCAACATCAGTGGAGAATCTTTTACAACAAAGTGGTAGACCGCAGAGGCCAATGCCTCCAACCATTTTTGCCTTGTCTCTAGGTCCAACCTGTCTAAGCTCAATACGGCAACGGAATTTGCTAGCAAGAACTTTTAAAAGTTCTCTAAAATCAACTCTTTCTTCTGCAACATATGTAATAGTTACCTTTGAACCATCTAGAGCGAATTCTGCGTCAATTGGATTCATTTCAAGGCCCAACTTTTCAATCTCAACTAAGGCATCTTTAAGAGCCTGTTTTCCGCGTTTTTGATTTGTTTCGTGAAGTAATAAATCATCTTCAGTAGCAGCTCTTACCATTGGTTTAAGTTCTAGGCTACTTTTGTATGTTGATATATCAAAAACAGGAGTCGCGACCTCTCCGAGTTGAAGGCCTCTTACTGATTCAGCGACAACTTTTTGTCCGATTTGTAGATCTTTGATGTCGGTTCCAAAGAAATATGCTTTACCGGAGTTGGAAAATTTAATGCCAACATAATGTGTAATTTCCATTATTTTTCCTCCTTCGTAATTGAATAAATAATGTGGTCTAATAAAAGACCTGGATTAACGTTATAATCAAGCTTCTTAAGTGAAGTCATCAGCACGATTAATGTCTTGTCAATGTGACTTACATGAGTTAAGAGCTCGTGTAATATATTATCATAACTTTTTAATGTTATGCTTTCATTTACTGATAAGTTAAGTAGTTCTTTAAAAATTTCAGTAAGCATTTTTATATAAAGGCGAGTTGATGCAGCTTGTTTAAGTGCCGGGATTATTGTTCTTTGACATGTATAGACTGCATCATCTGAAGAAATTACAAGAGCATTTAATTGATCTGTTAAACATTGTTTGGCGAGTTCATAGTCCTTACTTTCAGATATTTCTTTGATCGTTCTTGCATCGTTGTAAAAACCACTCAAAATTTCAGCGTGTTCTGCAAAAACCCCCATATTTTCCGCATCTTTTATAACTTTATCTCTGTCAATTTCCCTAAATCTTAGTACCTGAGTACGTGAAATAATTGTAGGCAAAAGTTTAGATTCGTTTTCGGTAGTTAAGAAGGCGTAAATATTCTTGCCTGGCTCTTCCAAAAATTTAAGTAATGAGTTAACAGCAACCGCAGTCATTGTTTCAACAAGATGCAAAACGTAAATCATTACACCTTTTTCTTCAAGTGCGGTTTTATCAAATGTTGATGTAATCTTTTCGATATCACCTTTTTTAATTTTGGCATTGCCATCACCAAAAACCATTACATCAGCATAGTTACCTTCATCAACTCTCATACAAGTGATGCATTCATTACAAGCAAGCGGATGTGGATTATCGCATATAAGAGACTTAGCTAAGTAAAGAGCAACATCCTTTAGCGGCATTCCAACCGATCCACTAAGCAAATAAGCATGTGAAAGCTTGTTTGACTCTAAGGCATTTACAAAAGTTTTATAAATAACTGGTTGATATTCTTGTAAGTATTTATCTATTTGCATTTTGCTAATCTATCTTTGATAGCATGATAAGCATCTTGCACAACTTGATCGAAAGGTTTTGATGCATCTAATACAACAAAGCGATCTTTAAAGCGATTTGCTAGCTCTAAAAATGTTTTGCGGACATTATCATGAAAATCTATTTTTTCTAAATCTAAACGGTTAACTTCTCTATTATTGTTTGCGGCAATTCTTTGCATTCCGATGCGTGGGTCTATGTCAAATAACAAAGTTAAATCAGGATAGAAACCACCGGTAGCATATTGATTAAGAGCAAGAATATTATCAATTCCTAATCCTCTTGCTCCGCCTTGATATGCTAGTGAGGAGTCTAAAAATCTATCAGAGATAACAATTTTTCCTTCTTTTGATAAAGGCCAGACTTTTTCGACTAAATGTTGTCTACGGCTTGCAGCATAAAGCAATGCTTCGGTCATTGGATCCATAGCAGTATTCTTCTTGTCTAAAATAACATTACGAATTTCTTCAGCAATTGGTGTTCCGCCTGGTTCGCGTGTTAAAACAACGATTTCTCCATCTGCTTCAAGAAGTTTTACAACCTCTTTTGTTACGGATGACTTTCCGCTTCCTTCTGGTCCTTCTATAGTAACAAACATAAATGTTTCTCCTTAAATTTTATTTCTACCTTCAAGTGCTTTTGTTAGCGTAAGCGCGTCAGCATATTCTAAATGCCCACCTAATGGTAGACCATAAGCAATACGCGTTACGTTTACTCCAGTATTCGCAAGTATACGAGCTAGATACAAAGCCGTTGTCTCACCTTCTGTGTTTGGAGGTGTAGCAACGATAACTTCACTAACTTTTTGTTGTTGTATTCTGTCAAAAAGAGACGAGACATTTAAATCATTTATGGTAACACCATTAACTGAGCTTAATGCCCCTCCTAAAACATGGTAAACACCATCAAATGCGCCAATTTTTTCAAAAGCAATAACGTCTTTTGGGTATGACACAACCATGATTTTGGTTTTATCACGCATGTCATTTGCACACACTTCGCAGATATCGTCTTCAGTGTATGCGCCACAAATTGGACAATGATGTATTTTTGATTTTACTTCTCTTAATGCATCAGCAAAATATTCAACGTTTTCATCTTTCATTTCTAGGACTTGATATGCCATTTTTTCTGCGGTTTTATGGCCAATTCCTGGTAAACGTTGAAATGAATCGATAAGTTTTGCGATGCTAGAGAATTCTTTCATTAAAAGAGTGGTCCGTTTCCTGTGACTGATTCACTAATGGCGGCTTCAGCAGCCTTAATTTGTTCGACAGCTTCGTTAATAGCCAAGGCGATAAGCTCTTCAACCATCTCCTTGTTGTCTGGGTCAAGAGCATCTTTATCAATGTCGATTGATTTAACAGTTTTATCTCCTTTAACAATAACTGTTACTGCTCCACCTTTACTTATAGTAAATTCTTTTTCTTCAAGTTCTTTTTGTTTCTTTTGCATTTCTCTTTGCATTTTTTGAGCTTGAATAATCATTTGTTGCATGTTCATTTTCTAAGTTCCTCCAATGAGATGTGGATGTCTTTTGGCAACGGCAAACGAGAGATTTGTCTTAAATTTTGATATGCTTTAACTAGTCTAGTAGAATCACTACGTGACAAAGCATAGACAAACATATCGCGGCCAAGCATTTTATGTAAGATTTCAGAAATTCTATTCGAGTTAGTTTTAACATTAACCTTTGAAGCGAGTTTCTCAAAGTCATAGACCAACAACAAAACATTCTTTGTCGCAACAAGAGGAGAACCATCTTTAAGTAATGCGACTAGATCACCTAATGTTGGATGTCCAAGATATGCTGTTAATTCATTCCAGCGCTTAATAATGTTTAGACGTAGTTCTCTATCGCCGAGAACCATAAATTTAATAATCATATCATCATCAAATTCATATTTATCCCCGGTAATTTCCACAGATTTTTTCTCTTTATCGTCATCAACAAGCCAATCTGGAGCAACTGTCTCATCAACAACTTTTTCAACTTTCGGCTCAGGTTTTGGTTCTGGCTTTGGCTGAGGTTTTGGCTGCTCAGTTATTGGCTCAGGTTTGATTTCAATAATCGGCTCAGGTTGTTGTACTGGTGCAGGCTGTGGTTGAGGAGCAACAGGCTCTTCAACTTTCGGTTCAGGTTGAATAACAGGTTCAGGCTTTGGTTCAACTTTCTTTTCAACAATAACTTGTTTTTTAACCATTACTGGGGCGGCAGCATCTTCGTAAGTAAGAAGCTTTAACAAAGCTACTTCAAATAATGTTTTGACATTACTGGCAGTTTTGAAATCTAATTGGAGTTTTAGGAATGTTCCAATCATTTCATGAAGCTTTCTTACGTCGATTGAGTCTGCGAGAAGTTGAGCGTCGCTTTGATTTAATGTTGTTAATTCATCAAGTTTAGATGTTTTCTTATAAATAAGAACATCTTTTAAAATTTCCAAAATATCTTGAGTTAAACGTGCAATATCAATGCCACCTTCAGAAAAGTTTTTAACTTTCTCTAAGGTAGCAGATATATCACCAGCATTAATGTCTTGAATTAAACCAACCTTTTCTTTATTTGAGATAAGGCCAAAGATTGAATAGACGTCTTCAACACTTAACGAATTATTTGAGTACGCCAAAATTTGATCAAGAATCGATAAGGCATCACGCATTCCGCCATCAGCAAGAGAAATAATTGCTCTAACTGCAGCCTTATCATACTGAACTCCTTCTTGTTTAAGAACTGTAATCATTCTTTCTTCAATGTCAGCGTCTGCAACCTTTGTAAAGTCATAACGTTGGCATCTAGAAAGGATAGTAGGAATAATTTGATGAGGTTCGGTTGTTGCTAAAATAAAGATGACATGTGCTGGTGGTTCTTCGAGCGTTTTAAGAAGAGCATTAAAAGCGTTGTCAGTCATCATATGAACTTCGTCAATGATATAAACTTTGTATTTTCCTTTTATTGGCAAGTAGTTGACTTTGTCAATTAAGTCTCTAACTTGTTCAACACCATTATTAGAGGCAGCGTCAATCTCAATTACATCTGGATGAGACCCTTCAGTAATTTCTATACAATTAGAACATTTATTACACTGGTGGCCAAAACCTTCTTCACAGTTAAGAGCTTTTGCAAGAAGCTTAGCCATTGTTGTTTTTCCAGTTCCTCTAGGGCCACAGAAAAGATAGGCGTGAGCAATTTTATTATTTGCAAGAGCGTTTCTTAATGTTCTGATTATGTGTTTTTGTCCAGCAACTTCGTCAAAGGTTTGAGGACGATATGTTCTGTATAATGCTTTATATGCCATAAAAATTTACCGATATAGATTTTACTTCAATTACAAAGTAAAGAAAAGTATAATCCACGAAAATTAATATAAATATTAAGAAATATGGCTTTTACTTTATCAAAACTTTTGTTTATGGTATAATCTCTCCGCTTATGGAACAAAGCATGTTAAAAAGACTGCAAACCTCTGAAATGAGATTTGAGGAAGTCGAAAAAGAATTATTAGACGAAAACATCATGAAAGACATGAAACGTTTTCGTGACCTTTCTAAAGAAAGAGCCGTTCTTGAACCAGTAGTCGAAGGATATCACAAGTATTTAAGAATAGTTTCAGACATTAAAGATGCTGAACTTATGATAAATGATTCAGATCCTGAGATTGTTGAACTCGGCCACAGTGAACACAAACGCCTTATTGAGGAAGAAGCAAAACTCTGTGGAGAATTGAAAATCGCCCTTCTTCCAAAAGATCCTAATGATGACAAAAACATCATTGTTGAAATTCGTGGCGCAGCAGGCGGAGACGAAGGAAACATTTTTGCAGGCGACTTATTTAGAATGTATGTTAGATATGCTGAAACACAAGGATGGCGCATTCAATTAATTGATGAAAATCCATGCGAAGCCGGCGGTTATTCCTTTATATCATTCATGATAAAAGGCGATAATGTCTACTCTCGATTAAAATTTGAATCTGGTGCCCATCGTGTCCAAAGAGTTCCGAAGACAGAAGCTTCCGGAAGAATTCATACATCAACTGCTACAGTTTTGGTTATGCCGGAAATGGAAGAAATTGATGTCGAACTTAAAATGGAAGATATTCAGGTTGATACATATCGTTCACAAGGTGCTGGTGGTCAAAACGTTAACAAGACAGAATCCGCAGTTCGTATGACACATAAACCAACCGGAGTCGTCGTATCTTGCCAAACTGAAAAATCACAAATTCAAAACAGAGCAATCTGTATGCAAATGTTGAGAGCTAAAATCTATGCCAAACTACAAGAAGAACAAGAAGAAAAGTTTGGTTCTGAAAGAAAACTTAAAGTTGGAACAGGCGAGAGAAGCGAAAAGATTCGTACTTACAACTATCCACAAAACCGTGTAACTGATCATAGAATTGGATTTACTATTCAAAAATTAGATAGAGTTATGGAAGGCGATCTTGATGAAATTCTTGATGCGCTTCAACACTTCGATCAAGAACAAAAAATGCTTGGCGATTCAAATAACTAATGACACTTTGCGAAGTTTATAAAGATTCACTCAAAAAACTAAAAAATCCAGACACTGATGAGATTTCTGTGCGCATCCTTTTGTGCCACAATAACGGAATTAAATCCATGTCTGGTTTTTATATTCACAAAAACGAAAATATTAAGGATTTACCGCTTTTTTTGAATCAACTCGAGAGATTTATGAATGAGGAACCAATCCAATATATTCTTGGAGAAACAGAATTTTTAGGACTAGATTTTTATGTCGATAAGCGAGTTTTAATTCCAAGACAAGAAACAGAGGAAGTAGTGACTCAAGCATATTTAAGAGCTCTTCAAGAATTTGGAGATAACGTTATAAATGTTGCAGATATTTGCTGTGGTTCTGGCGTTATGGGAATTACATTAGCAAAAAAGTTGAAAGTTCGTTATTTGTTTATGTCTGATTTATCAGAAGACGCAATTGAAGTAGCTAAAAAGAACGCATCCAGGAACGATGTAATCGCAAATTTCTTTGTTGGAGATGCTTGTAATGAATTGGTAAAAGCAGGGGCGAAAGTTGATTTATTGGTTGCCAACCCACCATATATTTTGAACAGAGAAGATGTTGACCAATCTGTCCTTGATAATGAACCACATCTTGCTTTGTTTGCGGATGAAGAATTGAGTGTCTATAAACATATTTTTGAAGCTTTGCCTAAGATCAAAAACAAGAAACTTTTGTGTGTTTTCGAAATTGGTTATGATTTGAAGGAAAAATTAACAAAATTATTGGAAAAAACCGTAAAAAACGCTACTTTTGGGTTTGTAAAAGACATCAACGGGAAAGAAAGAATTCTTATTTTAGAGTTGAGGTAGTAAAATAGAATTATGAAAATTCTAAAACCAACAGAACTTGAAGAAGCCGCAAAGCTGTTAAGAGAAGGAAAGGTTATTGCCTTTCCAACTGAAACAGTATACGGATTAGGCGTAGTGTATGATAATAAGGATGCTTATGACTCTTTGGTGGCAGTAAAAAGGCGTCCACCAGACAAACCATTCACACTAATGCTTGCTGATGTTGAGGATGTAGAGAAATATGCTGACCTCAACAAAGTATCAAGGGCACTAATGAAAGAATTTATGCCTGGTCAATTCACATTAATAACTAAAGCAAAACCAGGGCTCCCTTCATGGTGTGTTTCAAGTATTGGTAATGTTGGGATTAGAATCGCTGATTATGATTTAATTCGAGACTTAATTAGGAAAACTGGAAAACCGCTCCTTGTTCCTAGTGCGAATAAGTCTGGTGAAAAACCAGGAACAACCGCTTATGAAGTTGTTGAGGCATTTGGTGAAGAACTTGCAGCTGTAGTAGATGGCAAAACCGTTACTAATGTTCCTTCGACAATAGTCTTGGTTGAGGATAAATTTACCCAAATCTTAAGAGAAGGTGCTATAAAAATTGAAGATATAAAAAGAGTTGTCTCGGAGGAGAAAGAAATATGAAAGTAGTAATTGCATCAGATCACGCAGGTTATGCATATAAAGAAGAAATAAAAGCCTTTTTAAATTCCAAAGGCATTACAGTCATTGATGTTGGAACAAACTCAACTGAATCTTGTGATTACCCAATATTTGCGCACCAAGCCGCAGAGAAGATTGCTGGTGGTGAAGCTGAGTTTGGAGTTTTAGTCTGCTCAAGTGGTGAAGGAATTGCAATTGCTGCAAACAAAACAAAAGGCGTTCGTGCAGGTATTGCATATAATGACGAGGTGGCAGGCCTTATGAGGCAGCACAACAACGCTAACATGATTGCGTTTGGAGCAACATTTATGAAACTCCCTGATGTTCTAAGAAGAATTGAAATATTTCTTAAAACTCCATTTGAGGGCGGCCGTCACGAGAGAAGAGTAAAAGAGATCGAAAACTAAACTCAAAATTTATTTCAAATATTATTTGAAAAAATGCGTGAAATCGCATTTTTTCTTTTTTCACCTGGATATATATAGTGATGGGAAATAATTTTGTCTGCCCTAAATGTGGTAATCAAGATCCTAAATATATTGGATTTTTGAACGGAAAGCCTTACTGTCGTTTTTGCATAACAATGAACGGCAAACAAGCCGAACAAAAAAGACGCGGTCATGGTTCAGTTGTTTTAAAACTTGGCTATTCTCTTTCAAAAGATCAAAAAAGACTTTCAGAACAAATTGTCTCCAATTACAAAAACGGAATTGATACTTTGGTTAACGCGGTTTGTGGAGCAGGCAAGACAGAACTAATTTATGCTGTCATGGCGTATTGTTTATCTTTAGGGAAAGCCGTAGCCTTTGCTGTTCCTAGGAGAGATGTTGTTATCGAATTATCTCAAAGAATTCATATGGTTTTTCCAAATAATTCTATTGTTTCAGTATATGGAGGACATACGGAAAAATTGGCAGCAGATATAGTTGTGCTAACAACACATCAACTCTATAGATATGAAAAATATTTTGACTTAATCATATTGGATGAAATTGACGCCTTTCCATTTAACAACAATGAACTTTTACACTCGATGTTCTTTAGAGCGATTAAAGGAAATATTGTAATGATGTCGGCGACCCCATCTGAAGATGTTATTGAATTCTTTAGTCAAAAAGGGAAGCAGATTTTAGAGTTAAACACGCGTTTTCACAAGCACCCATTGCCAGTACCACAAGTAGTAGTGAGAATCGGGATTTTGAAATTCTCATACTTGGTTACAAAGCTAAGAAACTTTATTCAGAACGGTAAAAAAGTTTTCGTTTTTGCCCCGACAATTTCAAGGTGCGAAACAGTATATAAATTTTTAAAAATATTCGTGAAAAACGGTGCTTTTGTGCATTCTAAGTGTAAGAATAGAACTCAAATTATATCTACATTTAAGAAGGGTGGATACGATTATTTAGTTACCACAGCAGTTCTAGAAAGAGGCGTTACTTTTAAAGATCTTCAAGTCATTATTTATGATGCTGATAATGAACTTTATAATTCACAAACATTAATTCAGATTTCAGGAAGGGTAGGTAGAAAAATTGATGCTCCAGAAGGTGAAGTTGTTTTTCTCGTCAATAAAAGAACGAGCGAAATCAATAATGCAATCACAACAATCGAAAGCAAAAACAGACATTTGCAAAATATGCTTTAATCCAATTGAACAAAATACGTTCCACTCGTTGTTGTGTAAACACGCGACAATATGCCATGAATGTCTGTTAAAATTCGGTCCAGTTTTGAACACCTTTAAGGTTGATGATATTGAATGTTTTCATATATATTTTTACAATGAAAAAGTGCAAGAACTTTTGTATCAATTTAAGGGGTGTTATGACTATGAATTATATTCTGTCTTTTTAGAATATTATTCGAGTTACTTAAACATTAAGTTTAAAGATTATGAAATTGTGCCTGCTCCATCTTCAAAAAAGAGCGATAAAGATAGAGGGTTTAATCATGTTGAAGAAATGTTCAAAACCTTAAGATTAAAAATGAATAAATGCATACACAAAACAAAGCAAAGAAAGCAAGCAGATTTGACAACAAAAGAAAGAGAAAAAATAGGCGATTATTTGGTTATTGATGATGTTAATTTAAGTAACAAAAAAATTCTGTTGGTGGATGATGTCTATACAACTGGTTCGACCATTAAATCAATGATTCAACTTGTAAAACAAAAAGGTGCAAAAAAGATAAAAGTTTTGTTGATGTCAAAAACAATTGATTTGGAAAAGAGATGATAGAGTAGATTTTTAACTATAATAATTAAGTTGCTATACCAATTATATTTGGTAAAATACTAAATTGACCCGTTAAGGAGTAATACTATGGCAAATTTCATTGAAAAATTATTTAGAGTCGACGAACGTGTATTGAAGAAATACAGCAAGATGGCCGACAAAGTTTTAGCCTATGAAGACGAAATGGCTAAGCTTTCAAACGAAGAATTACAAGCAAAAACCCCATATTTTAAGGATCTTTTGGCAAAAGGCGCAACATTAGAGGATATCAAATTCGAAGCCATGGCAGTTGCTCGTGAAGCCGCAAGAAGAACCTTAGGTCAATTCCCATATAAAGTTCAAGTTATTGGTGCTCTTGTTATGCATGATGGCGATGTCGCCGAAATGAGAACTGGCGAAGGTAAGACCTTAACCGCAACAATGGCAATTTATTTAAATGCACTCGAGGGTAAAGGCGCATATGTCGTTACAGTTAACGAATACCTTGCTCAACGTGACGCTGAGTGGATGGGACAAATTTATCGTTTCTTAGGTTTAACAGTAGGATGTAATATTCATGACCTCACAACCCAAGAAAAACAACAACAACATTTGTGTGATATTTGTTATACAACTAACTCTGAGTTAGGTTTTGATTACTTAAGAGATAACATGGCTAACACAAGAGCTCGTAGAGTTCTTCGTGGTTTAAATTATGCAGTTATCGACGAAGCTGACTCGATTTTAATTGATGAATCAAGAACCCCACTTATTATTTCAGGTCAAGCAAGAACAAGCGCATCTTCTTACAAGACTTACGACTTATTTGCAAAAGCACTCAGAAGAAACGTTGACTTCGAAATTGATATTAAAGAAAAGACCTGTTCATTAACTGAAGCAGGAAATAAACGTGCTGAACAACTCTTTGGAGTTGATAATCTTTATGGCCCAGATCATCAAGAAGATCTCCACAGAATTCAACAAGCTTTGAAAGCTAACTACATCATGACACGTGATGTTGAATACATGGTTGATCAAAATGGTGAAATTCAATTAATTGACCAATCAACTGGACGTATTCTTAAAGGACGTGAATATAGTGATGGCTTACAACAAGCTATTCAAGCTAAAGAAAACGTCAAAATTAAAGAAGAAACAGTCACAATGGCAACAATTACTTATCAGAACTTCTTTAGACTTTTCAAAAAGATGTCTGGTATGACTGGTACTGCAAAGACCGAAGAAGAAGAATTCCAAAAGATCTACAACATGAGAGTTGTTGTTATTCCAACAAATAGACCAGTTATTCGTGAAGATGCAAT
Organism: Bacilli bacterium; assembly: GCA_017534425.1. GTDB lineage: Bacteria > Bacillota_I > Bacilli_A > RFN20 > CAG-826 > Fiminaster. The sequence goes on from JAFXWB010000054.1 coordinate 24,943, forward strand.
AGATTATATCTATGCTCACAAGACTGAAAAACTTGCTGAACTTGTTAAGGAAGTAAAAGAGAGACATGAAAAAGGGCAACCAATTTTAATTGGTACAGTCTCAGTTGAATCTTCTGAAGAAGTTTCAGCATTGCTCGATAAAGAAGGTCTTAAACACGAAACATTAAATGCTAAGAACCATGCTCGTGAAGCTGAAATTATTGCACATGCCGGTGAAAAAGGTGCCATTACAGTTGCTACCAACATGGCTGGTCGTGGTACCGATATTAAAATTGATGACGAAGTTAAGGCTTTAGGTGGTTTATGTGTTTTTGGTACAGAGAGACACGAATCACGTCGTATTGATAACCAGTTACGTGGACGTTCTGGACGTCAAGGTGACCCAGGATTCTCTAGATTCTACGTTTCTTTTGATGACGATCTCTTAAAGAGATTTGCTGCAGAATCTATTCAAGCACGTATTGAATCTTTTGGTCCAGGACCACTTGAATCGAAACTTTTCTCTGCCGTTATCACAAACGCTCAAAAACAAATTGAAGGTCAAAACTTCGATATTCGTAAGAATCTTCTTGATTACGATGATGTTATTTCAAGACAACGTAAAGCCATTTACGAAAAACGTGATGCAATCATTTACGCTGAAGACATCACTGATATGATTGAAGAGTTCTTCAGAGTTGGTGGATATTGCTTAGCAAGAAAAGCATTACCAGAAGGTACAAACGACGATCTTATTTCAGGTGAACTTCTTAAGAAAGTTCTTGAACCAAAGTTTGTTCCAGTAGGTTCATTTAATGAAGCACTTTATGATGAAGCTCCTCTTGAGGATGCAGGACAAGATTTAGGTGACTTCCTTTTAGATAACTATTATGTCCGTCGCAAACAATGGGGTGAAGATATCGCAAAACAAGTTGAAAGAGACATTTGTTTACAAACCATTGACCAAAACTGGACTAAACAAATTGATACAATGGCAAGACTTCGTGAAGGTATTCACCTACGTAGTTATGCTAATACAAACCCACTTCAAGATTACGTTAATGAAGGACAAGCCCTCTTTAGAGAATGTTTAGAGAACATCTCTCAAGAAGTAGTTTTCAAGTTCCTCAACGTAATTGTCCAAATTAAGAAACCTGCTGAACAGGCTCCAAAAGAAGATGTTGAAGCCACTAAACCAATAGAAGAAGACGTTGTTGACGTCGAATCCAAAGACAAAAAGGAATAAGATGAAAGAGCTCCAAGAATTACGCTTAGAACTTAAAGAAGTTACTGAGATGGTAAACAGGCTCGGTGACTCTCTTTGACCTTGCTTTCTTAGATAACAAAGTTAATGAATTAGAAGCTAAGCAAAACGAAGAAGGTTTTTGGAACGACCAAAAATCAGCATTAAAAGTTATTGAAGAATATAACGACGCGAAAGAAGAACGCGACACATATCTAAAAATTGAAAAGACTCACGAGGAGATAAAAGACTTACTTTTTGCAACCTCCGAACAAGACGAAGACATGCGTGCTTTATTAGAGGAAATGTTGGCTGATTTATCAAAAAACACCAGGATTTTCCGACAAAAATTACTTTTTAAAGGTGAATTCGATAGGCATGATGTCACTCTTGAAATTCATTCAGGAGCCGGAGGAACTGAAGCTCAAGACTGGGCGGATATGTTATCTAGAATGTATGTTCGTTGGTGTGAAAGACACCATATGAAATTCTCAGTAGTTGATCAACAACCTGGTGAAGAAGCAGGTATCAAATCAATCGTTTTTAACATTAGTGGCAAGAACGCATATGGTCTTCTTAAATCTGAAAAGGGAGTTCATAGATTGGTAAGAATTTCCCCGTTTGACGCAAACAAAAGAAGACACACATCATTTGCATCAGTTAACGTTGTTCCTTTATTCGATGATGATGTTGATATCACAGTTGATGATAAAGACTTAAGAATTGATACATATAGGTCTGGTGGTGCAGGCGGACAAAATGTCAACAAAGTTGAAACAGCCGTTAGAATTACTCATATTCCAACCGGAATTGTTGTCTCTTGCCAAATTGAAAGATCACAACTTCTAAATAGAGAAACAGCGATGAAAATGTTAAAGAGTAGACTTTATCAAATGGAAGTTGAAAAAAAACAAGCTGCACTTAAAAACATTGTGGGAGAACAAAAAGATATTGAATGGGGTTCACAAATCCGTTCATATGTTTTCTGCCCATATACACTAGTAAAAGATAATAGAACAAATTATTCAGAGGGCGATGTCGACATGGTTATGGACGGCGAGCTTGACGGTTTTATTTATGCTTATCTTGAAGATTTAGCAAGACACACAGAATTAAATAATGGAATTTAGAAAATTTGAATTAGTCTCTAACTTTAAACCAACAGGAGATCAACCAACTGCCATTAAAGAACTTGTTGAAGGCATTAATGAAGGTAAAAAACTCCAGGTTCTTTTGGGTGCTACTGGTACAGGCAAAACCTTTACTGTTGGAAATGTTATCGAACAAGTTCAAAAGCCAACATTAGTTTTAGTTCATAACAAAACGCTTGCAGCACAACTATATGCTGAGTTCAAAGAACTCTTCCCTCATAACAGAGTTGAATATTTCGTTTCAAACTTTGATTTCTATCAACCAGAAGCTTATTTGCCAAAGAGCGATACTTATATTGATAAGAACGCTGTTATGAATGAAGAAATTGAAATGTTGAGAACATCAGCTATTAATTCAGTCTTAGAAAGAAACGACACAATTGTAGTTGGCTCAGTTGCATCCATTTACGGATTAACAGATCCAGACGAATATAGAAGATTACTTTTTGATGTTCGTGTTGGCGAAACAATTGATAGAAAAAGTTTTATTAATAAACTCATTGATGCCCAATATCAACGTAACAATTTAGACATAAAACCAGGATATTTTAGAGTACGTGGGGATGTCATTGAAATCTGCCCGCCAATTTCAGATAACTATGTTATTAGAATAGATACTTTTGGAGATGAAGTAGAAAGCATCAACAAAGTTGATATGTTAACTGGAGAAGTAAAGGAAAGCTACAAAACATACCCAATTTTCCCAGCATATGATCATGCTTCAACAAGAACAAGAATTGCTGAGGCTGTCTCAACTATTTCTGAAGAGTTAGAAGAACGCCTCAAATTCTTTAAAGACCAAGGAAAATTGCTTGAAGCAGAACGTCTTGAAATGAGAACAAAACAAGACATGGAGAGCATGCTCGAATTTGGAATGTGCCCTGGAATTGAGAACTATTCAAGACATATCGATAAGAGAAAAGCGGGGCAACGCCCATTCTCATTAATTGACTATTTTCCTAAGGATTTCTTGATGATAATTGATGAATCGCACGTTTCAATTCCGCAAGTAAGAGGTATGTATAACGGCGATAGATCAAGGAAAGAAACCCTTGTTGAATACGGTTTTAGATTGCCTTCTGCATTAGACAATAGACCGCTCAATTTTGAGGAGTTTGAATCTTTAATGCCACAAGTCATTTGTACATCAGCGACGCCAGGCGATTATGAGATGGAAAAATGTGGCAGAAAAGTTGTTGAACAAATCATTCGTCCAACAGGTCTTTTAGATCCGAAGATTGAAGTTAGAAGAACACTCGGACAGATTGATGATCTGATTCACGAAATTAAAGAAAGAATTGCCAGAAACGAGAGAACGATGGTTGTCACTTTGACAATTAGAATGGCCGAAGACTTAACAGAATTCCTTAAGGAAAGAGGAATAAAAGTCGCATATTTGCATAATGAAACAAAGACACTAGAAAGAACCGAAATTATCTATCAACTTAGAAAAGGAAAATACGATGTTTTAGTAGGTATTAACTTGCTTCGTGAAGGACTTGATATTCCTGAAGTTTCGCTAATCACTATTCTAGATGCGGATAAGGAAGGCTTCTTACGTTCGGCTCGCTCACTTATTCAGGTCATTGGCCGTGCTGCTAGAAATGCAAATGGTAAGGTAATTATGTATGCCGATCGAATTACAGATTCAATGGCTGAAGCAATAGGTGAAACTAATCGTAGAAGAGCAATTCAGGAAGCATACAATGATGAGAACGGAATCATCCCAACAACGATTATAAAAGAGATTCGTTCACCGCTCGGAAATACTGAAAATTCCCAGGAAATCGCCACAAAAATCAACAAACACTCAACTAGAAGTGAAATTGAAAGAGAAATTAAAAGACTCGAATCTGATATGCGTGCAGCAGCCAAGGCATATGACTTTGAAAGAGCTGCCGAAATACGTGATATCGTATTTGAACTTAAGGCATCTCTTGAATAAAGCGTTTGCTTTATAAAATATATTGTGTTAAATTATTCAAGCACAAAGGAGGAAACAACATGAAAGCATTAGACATTATATTCTTAGTAATTGGTCTTATTATCATTGTTTTATCCTTGCTCCAAGGCGGTAAGTCAGAGGGTGCATCTGGTGCTATTACCGGTGGCGGTATGAATGTCTTTGTTAAAACCAAAGAAAGAGGATCTGAAAAGATCATTACAATCTTAACATTCATATTCGTTATCATCTTTATGTTCTTAGCCGTATTGGCGAGCGTATTAGCATAACAAACTAATTCACAAAGATATGCCTGAGAAATCGGGCATATTTTTATTTCTAAGGAGGAACGCAATGAAAAAAGTAGATTTAAAAAGGTATGCGTACCTTATTACAAAAGTTGGCGCGAACGTACAAAAAGGACAAGAAGTAACTGTCCACGCAAATCTAGATCAAGAAGAACTTGCAAATTACGTAGTTGAATATTGTTATAAGCTTGGCGCAAAACTTGTTACTGTTGAGTGGATTTCAGATAAATTAACAAAGACACAATACAAAAAAGCAAGTGTAAAAGCGTTATCTGAATTTCCAACTTGGAAGGAAGAAAAACAAAAACATATTAACGCTACATTACCAGCAGTTATTTTTATTGAATCAAGTGATCCAAATGCTTTAAAAGGCGTTAACCAAAAGAAGGTTTCTGAAGTTCATAGAAATATGATTGCTAAAGTGAAACCTTATAGAGACGCGAGAGAGAATAAGTACCAATGGACTATAGCGGGGGCCGCATCTAAAGCTTGGGCAAAAAAAGTGTTCCCTGGTGTTTCAACTAGTAAAGCAGTAAGTATGCTATGGGATGCAATTATGAAAACATCTAGATGCACAGACGATCCAATTAAAGCGTGGGAAGACCACGAAAAAGATTTAGAAAAAAGAACTTCCTATCTAAATTCTCTGAATTTAGATTATTTACATTATGAATCTAAAAATGGTACTAATTTTAAAGTCTGGTTAAATGACAAAGCTTTATGGCTAGCAGGGGGAGAAACAATAAGAGAAACAGGGGTTTCTTTTAATCCAAATATTCCAACTGAAGAATGCTTCACTTCTCCAATAGCAGGTAAAGCTGAAGGAATTGTTTATTCAAGCAAACCGCTATCATACAACGGAGAACTAATTGAAAACTTCTCGATCAGATTTGAAGGCGGAAAAGCAGTTGAAGTAAAAGCTGAAAAAGGTCAACACCTATTAGAAGAAATGATTCATATGGATGAAGGCGCTTGTAAACTTGGCGAAGTTGCTTTAGTTCCTTTTGATTCACCAATCAATAACACCGGAATTCTCTTCTTCAATACTTTATATGACGAGAATGCAGCTTGCCATTTAGCATTAGGTATTGGATTTAATAACTGTATTAAAGATTTTGAAAAATATAGCAATGAAGAAATTAAAAAGATGGGCGTTAACGATTCCGGCATCCACGTCGACTTTATGATTGGTTCAAAAGATTTAAATATTACCGGTTACACAAGAGATGGTAAACAAGTTCCAATCTTCCGAAACGGCAATTGGGCATTCTAATTTAAAAGGTGACTTTAGTCACCTTTTTGTTTAGAAACTTCCGTCGACCTCCATATCAATGATATTTACAAAATCGAGGTTCCCATGTTCGAGAATTAGTCGTCTATTTTCTAAATCTATTCTTTTGATAGTTGAATTAATGTAATACAAATATCCATCATTAAAAAATTTAATTTTCACAACCTGACCTTTTTGGTAAGACTGAAGAACGTAATTAATCTTCTCTTTTTGATCTTCGGTAAGAATCGGCTTTGCAATCTTATTTCTTTGGTACTTCATTTCTTCTAAGCATGTTGCTTGTTCAATCAAAGAGGAATATGGGGCCCATTTTTTCATTCCACGATCACTCATTTATGGTGTCCTCCTATTTGGTTATGTCTTTCTTTAGCTGTACTTTCTTCAAGAAGAGATGAAGCTCTTAAGATTGTGTCTTTACCATATTTGCGTTTGAGACTATCGATTGTCTTTGTCATTTCTTTTTTCGTTTCGTCGGTATGACCAACTTCAAATAAATTGAGTTGTTCGTATTCTCCTGATTCGAGTTGAGAATAGCTAATATAAACTGCTCTAACCTTGTGATTTCCTATGTATTTCTCATAAATTTTTAATAAATCTTCGTAGATTTTATCAGTATCATCAGTTGGATAATCAAGAGTCACCTGGTGAGCAAATCCACCCCCTTCTGAATATGTATATCTAATAGCTACTCCAAGTCTTTTAGTTGTTTTGTTATGTTCCCTAAGTCTCATTGCTAAATCATCATTCATTTCTTTAAGTATCAATTTGCCTTCTTCTGGGGAATAGTCCTTAAAAAGGACTTGACCAATAGAGAATGATGTATCTTGAGGTATATATTTGTCTCTTAAGTTTGTGTTATCAATTCCGTTAGCGTGCTCCCAAAGTTGTTCGCCCATAATACCAAATTTTGCTTTAAGTAAATTTTTGTCAGTATTTGCGAGTTGACCAACAGTTTCAATACCCATTGCATTGAGCTTTGTTTCATAACCAAAGGAAATTCCCCACATTTTTGTAAGAGGAGTTATCTTCCAGAGTTTATTTTTAACATCCGCCTTAGTCCATTGGGCAATATATGGGGCACGTTTCTTAGCATCAGTATCTAAAGCGACTTTTGCCATTAACATATTGTATGAAATTCCAGCAGTCGTTATTAAACCTGTTTTTTCAGTGATTGCTTTTTGAAGTTTTCTTACAAGTTGATATGGTGTGCAGTTATATGCTTTTAAATACGGACCAAGATTAACAAAAAATTCATCAATTGAATAAATATGAATATCGTCTTCTCCAATATAATCTAAAACAATATTTATAATCTCTGCGCTCTTTTTAACATATAAGCCCATTCTTGGTTGAGCGAAGATAAGACCTTCAATTGGGGGAAGTTCTCTTCTTCTACATCTAGATGGCACGCCTTGGTCTTTTAAAAATGGAGAAACCGATAAGACAATTGTTCCCTCGCCTCTAGTTGGATCGCATACTACTAAAGGTGTGGTAAAAGGGTTGAGTTTTCTTTCAATGCACTCAACAAAAGCATAAAATGCTTTCATGTCAATGACAGCAATACTTCGATCCATAAATATATTTAATCAAAAATAGTAATTTTGATGAAGACTATTTATTTAAAACATCTTCATACATTTTAATAATTTGTTTAACTGAATAATCAATACTATATTTATCAGCCATTCCAACATACTTTTTAGCTTCAGCTTTTCTTTCTGCTGGGTGTGAAAGCCAATAATCAATTTTTTCGGCTAAGTCTTTTGGATTTCTTTCCTTAAATTTGCTCATTTCAGACAATGCAAATTGACTTGTTGCGGTGTATTTACCTTTTGCAATAATAGGAACAATTCCAATTTGGATGGCTTCCATACATGATAATCCTTCAACCTCAATAAATGCGCAGTGAATATATAAATCAACATTTAAAGAAATTTTTTGAAGTTCATCTAATGAATAAAAACCAAAAATTGGTGGATTCTTAATAACTCCTCTCTCTACTAATTTATAAGCGAGATGGCGGAGCTTCTTCTTTTGCGGGCCTCTTCCTGCAAAAATAAGTTGAATATCGTTTGCGAATTTCGAGTATTTCATTGCTAAAAGCAATGTTTTTAAATCTTTTTCATTTGAGTATCTACCAATTGTGATAACGTTATATTTGCCACGTCCAATCTTTATCGCTGATTCTTTATCTTTTCTAGTTAATAAGTCCTCTCTAACAAGTCCATTAGAAATGACTCGAAGTTCAGCTTTAAAATGGTGTCTTTGAAGTCTTTCTCTGACGTTCTCGGTTGGGCATTGAACAATATCGCACTTATCAAACACAAAATGTTTCCAAATCTTCATTGTGGTTTGATTGAATACTTTACTTTTTTGTAATCCAATAGATGCAAATAGATTTTCAGGATGTAAGTGATAAGTTCCGACAAGAGGCTTTCCTAATTTCTTAGCGATTCTACAAGTTGCCATTTGAATAGCAAAAGGCTCTTCAATATGAATTACATCAGCCCATTCTACTGCTTTAGTGATGATTTCCTCTTCTGATTTTGAGAAAGAATACCCCTGTTTTCTCACTAATTTGTCAAAAACTGGTATGTGATAGTCTGGTAAAACAAAGTCTGGTTCTGGTCCTTCTGGATCAGGATTCATGCCAGATAAGGTTTTAACTTCAATTCCGTTTTCAATTAGTTTTCTAACAGTTCTTCTAGCAGAGCCAGAAAGGCCGTTTCCTTTCGCATAAAAATTATTAACAACAAATAATACTTTCATAACAACTTCCTCAGTAATTTATATAAACACGAGTTTCATATGGTTGTAACTCGTTACTCTTATTAGAATAATTCGAAATAACTAACTTATAGTTAGATAATTCATCAATAAGTTTTTCTTTAATGATTTTATTTTTGAAATTGCTTATGACCACAACTTCTTTATCATCAAGTTTTCGTTTGTAAGCATAAACATCATTATTGTTTTTGTTTAAACAAGTGTATGTTCCGTTTTTGATAACTTCATTATTCTTTCTAAATTCAATCAATTGTCGATAAAACTTATTAATGGACTTTTCATTTTTAAGGTCTTGTTCAGCATTTATGAATTCTTTGTTTGCGTTCACTCTAATCCAAGGTTCAACGCTCGAAAAACCCGCAAATTCCTGATTATTCCATTGAAATGGTGTTCTTGCATTGTCTCTTGTTAAGCTAAACATATGCTTTTTGATCAAAGGTTTTAAGAAGAATATTTTTTCAGCTAGTTTATAAGTGTTTTTTACTTCAACGTCTCTTAAGTCAGCCATCGCTGTAAAATCACCATTAGTCATGCCAATCTCTTGGCCTTGATAAATAAATGGCGTACCTTGAAGCATAAAATATGTTGCACCCAACATTGTTGCAGACTCATATCTTAACTCTTTGTCGTTTGTTCCAAATCTTCCCACGCATCTTCTTTGATCGTGATTTTCAATAAATAATGAATTCCAACCACAATTAAATAGTCCGTGTTGCCACCTATCTACGACTTTTTTTAGTCGTGTCAACTTAAATTCTCTATAAAACCACTTTGCTCCAAAGAAATTATCTGTATCAGTGTGGTCAAAATTAAAGACCATTGATAATTCTTCACGCTCAGGTTTGATTAATAATTTAGCATCATCTAAAGATGAAAGGACAGTTTCACCTACTGTCATACAGTCATAATTAGATAAAACATCTTTATTTAGCTCGTGAAGATATTCATGGAGTCTTGGGCCATTTACGTAATATTGTTTACCCGCAATTGCTAAGGTTGGAAAAACAGATTTAAATCTTTGGTCTTTGCTGATTAATGTAATTACGTCACATCTAAAACCATCAACACCCATATCTAACCAGAAACGAAGAATGTCTTTTACTTCTTCTCTAACCTTTGGATTTTCCCAGTTAAGGTCTGGTTGTCCTTTAGCAAAGAGGTGGAGGTAATAATATTCATCATCAATCTTCTCCCAGGCTTTCTCTGCAAAGAACCCAGACCAGTTATTTGGTGGTTTTTTACCGTTTTTCTTGCCTTTTTTGATTATATAATAGTCGCGATATGGTGAGTTTTTATCGGAAATTGCAGAATTGAACCAAGGGTGTTCGCTGGATGTGTGATTTACAACCAAATCCATGATTAAACGGATACCTCGTTTGTGCATTTCATTTAACATAACCTTGAAGTCATCAAGTGTTCCAAATGGTTTATATATGTCTTTGTAATTTGAAATATCGTATCCATTATCCTCTTGAGGAGAATCATAGACAGGCGAAAGCCAAACACAGTTAACACCTAAATCTTTTAGATAGTCTAATTTTGAAATGATTCCTGGAATGTCTCCTAAACCATCTCCGTTTGAATCACAAAAAGAGCGAGGATAGATTTGATAAATAATTGCGTCTTTATACCAATCAGTTTTCTTCATATTGTTTAAATGTGTAAATACGTGAGCCAAAGTCTCCTAAGACTCTTACATAGTCATTGAATCCTGATGCTGACCACTCTGGGTTAAGGATAACGGCTTTATTATTAAAGGCGGATCCATATGCGATGTAGTTATCTTTTTCACCAGGCATTGTAATGTGCTTGGATAACATATTAACTAGCCACCCGTTTGGTTTAACATGGAATGGTGTAATCATATTGATTAAACCTCCAAATTTGCGGATATCGTGGTCTACATGTACAACATCAGCTTGATACTTCTTATCATCAATTAATCCTTTAGTGTCCAAGAAAGCTTCTGGCGCATTACTCTTTTGGAGAATATTAAAATGACCAACAACAGCACTTGTCCTATCATTTGATACCACTTGCCACTTTCTAAAGTTGTCAGAATAACTTTCTAATACATCAAGCTCACCAAACTGGAACTCTTTACGGTTTGCTTTATAAACTTCAGCAAGTTTTTTACAACGAATTCTTTCTTGTTTTGAAAGTTCTCTGAAGATTAATTCGTATCCCATAACTCCAAACATCGCTACATTAAACCTCGTATCGATTGGAGTATGTCTTAACATTTGATGAGATGGTGAACTTGATACGTGACAAGAAACGGTGGATTGAGGATAACCCATATAATAGTTTTCTTGGATTCTTAGTCTTTCGATTGCGTCAGTATCATCACTAGCCCAAATTTGTGGGAAATACGAAAGAATTCCAAGGTCAAATCTATTACCTCCGCTTGCGCATCCTTCGAATAAAACATTAGTGAATTCCTGGGTTAATTCGTTCATGACACGATATAAACCTAAGATGTAGCGGTGGTAGAATTCACCTGGATTGTAATCATTAAAAGTAATGTCGGAGATATTTCTATTCATATCCCATTTAACATAATCAATATTGGCAGACTTAAGTATTTTTGAGACATTTTCAATGATGTAGTCTTGAACATCTTTTTTAGATAAATCTAAGATAAGTTCGTGTCTTCCTAAAGAAGGATCTTTTTCAATACATTTAACTGCCCAATCTGGATGTGCTCTATAGCAATCAGAATCAGGATTAACACTTTCAGGTTCGAACCATAAGCCAAATTTCATTCCTAACTTATGAATTTTCTTTGAAAGTCCTTCAAGTCCGTGCGGGAGTTTCTTTTTATTAACGTTATAGTCGCCAAGTCCAGCATTATCAGAATTACGTGCGCCAAACCATCCATCATCTAAGACAAATAGTTCTGCTCCATATTTTTTGCCATCTTTAGCGATACTTAAAAGTTTTGATTGTTTAAATTTGAAATAAGTGCCTTCCCAGTTGTTAATGACCACTGGTCTAATCGTGTTGTTCCACTGGGTTGGAATAACATGGTCATTTATAAAACGGTGCATGTTCTTGCTTGCACCATTAATTCCTTTATTGGAATAAGTTAAAACAGCAATAGGTGTTTCTAGTTTTTCGCCTTTTGCGAGTTTATATTCAAAGCAGAACGGATTAATTCCGGCTTCTACTCTAATTAAGTCATAATGAGATAATTCAACTTCTGCTAAATGGTTGCCACTATAGATAAGATTGAATGAGTAAACATCACCACTGTCTAAACCAGCAGTTCTTTCTTTAACCATGAAAAATGGATTAAATCTATTTGAGGAATTGCCTGTTCTAGATTCAATTGAGTATTTGCCCTCTACAATAGGTTGAACTTGTCTATTCATCTCGCTTGCCCAACCACCAGACAAGGTAATTAACTCGAAGTTTTTGTTAACTAAATCAAGTTGGTATGAGAGAGCTTTTTGAACAAATAAATCAAGCTCAGATTCATTAATAACTACTAAATTCCTGCAAAAAACATCATCTTTTTCAAAAACATAGTAGTGGAGTTCTAACTTAACATTAGCCTTTTCGTCTTTAAGGAAAATAACTAATTCTTCATCTCCATCATGTGGAGTTGGGAGTCCTTCAAGTGGTTGAACTTTTCTAATTTCGTGTCCAGCAAACTTGAAATCAAATACATATCCAAATTTTTCATTTTTTAAGAGTATTGGAGTGCTCTTATAGTCGCCCTTGTGTGGGAAAGATAATTCTAATGGGACCAAGTCCATTGAAACATTGGGGTTCTTGGCTTCATCATAAATGGTAGAAGTACCTTTTTGAACGCTTGGTTTCAATCTTATTGGTTTGACATCAAAATCAACTAACTCGACTTTGTTTCCGAAATAATCGTGAAACAATAATCCTAAATCATCAGTATGGAAGATATAGGACAAGGTGTTTGTTTGTAAATGAAACACTTTTTCGTTTGTCTTAATCATATCTAAACCTCGTAATTATTATATAAAAAAAGACCCACAAATGTGAGTCTTTTATTGTTATATTTTTACTTTGCTTCTACTTCTTCAGGATTAAAGCCAGATGCAGCGTGGCGTTTTTCCAGTTCTTCAACCATGTCTCTATGGCTTTCTTCGGTAATTTTATAACCGAAGTGAATGAGGACCCAAACAGCAACAAAGCAAAAAGCAAGAATAATAAAAATCCATAAACCAATAATGTTTAATGAGCCTTTATTGACACCTGCCATAAGCTCTTGAATTTTCCCCACAAATGACTCTGAATCATATTCGCCAGAATTCAATTTGCCTTCTGCTGTTGAAATACCATTAACAACGCCCATAACTCCTGCTGATAAGAAGATTAGATATTGGAATCCTCTCAACAGAGCTGAACCTAATTTAACATCGAGTGGTCTCCAAGCAGAGATAACTGATTCTTTTCTTTCACCAAATTGATATTCGTTATAATCAATTGAATCTTGGAACATAACAAGAATGACCATGTAAACAAGACCTGCGCCAAAGAAGAAGACAAATGGGAAGAGATAGTTACAGAACATAAGTCCGCCTAATCCCCAACCAAAGTTCATTCCTTCACCGTATGCTGGAGTTGTTCCGCTAAGCATTAGTGAAAGTGGTTTATCTCCAAATAATGGGAAACAAGTTAAGAAGAATCCGAGGGCACCAACAAGCGAAATAATTACGGCAATTGTTAGGATTTTTTGCTTTTTCATCTTCTTTGCGATTATTGGATAAAGTGCTTGAGAAGCAATCATTGCAAAGACATAGAAGACTGAAATAAGTGTAACAACAAAGCCTCCGCTTGATGAACCGTAACCAACTGATAAGTAATAATAATTTAAGCCAATACCACCGGTAAGAACACCACTAGCAAGATAATAAAGGAACATTGCAATGACAACGTAACGCACTTGTGGATTTTTACCAACGACTTTAAATAAGTCGACAAGTGAAGATTTCTCTGATGCCTCTTCTTGTTTTAAGTCTCTAGCTTTTTCTTGGCAGAAGAAGAAAACAACTGCTTGTGAGGCTAAGAATAATAAGCTGACAACGATAGCCATGACTGCATACACAGCAGCGGCACCTTTACCAGAACTTGCGCCAAACATTGTTGGAAGAAGTGTTGCGGCAGCGGTCATTAAGAAACCACCAATTGCTGCACAAATAGTAACACGTGATGTTAATGTAGCACGTTCATGATCATCATTAGATAAAGATGGAAGCATTGCCCAATAACCAATGTCGTTCATGGTGAAGAATGTATCCCAAAGAACGTAGAATACAATCATTAATGCAACGAAAACCCAACCATTAGCAGGTCTAACTAAAAATAACAAGATAACTGCTAAAGTATTTCCAATAGCGCCAATTAAAATCCATGGTTTAAATTTACCAAGTTTAAAGTGAACCTTCTCAACTATAAAGCCCATAATCGGGTCATTAATGCCGTCCCAAACAAGTGCAATCATCATTGCAATGGTAATGACACCATATTGAGCAGCGAATGTTGAGGAATCACTACTTAGTACGCCAGAAGTAATTGCGTATTGAAGTAAAAATGATCCTACTAATGCATAGCAGGCATCACGAAAGATTCCACTGAATGGATAGAACCACTTAGTGAATTTAGGTACTTTGTTGCCAGTGTAAGCCTTGGCAACTCTGTTAGATAAACCCATAATAAACCTCCGGGTGAATAAATACATATCAATTTTAGATTATTTCTAAACATAAGACAATTTCTCTTTGGTTTATATTAATAAAACGTGTAGAATTAAACAGGTATGAATATTTGGTTAGCTATTTCCTTAGTTTTAGCGGTTTAGACAGTCTACCTACTTATGATAGAAATCTTTTCTGTCACTTTAAAACTTACCGGTATGGCATCAAGCAAAATCAAATTTCAAGTTGCCTCATTATTCACAAGTTCTGGATACACAACATCTGAATCTGAACTTATCGCAAAAGATGATGCAAGAAGAAAAACATATTAAATGTCTTCGATTTGCAGGAAAAACTGCAGAAATCAGAATAAAAACGTATGGGCCTGTAGCTCAGTTGGGAGAGCGCCTCGTTCGCAACGAGGAGGTCACCAGTTCGATCCTGGCCAGGTCCACCATGAATACCTGCTACTGTCGTCGTCCAAAGTCACTTATCCAAAGTTGGACAAAATGACTTATCCGACAAACATGAAACAAGTCCTCGCAAGAGGGCTTTTGTTTTATGTCTCAAACCGGCGACCTCCTCGTAGCGAACGATCCGCCTCCCAGGACTGAATTTAAGCTATCAAACAAGCCCGTGGTGGAGCTTTGCCTCTAAGTCCTAATAAATGCTTATCAACAGCTTGTAATGCATCACACGTGAGTCCTGCCTCTAAACTCAAAAAATGTGTCGCTTCTGAGGGGACGAAACCAATTCCTAAATATTTGATAATAATGGTGTCTTAAATGACAGAAAGGAGACAGCGAGCAGTGTCAGCAGTAGAACTCACAAGATACAAACCAAAAGGCTGGGACGAGTATTTCGTCGATGGAGGAGTATTTGAAGTGAAAATTAGTGAGAGCAGTCCAGGGGTTAACATTGAGTACGAAGAATTTGGTTCTTTACAAGCATGTCCAGACGATACATTAATAAAAACTGTTATTGTTAAAGACGACGACAGAGAAATCACTTTAGATCATTCTATTGATATGGAAGATTTCAAACCATCAGGGCATAGATACATCATCTCTGTTTATAACAAACTCACGAAGAAAAAACTCAAGTTCGAAATTAGTGAAGATACCATGAAGTCCGTCTAAGCTGAAAGCCAGGTGTAAAAGCCTGGTTTTTTCTTGTTCGCGAAAGCTTGAAAACACGACATAATTGCGATAGGTCGATTTGGACAAAACAGGATGGATTGGCTTAGACAACTACAACTACCCCCATTTATTGGACCATCCGGTACAATGATGAATGGGGGTTTTATTTATGATTCGAAGTCGCAGCATAATTTAGATTAATAAGACGATATGATTGGTGAATGCCCCCAGTAATGTTTATAAGCCCTAGAAAATGATTGGACCGAGGAATAATTCAGTTTTTTACTAATAGCTTTGATACTTAATTTATTCTCTTTAATCAATAATTTAGCACTTTCCATTCTCCTGGTTTTAAATAACTCAAATATGGTTTTTCCAGTTTGTTTACTATAAACATCCGATAAGTATGAATAACGATATCCAAATTCGTTTTCTAATTCTTGTAGAGAAGAAATGCGATAAATATTATCGTGAATATAGTTTTCAATCCTCATACAAATATCTTTTTGGCGAGAATACGCTACTTTTGTATAATTTTCGCTGAGATAATGGCGTTTAATTAACTGCGAAATTTCAAATAATCTATAGGCGATAAGAATGAAAGATTCATCATCTAAAACATATAATTCTTCAATCGCTCTTTTCAATGATTCTGTTTGAATATGAATTATTCTGTTTTTCCTTATAAAAGGAATTAAAGCAAGAAAACTGTTGATATCGTTTTCATTATTGAAATGAAATGATGCATATGAATAAGAAAAAGAAGGTGAGTTAGATTTGATGGAATGAATATCTCCTGGAATTGAGATATGCATATCTCCACTTTTCATTAGAAACTGTTCATTATCTGTTTGAACAACACAAGATCCTTTATCTACATAAGTGATTTCATACCAATTCAAATGAATGTGTGGCTCGCAATAAAAAGAATCGTTTGTGTCGATATGTCCTATTTGGTGCAAACAAAGCCCTCTTATTATCTTTGGCTCATAAATGGAGCAATATTCATTCTTCTTCATATAAAAAAATGCTAAGAAAATTATAGAACATTAAGAGCAAAATCGAAAGAAATGTTAACTACAATTAAAACTTTGTTATTGATGTTTTAATACAATTTAATTGTCTAGGAGATTATTTATATGTCAGTTGTTGCAATTATTGGGTGTGGAAGAATAGCGAATTATGCTCACTTCCCTGCTTTAAACAAACTCGAAAATGTCCGAATAAAATATGCCTGTGACATTATTATGGAAAAAGCCGAAAAAGCAAAACAAGATTATCCGAAAATTGAGAACACAATTCTTGATTATCATGACGCTTTAAATGACAAAGATGTTGATACAGTTTTTGTGCTAGTACCAAACTATGAACACAAAAGAATTACCATTGATGCTTTAAGGGCGGGCAAGAACGTTTTATGCGAAAAACCAATTGCGTTGAATTATGAAGATGCTTTAGAAATGCAAAAAGAAGCTAAAAAAGCCGGCAAAATCTTAAATATAGGTGTTAATAACCGTTACAATACTGCAGTTAATACGGTGAAGAAAATGTGCGAAGACGGAACACTTGGACACATCTATCATGTCGAGTCTCATTTCTTCACAACTAGATCTATACCAGGCTTAGGCGGACCATTCACTAATAAGAAACTCTCTGGTGGTGGTGTCTTAATTGACTGGGGCGTTCACATCCTTGATTTAATTCAATATTTAGTCGGACACAAAACATTAAAGAGTGTCAGTGCTTCCACAAATTCTGAATTAGCAAAGAACATGAAAGATTATAAATACGGAAATATGTGGGCAGAAGATACTGCTGATATCGAACATGGTGTGAATGACGTTGAAGAATTTGTTTCCTGTTTTGCTAGATATGATGGATATACATTATCTCTAACTGGTGGTTGGGCCACCAACATTCCCGCGGATGAATTCTATATTGACATTTATGGTTCGAAAGCTGGAATTCGCCTTTACTATGTAAAACAAAAATTTAAAGTCTTCTTAGGTGAGACCCTCGAAGTAACCGAAAGCAACATCCCAGAAGAAAATCATTATGATATTGAAGACAGAATGTTTATTGATTCTGTTGAAAATGGAGTTCCTAATAGAGGGCACATCGATGAAGTCATTGATATCGAAAAACTTATTGATTTGATTTATCAATCCGCTGATGAAGAAAAGGAAATTAGATTATGAAGAGAATTGGTTTAATTGACTACTACATTAATGAGTGGCATGCTTTGAATTACCCAACGTTTTTAAAGAATGTTAAAGATGCTATTGATGGTGAATTTGAAATCACTGATTTTTACGCTGAAATAAATCACCCCGATCTATCTTCTGATGAATATGAAAAGCAATATGGTGTTCATAAATGTTCTTCTTTAGAAGAACTATGTAATATATGTGACTATTTAATGGTGTTATATCCAGATAATCCAGAACGTAAGTTTGAAGTTGTTAAAAAGGTGATTCCATATAAGAAACCTATGTTTGTTGATAAGACCTTTATGAATAGTTTTAAAGAAGCTGAAGAAATATTTGAATTAGCCAAGCAACATCAAACGCCTTTATTCACATCATCTTCTTTAAGATATGCTGATGAAGTCAGAGAGCTAGGTGATGTTGATTCACTTCTTGTTATTGCCCCAAGTGTTCATTTAAGCGACTATTTGATTCACCCATTAGAAATTGTTGTGTCTAAAATGGGTGTAGGCGCCACTAAAGCGAAACTATCTAAAAGTGGTGTCCATCATATGTTGGACGTTAAATACAAAAACGGAAGAAACGCACTTATAGTAATTGCGGAAGGCGGAAACGCCCAAGATTTCTTTGTCAGTGGCAATGGTAAGTTTAAACAAAACCTTGTCCGATGCGCATCTCCATATTTTGAAAACGAGATGAAAGATATCTTGCGTTTCTTTAATGAAAAAAAACCATCCTTCTCTTATCTTGAAACTTTAGAAGCAATGAGACTACGTGACATCGCTCTTCAAAACAGATTTGATGAATGGATTAATTTAAATACCATTTACTGAGGCAATCATTGCCCAACTATTATCAGATAAAGGGGCATCATCGTTTCCATTAGTGATGATGTTTTCTTTTAATTCAGGAATATCTTTTATTCTGTTGTTTAGATATTATCAACAAATTTTAAAGTTGTTTCTAAACGATTCTTCAAATACCCCAATCGACCATCTATAACGTCGAAACCTTGAATCTTGTTGTAGTCGTCCAAAGTCACTTATCCAAAATTGGACAAATTGACTTATCTAGCTTAGATTAGGCCTCTTAAGAGGTCTTTTCTTATTATTGATGTGTAAATTATGGATAAAATACTCTGGTTAAGATTTGATATACTGCATATAAAATGCTAAAATATATGCAGAAAGGAAATTGATGTCATGCATAAATATACTTACGAATTTTTAAAAGATAAAACAATTACTTCCGATCTTTTTTCTTTATCAAATATCATTACTGATTTAAAAAGCAAAACAGATGAAAAAAAAGATTCAAGCAAATCACTTTTTTCTAAGTTGGAAACGGTCGCCATTAAAGAATCTGTTGAAGGTAGCAACGCTATTGAAGGTATTTTTACAACTGAGCAAAGAATTAAGGAGATTATTGAAAATAATAGTGAACCATTAACTCATAATGAAGAAGAGATTGCTGGCTATCATGATGCCATTAAATTTGTAAAAGAGAATTATGAGCATCTTTCCTTTGATGAAGAGACAATTAAAAGAATACACGCCATGCTTGTTTCTAGACATATTGGATACGATAAAAGCGGGCAATATAAAACTAGTGACAACGTAATTGCTGAAAAGAATAAGGATGGAACAATTAAACGTGTTATTTTTGTTCCAACAAAAGCAAACGAAACCGAAAAAGCAATGAGTGATTTGTGCTTAGCTTATCAGGTTTATAGAGATGATTATGATATTCCTGCACTTTTATTAATTCCGTGTGTAATAGTGGATTTCCTTTCCATCCACCCATTCAGTGATGGTAATGGTCGCGTTTCTAGACTTTTAACGTTATTGCTTCTTTATAAAGAAGGCTATGATATTGGCAAATATATATCATTTGAAAACCAAATCAATAATTTTAAGAGCAATTATTATGATGTTTTAGAAAGAAGCCAAAAACACTGGCACGAATCCAAAAACACATATTATCCATTCATAAAATTTACATTTCAGATTCTTTATCAATGTTATAAAGAAATTAATAGAAGATTTATTAAAACCAAAAGTGGAAAAGATAAAAAGAACGAGCGAATTGAGGCCGTGGTTTTAGATAGTATAGTTCCAATTTCTAAAGCCGATATTCAAGAGTTACTGCCTGATGTTTCAGTGACTACAATTGAGGCTGTTTTAGCAAAACTAATCAAAGAAAACAAAATATATAAAATTGGAACTTTTAAAAACGCTAAATATTTAAATAGAAATTAGCCAGGTGTAAAAGCTTGGTTTTTGTTCGCGAATGATTATAAACACGACATAATTAGGATAGGTCGTTTTAGACAAAACAGGATGGATTGGCTTAGATAACTACAGCTTATAGTCGTCCAAAGTCACTTATCCAAAATTGGACAAATTGACTTATCCGACAAACATGAAAGAAGTCTCGTAAGAGGGCTTTTGTTTTATATATCAAACTCTCCACCTCCTCATAGCGAACGAAGCTTCTCCCAACTGAACTAATGTATCTCACATAACAATTAGAAGCCCAACTGACCAATGGGCTTCTTTTATATATAGGCGTTATAGCAAGATTGAAGAGTAACAAACGCTTATCAATAATCTGTCAAATCAAACTTGGTGAGATTAAGATATCATTATTGAAGTCATTAAAGTTATGTTTATTGATTTTATGATTTTTTATCTTATTCTTATCACTATTTTTAGATGATTGATATATAATTTATGATAGAAAAGGTGACTTGATACTAGATTTTAATCTAGTTGGTCAAGTAGTTGAGGACATTTACTATAACAACGCTATTAAGTAATTCTTAGGAAAATTATGCTAAAAGTTTCATGTATTGGTTGTGGCCTTAGAGGTCAAAGATATTTAAATGGTCTAGCAAGTCTTGGAACGGACAAAGTTAAAATTGTTTCACTTTGCGATAAAGACTTAGTGAGACTGTCTCAAGAACAGGAGAAATATCAATTATCAGATAAAGATGTCTATACTGACGAAGATAGATTCTTTGCTAATTTAAAATCTGATTTGTGCATTGTTTCTACACAAGATCAAGACCATGTTAGACACGCCATTAAAGCAATGAAAGCAGGATCTGATGTTCTTTGTGAAAAACCAATATCTGATAAAGAAAGTGAAATTAGAAAACTTTTAGATATTCAAAAGAAGACTGGAAAGAAAGTCATGATTTGTCATGTCTTAAGATTTGCTCCAGCATATAAAAAAGTTAAAAAATTAATAGAAGATGGAGCAATTGGTGATTTAGCGTTTATTGATAGCATCGAAAACGTTAATTACGCCCATCAGGCACATAGCTACGTAAGAGGCAATTGGAGAAGAAAAGAAGAAGCTTCGCCAATGATTATTGCTAAATGCTGTCATGATTTAGATTTGTTAGTTTGGTATACGAATAGTAAATGTAAATCAATATCCTCTGTTGGTGATTTGAAATTCTTTAAAAAAGAAAATCAACCTGATGGGGCAAGCGATAGATGCGTGAATTGCAAATATCGAGGTACATGTCCTTTTGACGCTTATACGATTTATATTAAAAACCATTTCTGGGGAAAAGAAGCGGTCACCAATATTAGACCAATCACTGATGAAGTATTAGAAAAAGAACTAGAAACAAGTCCATATGGTCGTTGCGTCTTTAAATGTGATAACGATGTAGTTGATCATCAATTAACTCAAATAGTATTTAATAACGGAATTAAGGCCAATTTAAGAATGAGCGGCTTTACTTATGACGCTGGTCGAATTATGAAATTTTACGGCACAGCCGGACAAATTGATTTAGATGAGGGCCGTGGCACAATTGAAATTAAAGTATTTGGAAAAGAAAAAGAAGTGGTTCAAATCTCATCATTAGTCGATGCGATTAGCGGACATGGTGGTGGAGATGAAGGTTTAGTGAAAGCGACTTATGAATATATCACTACCGGTTATACTGAAGGTGTTACATCTTTAGACGCCTCTATTGAAAGCCATTTAATGGGCTTTGCCGCTGAAGAAAGTCGCTTATCAGGCGGTAAATTAATGGAGATTAAACACTAATTATATTTTTAGACAAAACTGAATAAGTCTAACTGTCCAACGTCAATAATTGTCGTTGTCCAAAGTCACTTATTCAAAATTGGACAAAATGACTTGTTCAAACAGGTCCTCGAAAGAGGACTTTTGTTTTATGTATCGGACCTTCCCGTGCGAACAAAGCTTCTCCCAACTAAACCAATGTCCCTCCAGGAGCGACCAAAATAAACTTTAAACGATCAAAATTGTCAACATTAAACTTAAATAATAATTTAAATATGTTAAAATAATCACCATGAAAAATAGGTATTTGCAAGCATTTATAAGCGCTTCATTGAGTATTATCCCAATGATACTTATTATTCTCGTATTATCATGGACAGGTGTCGCCCCCTTAGATTTTAATAGAGGGGATTATTGGTTGCTTATCATAGGCATGTTCGTTCTTATTGCAGGATTAGGAACCTTTTCCATTGGTGCTTCATCTTCTTTAAGCAAAGTTGGTGAATATATGGGCGCTTCTTTGTCAAAACAAAAGAACCTTTTCATTGTTATTGCCTTTGCTTTTGCGTTGGGTTCCCTCATTACCGTGGCAGAACCAAGTATCATGATTGTGACTAAACAAGTGACAAAAGACCCCGCTTTTGCATATATATTAACCATTGGTATTGCTGTCGGGGTAGGCATATTTGTCGTTGTCGGTGTTTTAAGAATTATCTTCCATAAGTCTTTAAAACTATGGTATTTGTTCTTCTATGCTTTAACATTCATGCTTCTTATCTTTATTGTTTTAACCGCAAAAGATAAAAACGATAAAAGTGTTTTTTTACCATTTATTTTTGATTCCGGAGGAGTCACTACGGGATCCGCGACTGTGCCCTTTATTTTAGCCTTAGGCACCGGTATTGCGACAGTGAGAGGTGGTAAAAGTGCGAAAAACGATAGCTTCGGTTTAGTTGGTATGGCGTCAATTGGGCCAATTATTTCAGTAACATTATTAATCTTATTATCTTCGACATTATCTCCTAACTTTATTCCTTCTTATACCGAACTTGGCAGCAATAATGTCTTTATGATGTTTATCAATACGATATTCCCTCATAAAACAGCGGATGGTTTTGTTTTAGGAACATCTATCGAAGTTTTAATCGCGATGGCGCCGACATTAACCATTTTCTTAATTTATAACGCCATTTTTATTAAATTGCCAAAACATAAAATAATTAAATTATTAATTGGCTTCTTATTTGCCTATGTAGGCTTAACAGTCTTCTTATGTGGCACAAGTGCGGCGATGACACCGATTGGCTATTATGTTGGAACAAAATTAGGCTTAAAAGCGGAATGGATTATCGTTTTAGTGGCTTTGATTATTGGCTTAGTAACTATTGTTTGTGAGCCTGCCGTTCACGTTTTAACTGTGCAAATTGAAGAAGTGTCTGATGGCCGTGTAGGAAGATTAACCGTTTTATTAACTCTTTCCATCGGTGTTGGCTTTGCTATCGCTTTAGCTGTTATTAGAACGATATTCAATTTCTCAATTCTTTATTACATGATTCCAGGCTATATCATCTCTTTAACATTGATGTTTGTCTGTCCCGATATCTTTACTGCTATGGCCTTTGACTCTGGCGGCACCGCGAGTGGACCAATGGCGTCATCCTTTGTCTTACCGATGGTAGTGGGCTTAACAACCGCTATTTATGCGGAAAATGCTAACTATTTTGATCAATCCTTTGGTGTAATTGCCTTAATTGCTTTAACTCCAATTATCGCTATTCAAGTGTTAGGCGTAACGGAAAAGATTAAAGATGCGAGAGCGAAATTCGTTATGCGTACGCATGTTTATAATGCTGAAGATGCCCAAATCATTCATTTTAATTAGAGGTTATTATGAAATTATTTAAGAAAAAGAAAACCCCAGAAAATGTGAGTAATAACAACATTAGTGTTTCTACCACTAAGAAACTTTTGATGTTTATAACCATAGTCAATCGTGGACAAGGCAATTATGTTTTGAAGTTATTTGAAAGCGAAGGAGCTAATGCCCAATTCGTGCAATACGGTGAAGGTACAGCCCAAAAAGAAATCAGAGATATTTTAGGTATTGAAGATAATACTAAGGAAATAATTGTTTCACTTTTAAGTGAAGATAAAATCGAAAGTGCTAAAAAAGAATTAGAAGCATTCTTTAAAATAAGTAAAAGAAATCGCGGAATTGGCTTTTCTATCCCTATGACCAGTTTAATAGGTATGAAGTTATATCAATTCTTAACCGATTCTTTATAGGAGGTGACGATAATGGATGAAGTAAAATTTGAATTAATTGTCGTATTAGTGAATTCTGGTTTTTCAGAAATAGTGATGGATGCCGCACGTGAAATAGGCGCTAGAGGCGGCACGATTGTTCGCGCTAGAGGAACCGGCACCAAAGACATGGAAAAAAGATATAACATAGTTATCACCCCTGATAAAGAAATGATTTTAATTTTGGTTAAAGAAACAATTAGAGATCAAATGCTATCCGCGATATATAAAGCCGCGGGATTAGGCACGGATGGACAAGGTATTGCTTTTGCTCTTCCTGTTAACGATGTAGTTGGGATCAAGATTTAATAATATTATTAAAATGCAAAAAATGAACTGAACCCCATTTAGTTCACAGATTAAAAAAAAGCCTCTTAGCGTAAAATAAACGTTAGGAGGTTTTCTAGTGTCATAAGTCTTCTATTTTAGTGCAATTTGCTCTTTAAGATTGCACTCTAAAGAATTTTCATGATAATTTTTTCTATGGAAAACAGGTGTACAAACCGCATGGGTTAAAAATATGAAACAAGAACAATTCGAATGGATTCATAGTTGGTCCGACAATACAAATAATCAAGATTTACCAAGAGTACTTCTTATTGGAGACTCTATTACTAATGGATATCAAGAAATAGTGAGAGAGACATTAAGAGGAAAGTGTTATGTCGATTATATTTCTACAAGTTACACTCTTAATAGTAGTTTCTTCTTTAAACTTATTGTTAATTATATAAACAATAATAAGTATGATGTTATTCATCTAAATCAAGGTTTGCACGGCTTTTCTATGTCTAAAAAAACATACAAAGAAAAGTTAAGGAAACTAACTAGTAAAATCCCTAGCTCGAGTAAAGTTATTCTTGCGGAATCTACTTTTGTTAATAAACCAGGGAATAAAACTGTTGATAAAAGATGGGGCAAAAAACTTGAAGAAAGAAACGATGCTGTTAATGAACTAGCTAAAGAGATGAACCTTTCTATTAATCATTTATATGAAGTGAGCAAAAATATACCAAATGATTTAAGAAATGAAGATGGCACCCATTACTTATATGGTGGTTATCAAATGCTCGCTAAAGAAGTAGTGTCTGCTATTGAAAAAAAGTTATTTTAACTTAAGGCACTCTTCATCATTTAAAACAATTATATAAGATTGAACAATAGTTTTACTTTAGATGTCTTCTTTTCTTTGCATAAACAAGAATAGAAAATGTCGAAATAGAAACAAAAGAAATAATAACAACCAGTGTAGTGTTTGTAGCTGAATCTCTAAATAAAGAGATTTTTGATTGATTAGTGATGGAACTTAGTGTTTCGCCATTTGCAATTGCCCATCCTTGTAAACGAGCATATGCGTCTGGACAAACAATTTCAAAATATCTTTTTTGGTAAACGTTAAGCTGACGATATATTTCTTTAGCGGTTTGATAATAGTGATGTTCACTATCATTACAATATCCTAAAGATGTGTTGTAGGTGCTCATATATAGATAGTTCTCACAGAATAAATCTACTTCTGAAGCATCAAACCATTGACGATTTGAAACAGCATTTAAATTAGAAAATCTATAATCACGATCAGGTGAATAGTAATAGAAGACATAATCAGTAGATTTATCAACTTCGGCTGGTAAATAAGTGTTGTGATTAACATTTATGTTATGATCTTGATCTTTTAAATCGTAGAAGTAGGCATTACTGAAAACAAATCCAATGCTGTCGCTTCTTCCCATACAATTTTGGTAAATCTTTGTTACAAGATTATTGGTGGAAAATACAGTATTATCTATGGCAAAACCTGCTTTCAAATTATCTGATTGATAACCTGTTAGTTCACTTGTTTTGGTGTAATCTGATTCACTTAATTTAACAAAGAATCTTTCTGTTATATCTCCGTTAGGATCGCCACCTTCTAATGAAACAGGGCCCATAGAACATGAAGCAAAGAAGGTGTCATTAACGTTAGTGGTTGTTTTTAAATAACCATCAAACAAGTAATAAGAATCACTAGAGTAGGCCGGGAATTGGCAACCCTTTAATATTTCAACTTTATCTGCATAATATGCCATATTTTCACTAGAATTTGTGATTCCACTAATGGAGAAAGAGAAGGCACACCATCTGGTAAATCGATTGATAAAGCCGCCTTCAGCTAACTTACCTTCTTGGCGATATTGATTTAAAGTTTTGCCGTCTACCTTAATCTTGTCGTATGTATTAAGACTCAAACACTTTGAATTAACATCGATGTTCGCAGTAGTGTTTTCTGGATAATCAGTGTTATTAAGATAAATCCAGAAATGATTATTTTCGGCAAAGTCACCTAGTCTAATTTCTCTAACAACAGCAAGGTTACTAATTTGATTTTTAATAAAACTATCGCCATATTTAACATAAGAAACTTCTGAAATAATTATTGAAGATTTAATGTTGGACTCGCCATCAGCAACGACTTCATTAGTGTTTGCTCCAGTATAAGAATATTTTGGGAATGAAGTATCGCTTTTAAAAGTAATTCTGGTAATCGTGCTGGTGTCAATAATTATACAAAAAGTGTAACTATTCATATGTCCTTGATAATTGAAATAAAAGTTTTTTCTATCATTTAAGATTTCTCTTAAAACATAAGTTTTATTTTTGGATGTAATAAGTGTCTTGTCTAAATAATCGTATTCATCCTTCCTTTGTCCAACGATAGAAGAAGAATCAATGAATTGATAATCTGTGTCATTAAACTGAATGGTGATGGAATCATTTGTTAAAGAATTAATGGTCATTATTGATGTTTCAATGTTGTTGTCATTTGATTGCAATAAATCATATTGACCATTTTCGTTTCTTAAAATAAAAGCATCAAACTTCATTCGATAATAGTGCCCTCTTCCAGTGGTACACATTTCGTATGAAGGGAATCTTGCTACATTAGATAATTTAAATTTATAAACAGGATTACTAGTTACGACTTGAATAAGAATGTGTGTTCCAAAACTACAAACATATAGTTCAGTGTTGTAAGTAACATCATTCATTGCATCCCCGTTTTCATCATAGAAAGAGAGAGCGTCTGCTACTGTTGTTAAATAATCGTATGCATTAGTGTTAAATTCATTTGGAGAATGATCGTAATTACTTAAAGTGAAACAGACATTATAACCAACTAAGTTATCTCCATTTTTATTTTCCCAAACATCAACTTTAGTAAGTGATGTAGATGTTTCAACTCCTGTTTCAGTACATTGGAACCAGTTGTGCTTATTGTAATCTTTATTTATAAAGGTATATGTTTTGTCTAATACATAATTCTCGCCAACACCCGTATCTGCCAATTGTTGAGAAGGAAGATAAAGGCCTTCTTCAAAGGTTACCATTTTTATGGTTGAGAAATCGTTATAATGGAATTGGAATAAAACCTGCCCATTATCCCAAATGTATGTCACATTATTTTCAATACCTGTAATTAGTTGATTTGAAGCATCATAGAATTTGATCTTTTGATTAGCGTTCGTTTTCAAACTGATATCTGTTAGCATGTGGTCGCTTGTATAGTCAGAGTTGCTAATGGTGGCAACTATGTTTTTGAATTCACCGGCCTCGCTAAAATCATCACTGTATAAGCTGACTATCTCGTTGCTAGATGAAGTTGCAGATGTTTTTATAGGCTCTACATTTTTGTAGTTAACACAAAGGGATGAAAGTAGCAAAATTGAAGAAAATAATAAGGAAAAACGCACTTTTTTCATAATTATCTACCTCCATTGTAGCGATAATTTAGGCGACCAATTGGTGCGCTATCACCGTCGATATAATATTGCATAATATCTCCAGGATTAGTTACGCCGTCGCTTACTTTAAAATCAATTGTGAAAGAGGTAGAATCCTGGATTCCTAATTTAGAAAGAGGAATTTTACAAATATATACTTGTCCGCTTAAGAATGAATCAACAGAGGTGTAATTGACTAAGGAATAAGTATTGTCGGCCGAGAAC
The DNA here is from genome assembly GCA_017534425.1 of Bacilli bacterium. Taxonomy (GTDB): domain Bacteria; phylum Bacillota_I; class Bacilli_A; order RFN20; family CAG-826; genus Fiminaster. The sequence goes on from JAFXWB010000054.1 coordinate 52,999, forward strand.
TTCTTTAAATTTGTAGTGGATGAACCTGAACTTGAATTACCTATATCTAAAACATAGTTGTACCCATTCCATGATTTTTCTTCACTATTTTTGATTGAAAAATATGCAAAAAAATTAATATTTTTATCAGTAATGTTAATATTATTAACACAATTCACTCTAAAGTATAAATAATCTCTGTCATTAATAACTTGAACGTTTGAAATGTCGTTTCGGTTAGTGTGATTAGAATATGAAATTTTTGAGACACTAGAGTTATCAGGGTATAAATTCATGTAATTGGTGTAGATATCACCTGTTCTTTCTAATGCATCACCCTCAAAGTCTACATATGTTCTTCCGTCGGTCCACATATCTAAGTTATTTAATGCTTTTGTGCCTTTGTTGCTAATATTCTTATAAGAAGCATTTGATTTAAAGGCCCTTGTGTTTCTCATGTTTTGAAGGAAGAAATTGTCTCCATACAAACCCTTTGTCATTTCCATATCACGAGAGAATTCCTCGTTAAATTGGTCTACAAAGCAAACATTGCCTTCATATCCTGAACCATAAGTTGTTAATTTTGAAGCTATCCATTCGTTCCATCCAGTTACCATAACTTCCATGACGGAATCATAATTATCAAAAGCGGTAGCCCACTGATATTCTAGGTTTGTGCCTCTTCTTACATCACTAGCGATATTTGTGTTTTTGCTATAGCTCCAACCTCTACCGCGATTACCGTTATAATCACGATAGTTTGCATTTAACGCATAATTATATGAAGAAGAAAACGCTAAGGAAGGATGCTGTGCAACTGAAACAGTGAGGTATTTGCCACCAGAAGATAAATTAGATGTACGTTGTGGATATTCAAAATCAATCCAAGGCATCGAATCATCAGATAAGTTAACTCCAGATTCCATACTTGAATCAGTCGGCCACAAAGAATCTCTTATTGTAAAATATGTCTTTATATTATCGTCTAAATTAGACATATTATTTTGGTTTTTAGTGATTGATAAGATTGGCTTATTTGTTGCGCTATCCTTATAAAAAACTGGTTCATATGTAGAATTTGCATATGCATTGTAATATTTTTTTGCGTTCGGAACACAATTATCATTCAAACCAAAATAAGGAATGACTTTAGGAACGTTCCAGCCTTGATTATGAAGTTCGAGCAACTTATTAAAGAGTAAATCCAATCCGTTATATGGCATTCCGTATGAATCCTCTCCGCCACCATATAAAAGAAGATTAGTTAGGTCGATTGCCAAATAATCAATGGATGACATAGTAAATAATTCAATATGTCTTTCTACAACCCAAGGGTCACTTGAAGCATAATAACCATATAATGGTTCTGCCCAATAATGCATAGAATTAGGGGTGTCATCTGAAGGAGAATCGGAATATAGATCAGCTGTTTTATCAAACAACAA
>JAFXWB010000055.1 GCA_017534425.1 Bacilli bacterium
AATATTTAGCAGACTCAAATTTAAATAAAGACATTTTAAATTATCTTTCAAGACTTCAAATTTTCGATTCTTTAGAACATCCAGAATTAGAAGATTGTTGTTTTATTTATGCTGTCAAACAAACAGGAAAATTTACAGAAGAACAATTAAATTTAATGAGAATGCGTGTTAAATCACGATATTTAACAGCTCAAAATATAATAGATATTGCTAATGAATTTCATTTTAAAGTAATTGTTCATAGAATCGACCCAGAAGCAAAAGGCAGACATAAGAATGATAAAGTTAAAGAAAAAAAACGTATTGGTTATAAAGATGCAACATCAGAATTTACATTTGATTTCGACCTTTTTGAACATCATTATTTTATTCATGAACGAACACCTTTTTCATCAGATTTTATTAAACATCTCGATATAGCACCTGTCGATGCAACATGTAAAAGATATCACAAAAAAGGCTCAAATATTAAATGGGAAAAGTTTAATCCAGAAAATGAACCATCAAGAATAATGACTTCAGATGATTTAGTATTAAATTTGATGAAACAAAATAAATTCATTCCAATTACTTACGCAACTGCTAGTTTACTTAAAACAACATTATATGAAAATATCGAAAATACAGATTTTCCTTTAGATATAGTTGATGAAAAAGCAGTTTTAAGATTGATAACTCCAAAACCAACAAAAATGGAATCTAAAAAGAAGTCAAAGAAAAAACCAGAAAAAGAAATTACGTATTGGTATGCTGATTTTGAAGCAGATGTTAAAAAAGGAACAGAAATGAACCATGAACCTTTTATGTGTGTTGTTCAATCAGCAGATGGTAGCAAAAATAAATGCTTTAAAGGTCCCAATTGTGCGAAAGAATTTTTAAATTTTCTTCCAGATAATTCAGTATGTTATTTTCATAATTTGGCTTATGATTGGTGTATGTTTAATCGTCATGCTTCATGTATCTTAAAAGTTATCAAGAAGGGTTCAAAAATATATCAAGCAAAAATAGTATTTAATAAGAAAAGATTGATTTTTAAAGATTCTTACCCTGTTTTTACATGTAAGCTTGCAGATTTACCTGAAGCATTTAATCTTGATGGAATTAAAAAAGAATTGTTCCCTTATAAATATTATACGCTTGAAAGGCTTAAAACTAATATTGGAGTTATAGATGGAGCAGGCAAAGATGAAGACAAGCCATGGACAGAAGAAGATTATGAAACATTTAATGCTAATATTGATGCTATTGAAGGTTGTAGAATTGATGAAGGACATTTTAACATGTATGAATATGCTAAATTTTATTGTGAACAGGATGTGAGAATTTTACGTGAAGCATTTGAAAAATTATGTGAAGGATTCAAAAAAGAATTTGATATCGATGCTAAAACAATGATAACAACTCCAGCAATTGCTAATGAATATTTCCGGCAAAAAGCTTTTATTCCAAATGGTAATGTTTATGAAGTTGGTGGCCATGTTAGAGAATTTATGAGCAGAGCAATTTATGGCGGACGTTGCATGTGTGCATACAATAAAAAATGGCATTCAACAAAACCAATCGATGATTACGATGCAGTAAGTTTATATCCATCAGCAATGAATAGATTATGGGTAGTAGAAGGTAAGCCAGAAGTATTAAAAGTTCCAGATACTAATGTTGTTTGGACAAAAATGCCTGATTACTTAGAAGAATTTAGAACAGATGGAGGAATTGGTGCATTCGTTATCGAAATCAAAATAGTAAAAGTTCATAAACATTACGCATTTCCTTTAATAGTTCAACATACAGAATCAGGAAATCTTAATGATGATACTAACATTTCAGCAGAACATCCAGTTATCATGGTCATTGATAACATTGGACTTGAAGATTTAATTGAATTTCAACATATCGATTTTCAAGTTATCAAAGGATATATTTGGAAAGGTAAACGTGATTATAGAATTCAAGATGTTATCAAAAAGGTATTTGACACTCGAGCTAAATATAAAAAAGCAGGCAACCCTTTGGAACAACTTTATAAGTTAGTTATGAATTCAGCATATGGAAAAACAATTCAAAAGCCAGTAGATTTTGATATTAAATTTTTGAGTAAATGGAAGAAATCACCAAAAGATATGAGCAGATATGAACGTTATTGGCAGAAAAATTATTATAAAATTATTGAAGTTTTATATGAAACAGATGAAGAAGCAATGCTTAAAGTGAAATCACCAGTTGATAAACATTTTAATTGTTCATTATTTGGAATTCAAGTATTGTCAATGTCAAAACGAATTATGAATGAAGTAATGTGTTTAGCTTTCGATTTAAAATGCCATATTTACTATCAAGATACAGACAGCATGCATATTGAATCTGATGACTTACCACGTTTAGAAAAAGCATTTGAACGAAAATATAATCGAAAACTTAGAGGAGAAGGTATAATGGGATGCTTTCATTCTGACTTTCCAAAAATTAATGGTCATAAAAAATTAACACCACGAGCTATTGAATCATATTTTATTGCAAAGAAGCTTTATGTTGACCATATACAAGATAGCACAGGTGATACAGATTTTATGATTCGCGGAAAAGGATTAACTCAACAATCAATACGTCATGCAGCAGAAAGTTATGGCGGAATTATGAAATTATACAAAAAATTATTTAAAACTAAAAAGGGAATTAATTTTGATTTAACAGTAGGACAACCAAGTTTTGACATGAAAAAAGACTTTACTGTTGCATCTCGTAATGCATTTATTCGAGAAGTTAAAGGAACATATGATATAGCCGAACGTAAAAATTACTTTAAAATGTCATCCAAACATAAAAATTACCATAAAACAGCATTCAAATATAAAAATTACTTTAACATGACACTCAAGCGTAAAAATAATTTTAAAATAGCAGCCAAGCGTAAATTTAGTTTAAAAATGGCAGCCAAAATTGTTGCTCACATTCCTAATGAAAGTTTATAACGTGATATATAACGTGGCTCATTTTGTTTTTGGCTATTTTCATCAATAATTTCAAATAATGGACCTTTTCTACCAACAACTTTAAATTTTCCTGGTTCAAATTCATTACGACGTTTTGCCATTGATGACCTTTCATTATAAACTTTTACATAAGTTCCAGGGAAAATATCATATCCAAGTTTTGTTGCTGTGTTATAGTTCTTTTGATGAAGTTGTCGCACAATAAATCTTTCTAATTCTTCATCATTATCAACATCATTTGGAGTTATAGGCATACCAGCATATTTTGATAGTGTATTATGTGGAGCATTATTGTATAAGTTAACGATGTATTCCATTGCGTTAGGTTCTATTAATCCTATTTTCAAATTAAATGCTAAATCTCGAATAGTTCGAATTACTCTGTCAATGATTCCAAGTGATGAATGCGAAGGTTCTGAAGTAATAGCTTTAACCATATTCAGTTTTTGCATGAAATCAGGATATTTGCTCATTTGTCGTGATACAGTTTGAAATTCAATTCCGTTGCTTGCATAAAATTTTCTGCTATTAGTTGAATCAAAAGCTTTTTCTCCATCTGCTCGAATGTATTTTATAGTTGTTTTTTTCATTATCTTTTTCAACGCATTTAAGTATGCTGTAGTTGATTTCATTTTATTACTTACATCATCTTCGCTAATATTGGTTGGTTCGACAAATAGTTTTCTAGTATTAATATTAACGGCAACTAAATAACAAATTACATTATTTTCAAACATAAGGTCAATAATGAATGAATGTCTAGGAGCTATCACGTGTAATTGATATTGTTTTAAATTCTGTTTAAGTGGAAATCTTCCATAATCAACATTTGGTGCTGGCTCATTTTTTAGTTCTTGATTATGTTTTCTTAAATAATTTTGCTTGTTAGCAGTTTTATATCCTATGCCACGATTAAATTTAGATGTTGCATTAAAGCTTGTTTTCATGATGTTATTAGTATTCAATAAGTCATATTCATCACTATAAACTTTATAAAGTTGTTTACTTGTGCGCTTCGAACTTTGCCACCATACACGATAATTATTTTCTAATTCAGTTTGTGTCATTTTGGAACGTTTCGCGTTAATGTGTTCTTTTGCAGCTGCTTTTAATCTTTCATCTATAGTTAATGATTTTTCACGTTTGCCGTCAACAAGATTGGTAAAATGTTTATACAAGTCATCAAACAATTTAACATAAAAAGGTGCATTCTTGTCAACATTATAATTTATATTCTTCATTAATATTTCTTTTGTGTGCCTTACTATTTTCTTATGTCTCTGCTGCAATTCAAAATAGTTATCAATTTTTCGCTTGAAATGAAGATATATTAATGACCTTCTGATTAAATCACGGTCTGATGGTGTGAAAGGAGTTGTTGGATAAGTATTTCTTAAAACACTATCTCTTATTAATTCCAAATGTTGCTCAGATGTGAAATCGCCAAGGTCATAATTAGGTGAATATATCGAAACAATCTTTTCAATTTGCGCTTTTAATCGATTTATTTTATCCTTTATTACTTCAGCACGTGTTGGATGTGGAAGCTTTTTTAATTCTTCATCTAATTCATTAATATCATGGTCTTCAAGATAATAATTAGCGTGTCGTCGTTGTTTAGCTTTATATGTTATTTGGATGTCTTCATTATTGATTTCACCATAATTAACGTCATAATGCATCGCCTTTAATTCATCGATAATGTAATTTAAACAATCAGCTTTTGCGATAACATCAATATCGTCAGTTATATAATCACTCATTTAATATTTTTATTGAAAGCAAAACAGTAAATGTCGGA
>JAFXWB010000056.1 GCA_017534425.1 Bacilli bacterium
AAGCCGTATGCCTGAGTATGGAGTGTGACAGTTTAACTGTAATTAAATTAAGCAGGATAACGGCATATATTGATTATACTTGTTAGATAAAAAGAAAATCTAACCAGTACATGGCTAGATTACATTATTTGTTAAACAGATCTATTAAATTATAAGCATTTTTATGCTTTATTTGAATCAAAATAATGTTATAATACAATTCGCTGGAGCAGTACCCAAGAGGTCGAAGGGGACGGTTTGCTAAACCGTTAGGTCGGGTTACTGGCGCATGGGTTCGATCCCCATCTGCTCCGCCACTTCAAAAACAAAGACACGCTAAGCGTGTCTTTTTTAAATTATTGTTTTTACGAACGAATATCTTTTTTTGAAGAATGGAGCATTACCTTCTTCATCCCATATTCCAAATAATTCAAATGAAAATGGTCCAGTTGATAATGGCTCTTCTTCATGACTATGTTGCCATCCCATTAAGTTTCTATTAGAAACAGTTAACACTAACTTAATCTTATTTTTACCTACTTTTAGATGTTTAGATAAATCTAACTTATAATCAAACATCATACGTTTTACGAATTGATCATTAACGTAGACATCAATTAATTGGAATCTTTCATCAAACACGAGCATTTGATTAACATCTTTAACATCAATTTCTTGTTCTAGTTCAATGTTTCCTCTAAAGAACGGGAAGCCATTTTTGATGAATTCTTTAACTTCTGTTGGTTGTTTTATAATGCTGAACTTGTTTGCAATAACGATGTCTTTCGCTACACCATCGCTATAATCTCCATCTACCCCGAAAACACCTTCAAGGTAAATAGCCTCTATTGTGCTTGGGTATGCTAAACAGTTACGGAGTGTTTCGGTAACATTCTCACCATACAAGGCATAATAAACGTCTTCAGTTTGGTAGTAATTTATATGTAAAACTAAAGAATTTGTGCCTTTTTTCAAGGAATTTTTGATGTTATATGTCCAAAGATCCTTCTCTTGGCAAATGCCACATTTCTCCACTAATTCTCCATTAACTTTTACATCTAAATTGTGCAAATCTTCAATTAATGCAAGACATTTAGATGGAATATCTTGAACTTCAAATTCATATTTTAAGTAAAGATCTCCCTTATATCTTTCTCTTAAAAGTTTATCGAAAAGTTGAGTATAAAACATTGGTTTAGAATAGTTAATACCATCCGTTGAATACTTAATGAAATCTAATGTTAAATAGTTATCAACTTTATTAACAATCCTAAAGTGTTTATTTAACTTAAGAACTTTTAATTCTTCTTCCTTTGTAACTTCCTCATTTGATGGATAAAGAATCATGGATTCATATTTATTAAAATGAATCTTATTGCCATAAATCTTTTCTTCACCTAGTTCTCTAGAAAATGACTTATAGCCTTTATAAGAAAGTTCTAATTCTGTTTCATCACCAAGATTCACAATATAGAAGTAAGGATCACCATTTTCGTCTTTTCTATAAGTGAGGCGAATATTAGGGTTTTCTTTAGTAACATAATCTAAAGATGATTTAATTTCTTCTATAGAAGTATTGCTAACTAAATAATCATAATTAAATGGTTGGCCTTCTAAATATTCTGGTTTTTTGCCAAGTAATAAGACTTTACCACCATTAGAAACAAATTCTTTAAAAAGTGCTTCAGTGGTTTTGTCCATTGTGTAAAAAAGTGAAGGAAGAATTAAATAATCGTAACTACATTTACCTACCACCAATTTCTTGCCTTGAATTGATCCGTGTCTAGCTAAAATTGATTCATCAATAAAGTGATATGGAATATGTTTAGCAGCAAGCATATTCATGTCTCTTTCAAGAGAGCCATCTAATTCTTTAGTGCCCCATCCTTGAGAAGATAATTCATCTTTAAAATCAAAGTAGGCACTTCTAATTGGGTGCAAAACACACGCATTAACTAATTCTTGTGAATTAGATAAATGCTGCCCTAATATTGAGAAATAATCATTAAATTCTCTAAAATTTTTCTCAACCCAAGGATTAACTTTACTGTAATGTTCTGGATAGTCTCTTTTTCTTTGTCCGTGTTCGGAATATGGAAGAAGGTGATGGCAAATAATATTAATGCCAAAAACCATTAAAAATTCTGCAATGTGTTTTAACTCCATTGGAGTTGTGTCCCAACCAACACAGGCAAACATTTCGCACATTACTTGCTTTTTATCAAGTTGAGCGGCAACACTGCCAAGTTGTTTTGAACTTAAATCATTACCGATAAATCTTCCAAGCCAGTCACATCCAGGAATGTGCTCGTATTCATAAAATGGCATAACTCCACCACAACAAGCGACTTGAAATCCAAGATTTGTTTCTTCTACATAGTGACCTGTTAACTTATAGTTATTCTTGTCACACCATTCATAAATTTGTTTGCCAAATGCATTAAGCATTAAGGTATGCATAGATAACCAATATCTGTATCTAAATTCTCTGTATCCTTCTTTTTCAACGAATAATAATCCGAGTTTATCAAAGATATCTTCATCATAAGTTTCTTTGAAATATTTAGGAAGAACTCGAGTATATGCACATTGCCAACGGAAATACTGTGGTTCATCTGTAAAGAAACCTCTTAAGTTTCCTAAAGTGTCGTTTTTCTTATATTGTTCATGTGTTAATTCAATGAACTTTTTAACAACATCCTTGTTGCAAACATCCGCAGTTGAAGTTGCGATATGTATAAATACATTAAGATTATTTTTGCCACCTGTAGCTCTAATGAGCTTATCGCCCGATATATCATAAGAAACATTTGCTTTTGGATCAAACTCACCTTTGGTGTATGTCAAATATGCGTCTCTATTATTTTCATCTTCAAGAAGTTTTCCGCCTGCAAAGCCACTTGGCCAGCCATTCTCATCGTAAGCATAAGCTTCCATGCCAAGTTGTTGAGCGCGTTTTTGACATGCTCTAACACAGCTAAACCATTTTTCTCCTAAATAAGGAGTAGTTAAACCACCTCTAGCATGCATGAAAAAACCGCCAATTCCGTTTTCGTGCATCCAATCTATTTGTCTAACTAATTCTTCTTCATCTAATTCATCATTCCAACTCCAAAATGGAAATGGACGATATTTATTTGGAACTTCTTTTTTAACGTGTTTCATCTTTTATACCTTACAAAATATGTTATCAAATTTTATTAATAAAATGTGCGATTATACGAAACAATGTATGCGCTTGTTGTTTCAGTCTCTTCAAAATGGATATGAGTAACACCACATGTTTCGTGAACATAGAAGTGGCTTACAAACTCAGCATAATTCATATCTAAAATGGAAGACATAAATAAAGTAGCCATTCCACCATGAGCGAATAATGCGATATTTTCTGGGGTTTTTCCTACCTTTTTGTATATTTTCTTTTCTCTATCGTGTTCGAGCCCTAAGGATAAAAGCCAGGCATCAAGTTCTTTATTAATTCGATCAACGCCTTCTTTAACACTTTCTTTAAAGATAGGATCTGAATACCAATTTGGGTCACCTTGTTTTTCAATCATTTTTTGTTTTGTTTTATCAATCCAGAAAATCCAATTAAAAACACCTTTTTCATCAAACATCCCTATTTGGGAGCCTGCGAGATTTTCGCTAGTCCATGGTAAAACCACAGGTTCCGTATTCAGTTTCTTAGCAGTGTACTCAGCGGTTAATTTTGCTCTTCCTAATGGAGAACAAAAGATTTTTTCAAAACGAATCTTACTCAAAACCTTTGAGGTTTCTTCAGCTTGACGTTTTCCTTCTTCAGTTAAGCTATCATTGTCATAATCAGGATAGCCATGTCTTATAAAATATAAATCCATAAACTAACAATAATTTTACATATTTTTTTAATAAAATAAAAAAGGTTTGTTCTTTTTAAACCATGTGTAATAATAATGTGGTATTTTTAGGAGAGATATATGGACAAAATTAAATGTTTAGATCTTTTCGAGAAAAGTAATATCTCATATATCGATGAGTTAATTTTTTCAAAGGAAAATCCTTGGGAAGTTTTACCTGAAATTAAATCACATATTATTAAATTAATTGAAAAAGGAATTGAAGGTTTTAGTGAATTAGAACCCGGAATTCTTATCGGACAAAATGTCAAAATCGCAAAAACGGCCACAATCATTGCTCCAACAATCATTGGTAACAATGTTGAAATTAGACCTGGAGCTTACATTAGAGGTTCTGTTATTGTCGGAGATGAGTGTGTTGTAGGTAACTCTTCAGAGTTAAAAAATGCCATTCTCATGAGACACGCTCAAGTTCCACATTATAATTATGTTGGTGATTCAATTGTTGGAAACTATGCTCACATGGGTGCTGGTTCAATTCTTTCTAATTTAAGAAGTGATGGCAAAAACATTATTATCCACGGAGAAAAAGATCACGAAACAGGATTAAGAAAAATAGGCGGTTTCCTTGCAGATCACGCCGATATTGGGTGCGGTTCAGTTCTTAACCCAGGAACAGTTGTTGGCAAAAACACTCAAGTATATCCACTTAGCATGCTTAGAGGCGTGTACAAAGAAAACTCAATTGTTAAATCTACTAAAGTTGTAGTAGAAAGAGAGGAAAGATAAATGAAAGTTATTGTTAATAGAAATGAAGTCATTTCAAAAATGATTGCAGAAGAATTTATTAAAGTAGTTCTTCAAAAACCAAATGCAGTCTTAGGACTTGCTACCGGAACTTCACCTCTTGGCGTTTACGCCAACATGGCAGAAGCTTACAAAGAAGGTAGAGTTTCATTTGCAAAGTGCACCACTTTCAATCTTGATGAATATGTTGGTCTTGAAGGAACACATAACCAATCATATCGTTACTTCATGAATGAAAATTTATTCAACCATATCGACATCGATAAAAAGAACACAAACGTTCTTCTTGGTGTTGGAGATTATAAGAAATTCATGAACGAATATGATGACATGATTGCAAAAGCAGGTGGAATTGATATTCAAATTCTTGGTATTGGTTCTGACGGACACATTGCATTTAATGAACCAGGTACACCATTTGATTCATTAACACACGAAACTGAACTTACCGAACAAACTATCAAAGATAACTCTAGATTATTCAACGATATTAGTGAAGTTCCAACACGTGCAGTTACAATGGGACTTAAGTCAATTATGAACGCGAAAAAAATTGTTCTTATTGCTACTGGTAAAAACAAAGCAAAAGCTGTTTATGGTTTAATTAAGGGTCCAATGACTGAAGATATGCCGTGTTCAATTCTTCAAAAGCATAATGATGTTACAGTTTATGTTGATGAAGATGCATATTCACTTTGTAAATAATATATTTTACTTATTTGATTAGAGGGGAAGACATATTCCCCTTTAATTTTGCAAACTCAAGAGTATAATTAGTATGGAAAGTAGGAAAAGTAGGAAATGAAAAATATAACAAAAGACAGGTTCATCGTTTCCGTTAAAGTAGGCGAAAAAGGCCAAATTATTGTTCCTAAAGAAGCTAGAGAAATGTTTAACATTAAACCTGGCGACACCTTAATGGTATTAGGGGACAAAGAAAGAGGCATTGCTTTAATGAAAAGCGATGACGTTTATGAGTTAATGTCGAAGGGAGTGATAGAGAAATGAATATTTTAGAAGTTAAAAATATTGTTAAAGAATATCCTTCATTCAAATTAGACAATGTATCATTCAATATTGAAGAAGGATCTATTTGTGGTTTTATTGGTCGAAACGGAGCAGGTAAAACCACGACTTTAAAAGGCATTATGGGTCTTATTCATCTAAACACTGGAGAAATCAAAGTTTTTGGTAGGGACATTTATGAACATGAAGCTGAAAATAGACAAGAAATGGGTTTTACTCTTGCTGAAACAATGTTCTTCCCAGATGCAAAAATCGGAACATTAACAAAGGTTACAAGTAAATTTTATCCAACTTGGAATCAAGACACATATGAAAAGCTTTGTAAAAGATTCGGGCTTGATCAAAACAAAAAAGTTAAAGAATTATCAAGTGGTATGAAGGTTAAATATAACCTTGCTGTTGCTCTTTCTCACGGTGCAAAACTTCTTATTCTTGATGAACCAACTTCTGGAATTGACCCAGTAAGTAGAGATGAGATTCTAGATATCTTTAAATTAATTGTTAAAGAGGGTAAAAGAAGTATTCTTTTCTCTACACACATTACTTCTGACTTAGAAAAATGTGCTGACCATATTGTTTATATTAAAAAAGGCAAAATCATTTCAAGTAAAACAAAGGAAGATTTTGTTAATGGCTATAAATACATCACAGGTCCTATGTCAGAATTTGATTCAGTAAAAGACAAAATTGTCTCTCATAAAGAAGACGGAAAAGAATTCACCGCACTCATTCCAAACGAAAAAAGTGCAGGAATTTCTAGTAAAATCAAACAATCAGTACCAGATTTAGACACAATTATGGTTTATGAAGAAAGAAAGGATGATTTAGAAGATGAAACATTTGCTATATAAGGAATTTAAACTTTCAGTCCCTCTTTTATCATATTTACTAATCATTTTGCTTGCGATGTCTGCTTTATCACCAGCGTTTCCATCCTTTGTGCCACTTCTATATATGGGAGCAACATATACTTTCCTATTTATAGGAATGAATAAAACTACCACCACTAACGACTTATACTACACATGTACACTTCCTATTAGAAGAGAAGATGTTGTTAAAGCTCGTGTCGGTACTTTAACAGTCATTCAATTTATTGAAATTGTCTTAGTGTTTGGTTTTATGTCAATATCAACCTTTATATTTGATGTTGCGGCCGGAAAATCAATGCAAGTTTCACTAAATATGAGACAACCTGTTGCATTATTAGCAGTATATTTAATCTCATATTCAGTTTATGACCTTATTTATTTACCTTGGTTCTATAAGAACGGCAAGAGTATTATTGCAAATATGCTTGTTGGTATTCTTTCAACATCTATTGTTGCTGCAGGTCTTACTATCGGTTTATTCCTTTTAGCGCCAGAAGCTTTAACTGTTGGTCATCCTAATGCTAACTACATTTTGCAATTTGGCTTACTTTTAGGAGCACTTGCTATCTTTATTGGTGTTAAAGTATTAGTTATTAAATTGTCTACGAAAAACTTAAAGAAATTGGATTTCTAATATGATTCAAAACGGAATTAATAAGGATTTTATTAAGAAAGATAAATCCCATAATCAAAAGATAACCAAGCTCACAATTATGTGCATGGTTTATAAAGATGACGGATCTTTCTTAGTGGAGAATAGACTTAAAAAGGATTGGCCAGGATTAACTTTTCCAGGCGGTCACGTTGAAGATGAAGAGCTCATCGTTGATGCTGTTGTACGAGAGATGAAAGAAGAAACTGGTCTAGAAGTTTCTAACCTTGAACCTAAAGGTTATATTGAATGGAATGAGTTTGGAGATGACATTAGACACCTTGCAATGCTATTTAAAACAAAATCATTCAAAGGTGAACCTAAATCTTCAAAGGAAGGCGAAATATTCTTTATTAAAGAAGAAGATATCGAAAAATATCCTCTCTCAAATGACTTCTTAGAAATCTACAAGAAGCTAAAATAAAAGACAGGCACATGAACTGCTAGGATAAAAGTGGACAGGGTAAAAAAGAGCCCTTCCACTTTTTTCTTTGCTATTCTAATAAAAAGGAGGTTTAAAAATGCGAGAAAAAAAGAAAAATAAAATGAGGACAGCTGAAGAAAAAGAAATTATTGTTCTTGAAGCTTTAAAAAATGGCCCAAATGCAACTTTTCCTAAATATGATATTTGTGAATCGGTTCTCCATAGATGGATGCGCAAGTATCGTGAAAATGGCTTTGACGGTTTAAAAAGTCAAACAGGAAAAACCTC
>JAFXWB010000057.1 GCA_017534425.1 Bacilli bacterium
CTTTAGCAAGATCATCTCTATCAAATGCTGGTAAGAGTAGTTTGTCGAATGAAACTGGGTCAATACGAAGTACTGCTTCTTCTTTCGTGATTAAACCTTCATCGACTAAGTCGCAAGCGATCTTAAGAGCTGCGGCTGGCGTACGTTTACCATTACGGGTTTGTAAGAAGTAGAGTTTTCCGTCTTCGACGGTAAATTCCATATCTTGCATATCGCGATAGTGGTTTTCCATCTTTGTGATGGTGGAGACGAATTGTTCGTAAACTTCTGGCATACGTTTCTTGAGTTCTTCAATATGAAGAGGAGTACGAATACCTGCGACGACGTCTTCGCCTTGTGCGTTTGGTAAATATTCTGCAGAAATCTTTCTTTCACCTGTACCTGGGTCACGTGAGAACGCAACACCTGTACCTGAAGTTTCACCTTTGTTACCGAAGGCCATTGATTGAACGTTAACAGCGGTACCCCATGAATATGGGATGGAGTTCATCATACGATAAACGTTTGCTCTTGGGTTGTCCCAGGAACGGAAGACTGCTGTAACAGCTTCAAGTAATTGAACCTTTGGATCTGCTGGGAATTCTTCACCAAATGTTTTCTTGTAGTAAGCTTTATAAGCTTTGACTAATTCTTTTAATTGTTCGGCTGTAACTTCAGTATCAAGTTTATAGCCATTCTTTTCCTTGAGTTCATCAAGCATCTTATCCATTTCGGTTCTTGGATGACCTTTAGCGATGTTTGTAAACATAAGGATGAAACGACGGTAGCTATCAAATGCAAATCTTTCATTGCCTGTTTCTTTTGCTAAGGCTGCGACTGTGACATCATTTAAACCTAAGTTTAAGATGGTATCCATCATACCTGGCATGGAAACTCTAGCACCAGAACGGACTGAGACTAATAATGGATTGTGGTCTCCGCCAAAGTTCTTACCGGTTTCTTTCTCAACTTCTGCAATATGTGCATAGATGTCGTCTACGATTTCTTTTGGTAACTTTTTACCGGAATCGTAATAGAGGTTACAAGCTTCAGTTGTAATGGTGAATCCTTGTGGGATTGGGACACCGATACTGGTCATTTCTGCTAAACCAGCACCTTTGCCACCTAACAACTCTTTACCTAAACCGTGGGCTTCTTTGAAGTTGTAGATGTATTTTTTTGCCATATTATTCCTCCTATAATGACAATAATAACGATGTGATTTCTCACACATATAAGTATATATGCGCTTACAAGCATACATAAAGAAAATTTTTGTGAAAATGCTTTCAGCTAGTGTGATAAAATCTAAAATGAGGTGAAATTATGGAAAATCCTTTAGTACTTACGATTGATTTTGGCACACAATCTGTGCGTGTTGGTTTAGTTAATAAACAAGGCGAGATTGAAGCTCTTGAACGAGTTAAATATGAACCACCTTATTTCTCAACAAAACCAGGTTATGCGGAACAAGATCCTGATTTTTATTTTAAAAATCTATGTATTTGCACAAACAAGATTGTCAAAAATAACAAAAATAAAATGGACAGAGTCATTGGTATCTCAATGGCGTTCTTTAGAGACTCTGTCGTTCCAGTTGGCAAAGATGGAAAGCCACTTAGACCAGCAATTTTATGGTTAGATGAAAGAAGAGCGGAAGATAAAAACAAACTTCCAGCGCTTAATAGAGCAATCTTTAAACTTATCGGAATGGGTCCAACAATCGATCTTAATAGAAAACGTTCTATGGCAGTCTGGATTCAAGAAAATGAACCAGAATTATGGGAAAAAACCGATAAATTTATGTTTTTATCGACCTACATTAATAAAAAATTAGTTGGAGAATTCGTCGACTCAGTTTCATGTCAGGCCGGCCATCTTCCAATCGATTTTAAGAAGGGACAATGGTATAAATCAGACAAACATATTAAAGGTTCAATGTTTGGTGTTCCGGGACGTATGCTTTGCAAATTAGTAAAAGCGGGCCATGTACTTGGAACTATTACTTTAGAAGCTTCAAAAGAAACAGGCTTACCATTAGGTATGGCTGTATTTGCTGGTGGTTCAGATAAGTCTGCCGAAACTTTAGGTTTAGGTGTTGTTGATGATAAGACGGCTGCTATTTCCTATGGAACAGCTTGTACTGTTGAAGTGCCGATTGAGAAATATTCAGATGCTGAACCATTCTTACCTTCATATCCAGATATCATTAAAGGTTATAACCTTGATGTTCAAATTTATCGTGGATATTGGATGTTAAATTGGTTTATTAAACAATTTGGTTCAAAAGGACCAACGGTTGAAGAAATGATCGTTGATGGAAAAATGATTGAACAATTCAATGAAGAAATGTCAAAGATTGAACCAGGATGTAATGGCCTTGTTTTACAACCATATTGGGGACCAGGACTTCGTAGACCTTTAGCAAAAGGCGCGATAGTTGGCTTCTCTGATGTGCATACGAAAATGCATATGTATAGAGCAATAATTGAAGGTATCGCTTTTGCATTACGTGAAGGATTAGAACTTTTTGAAAAGAAAAGACTTCATCATCCAGTTGAAGTATTGAGAATTTCTGGTGGTGGATCACAAAGTGATATAATTTGTCAAATTACAGCAGATATTTTTAATAGACCAGTTTCTAGAATTCAAACTTATGAATGTTCAACATTAGGATGCGCTATGTCTGCATTTATTGCGCATGGTGATTTCAAAAACAAGAGAGAAGCTAGTGAATCTATGATTCGTATTTCGAAAACATTTCAACCAAATCCAGAGAATGTTAAAAAATATGATTACTTATTCAACAATGTTTATATGAAGATTTATCCTCAATTGAAGGATATTTATAAAAATATTAAAGAATTTGATGACCAAAATTAGTTGGTTTACGAAGTAACTGCATTACAGTTTCACATGAAGGCACCTTGATATCAGGGTGCTTTTCTAATAGAAACGTTAAATAAATTCCTTTTAACATTAAAAAGACAGAATCAACAAGTTGATTTGGATCTCCACCAATTATTGAGTTTGCGGTTTGGCCGTCTTTAATTAACTTAGTTAATAAAAAACGAAGAGATGTCTTATCGTTTTCTCTAATAATCATATTGAAGTAGCAAACGTTTTCAAATTTATCCTTTGAAACGTCTAACAAAGTCGAAATTATGTGTTCAATTTTTTCGTAACTTGAACCTTCAACATTAAATAATAATTGCCTTAATTCAACATAAGTTGAACTTTTAAGTAATTTTTCAAGAATTTGGTCCGTGTTTCTATAGTAATGATAAACAATTCCGTGAGAACATTTTGCCTTGTCCGCAATCATATCGATTGTAACTTTTTGACCTAAAGAAAATAACGGAAGGGCAGCTTTTAAAATAGCTGATCTTCTTTCGTCTTTCATTTCAGAGAATTGTTCTCTAGTTCTCGGCATTTTCTTCTCCTTTATGTTTTCTTGTATAAAATACAAATAAAGTCGAAAGTGCAATTCCAACAAGCAATAAAATTGGCCCTAAAATACAATCTAGGAGCTTAAGGCCGCTGCCAATGTATGAAAACATTTGAGAATTAACAAAAAATGAAACTAATGAACCAAAAATAAAACCAACCACAACATATAATGTTGCGATTCTGTAATTTGTAAGCATTTTATTCATTAATTTAGACAAGATAATGAAGCCTGCAAGAACACCCAATGCAAAGACAAAACCAAGTGAAACATTCGGCCAGAAATTTGAAAAATCAACAAGGTCTAAGATAGGTTTATAGAATCCAATAACCATTAGAAGCATTGAACCTGAAAAACCAGGAACTATTAAACCGGAAGAACCAAACATTCCGACTACAAAAATGATCAAATAAAGGTACCAAGGTCTATTTACAAAAAGGTTGTTGATTCCGTCGTTAAATTTAAAAATTACCGAGAAAACCCCTATAATTGCAGCGACAACGAACCCGATAACGAGTTGAATAATGTTACCTTTTGTTGGTTCTTTTTCTTTAAGTTCATCTGTGATTCCTGGGAATGATCCAAGGATAAAACCAGCAAACAAACAGACAATCGAAAATAGGCAATATTTAAATGCTAATTGAAAAGGAAAAACAAGACCAAAAACGGTAATAATCGAACCAATCAAAAACGGAAGTAAAATACAAAGACTTCTCCAGAAATTTTTTGTAAACAAATTATCAACTGCATTAACAATCTTCTTAAATGCTCCAAAAACAAGTGCGATTGTACCACCAGAAACGCCAGGAACAATAATTGCTGTTCCGATTGCCATTCCTGTTAATCCGTCTTTAATTGGGGTAGGTAATTTCTTTTTCATTGACGTTAATTTTAACATAATATAATTGATTGTGATATAATCAAAACCATTATGAAGCTTATCGTTGGTTTAGGAAATCCTGGCAGAGAATACGAAATGACAAGACACAATTGTGGTTTTAGAGTCATCGATTCTTTTGCTGACGCCGCGCAAGTTGATATCGATAAGGAACAATTTCATGGTGTTTATGGAAGACTTAAATTTAAGGGAGAAGATATTCTTTTATTTAAACCATTAACAATGATGAATCTTTCAGGAACCGCAGTTCAAGAGATTTCGCATTATTTTAAAATTGGTGTTGAAGATATTATCGTCATTTATGACGACATGGCTTTAGAACCAGGAACAGTTAGATTAAGATTAAATGGATCAAGCGGCGGTCAAAAAGGAATGCAAAACATAATCGATAACTTAGGCACCGAAGAAATAAAAAGAATCCGTATTGGTATTGGTGAACCTCAATTTAATTCAATTGATTGGGTTTTAGGCAAGCCAAGCGGAGATGATAAAACAAAAATTGATGAAGCAATCCAACGCGCTACTTTAGCGATACGTGAATATTTAATGCATGATTTTCAAAATGCAATGTCAAAGTTTAATGGAGGTGGTAGTAGTTGAGTGATGAATTACTAAAACTTATTTCAAGCACTGAAGCCGCTACCCACCTCAAAATGAGAAGTGGGAATTTTGTCGTTGATGATACTATTGGAATTTCTCTTTTATTTTCATCATTTTATAAGGAAAAACCAGGAAAATACCTACTTTTAACATCAAATTTGTATGTAGCTCAAAAGGTTTCTGACTTCATTGCCTCTCTCATCGGAGAGGAAAATGTTTTTCTTTTTCCTATTGATGATATGCTCAGAAACGAGACGTTGACTTCATCAAAAGAACTACTTGCTCAAAGATTGTATGTTTTATCAAAAGCACTAGAGAAGAAACCAAAAATTATAGTTACTCATACATCAGCTTTAGTTACCTCATTTTCACCTGTTGATGAATTCTTAAATAATAGTTTCGAGTTTGAAGTTGGCAAGCAATATAACCTAAATGAAATTAAAGAAAAACTTGTGCAAGCAGGATACGAAAAAGTTAATAAAATTGATCAGACATTACAATTCGCGAGTAGGGGCGATATTTTGGATATCTATCCTGTTTCACATGATAATCCAATTAGAATCGAATTCTTTGGAGATGAAGTCGAATCAATACATTATTTTGATATTGCAAAGC
Organism: Bacilli bacterium; assembly: GCA_017534425.1. Classification (GTDB taxonomy): domain Bacteria; phylum Bacillota_I; class Bacilli_A; order RFN20; family CAG-826; genus Fiminaster. The sequence continues at coordinate 5,541 of JAFXWB010000057.1, forward strand.
AAATTTCAAAAAATAGTTTAAACAAAGTAACATTTGAGCCTGCAAACGACGTCTTGTTTAGTGATGCTGAAATCAATGAATTTAAAAACAAATTACAACGACAAATCGATAAAGATTCTATTAGATTAGCTGACGAAAAAAGATTAACTTTGAAACAGCATGCTTTACTTGATTTTGAAAGAATAGAAAGCAGGACATATCATTCTCAATTTTACAAATACACAAGGTATATTAAACACAACACAAACTCGCTTATTGATTATTTCAAACCTGATTTAATTTTCGTGTCGAACAAAGATCAGATCGAAACCACTTTCGAGTTTATAAATAAAGAATCAAACGAATACTTTAGAACCCTAAATGAACAAGGAAAATTGATAAGAGGACTTCAACTTTACGACACACTTGAAAACGTTTTAAAAACAGAAAAACATGTGCTTTTCTCAGGAATTTTTAGAAAAAGTCCTGATGAAATCGAATTTAAGACAAACCCAATTACTTATACAAAAAGCGGGTCTGCAAATCTAAAAATAATTCTTGGACAGTATTTAAGCACGTCTCAAAAAGTGATTCTTTCATTATCAAATAGACAGCAGTTCGATACGGTTATTGAATTTTTAAAATCGGAAAAACAAGATTATGAAATCGTTCAAAATTTGGAGATACCTAAAAAGAGAATTGGTGTGTCTATTTATTCACTTGAAGAAGGATTCGAATTGCCAGATATTGGCTTAACTTATATTTCATCTAAAGAACTCTTTGGATTTCAAAATAGATCTTCCAGATTCCTTAATAGATTTAAAGAAGCAACCATTCTTAGAACTTATGAAGAATTAAAACCAGGAGATTATGTTGTCCATGAATACTATGGTATTGGAAGATTCCTTGATATTGAGACTATTGAGGTCGACGGAATTCATAGAGATTTTATCCATGTTCAATATTCAGGCACGAGCACGCTATATATTCCTTTAAATCAATTTAGATTATTAAGAAAATACGCCGGTCGAGAAGGTGCTGAGCCAAAACTTTCAAATCTTAACGCTGATGATTGGGAAAAAACAAAGAAGAAAATCAAAACAAGAATTAACGAATTGGCAGATAGACTCTTTGCACTTTACTCCGAAAGAGCTCAAGGAAAAGGATTTGCTTTTGCTAAGGACGATGATTTCACAACTGAATTTGAGAACGAATTCCCGTATCAACTAACAGAAGATCAAGCAACTGCGGTAGACGCAATCAAAAAAGATATGGAGTCGAACGATGTAATGGATCGTCTTCTCTGTGGAGATGTAGGCTTTGGTAAAACAGAAGTTGCATTTAGAGCTGTATTTAAAGCAATCAACTCTGGTAAACAAGTCGCAATTTTATGTCCAACAACCCTTTTAGCAAGACAGCATTACGAATTAGCACTAGAGCGTTTTAGACATTTTGGGGTAAATATTGCTCTTATATCAAGGTTGGTTCCTGAAAAACTTCAAAAAGATTACATGAAGACTATTGCGACAGGTGAAACGCATCTAGTTATTGGAACACATCGACTTTTGAGCAAAGAGTTTGTGTTTAAGGACCTCGGATTGTTAATTGTTGATGAGGAACAACGTTTTGGTGTTGAACAAAAGGAAAGAATAAAAGAACTTAAGTCGAATATCGACGTCTTGTCTCTTTCTGCAACTCCAATTCCAAGAACTTTACAACTCTCATTAATTGGTGTTAGACCGGTTTCGCAAATAAATACTCCTCCAGAAAACAGATCTTCAATACAAACATATGTTGCTCCATTTAATGAAGGTGTCTGCAGAGAGCTTATAGAAAGAGAATTATCGAGAAAAGGACAGGTTTTTTATATTCACAATATTGTTTCTTCAATAAATCTTGTAGCAAAAAAGATTGAGAAAGCAATCCCGTCTGCCGTAGTTGGTGTTATTCATGGCAAGATGGCAAAGGAAACGATTGAAGACACCATGATGAGATTTTACTCAGGGGAAATCGACGTTCTTGTCGCAACATCAATTGTAGAAAACGGCATTGATATACCTAATGCAAATCTAATTATTGTTGAAAACGCAGATCACTTTGGTCTTTCACAACTTTATCAAATCAAAGGACGTGTTGGCCGCGGCAGTAGAATAGCATACGCATATTTGTTCTATAATGAACAAAAAGTTATTAATAAGAATGCTCAAAAACGTTTAAAAGCTATTCAAGATTTTGCTGAATTAGGTTCTGGTTACAAAATTGCGCAACGAGATTTAATGATTAGAGGAGCAGGAGATATTCTTGGTCCTGAACAGGCTGGATTTATAGATTCAGTCGGCCTCGAATTATACTTAAAACTTTTAAATGAAGTTATAGAAGAGAAAAAGACAGGCAAGGTATACGAACCTCCTAAACCGGTAAAGCTTTTTCAAATCGATGCATATATTCCTGATGAGTATATGTCAAAAGAAGATAAGGTTGAACTCTATCAAGAAATTGAGAATGCCAAAAATATACAGGAATTATCGGGAATTAAGACAAAACTTAGAGATATTTACGGAAGAATTCCTCATGAAGTTTTGCTTTTATTAAACAAACGAAGAATTGATATTTTGATGAACAATGAAGAGTTTGACAAAGTTAATGAATATCAAGATTCTATTGAAATTGTTTTGTCTGATAAGTTCTCTAGTAAATCGGGCATAGGTTCTGCTTTATTTGAGGCTGTCGCTCCTTATTTATCAAAAATTTCAGTAACATATATTCACAAAGTTCTTAAGATTAGACTCAAGAAAGAAGATAATTGGATGAAGGACTTAAGTACGATTGTTGAAGTCATCGTAACTTTGTATAGAAAATATAAGGCGAGAACAAATGAAAAAGCTTAATTTATCTTTAGATAAAAACAAAAAATACGTTGTGGCGTGTTCTTTTGGTCCTGACTCAATGGCACTTTTAGATGCAGCTTTAAAAGAAAACCTCGATGTTGTTGTAGCACACGTTAATTATCGTAAAAGAGACGCTTCAGAAATGGAGCAAAAAAGCCTCGAGAAATTTTGTAATGCTCATCAAATCAAACTTTGTATTTTAGATTTAATTAACCAAGTTCCGTCTGGTAATTTCCAAGATTGGGCAAGAAAAAAGAGGTATGAATTTTTTAAGACTGTTGTCGAAAAAGAGAACGCTTTTGCTGTTCTCGTTGCTCACCAACAAGATGATGTAATTGAAACCTATTTAATGCAAAAAAATCGTGGAAATATCGTAAAAAACTATGGAATTTCTCGAGAAAATGAACTTTTTGGTATGAAAATTATTCGTCCTTTATTGGACTACACAAAGCAAGAATTAAAAGACTATGATGTCGAAAACAATGTGCCATTCTCGATCGACGTATCTAATTTGACAGACCACTATACAAGAAATAAAATTCGTCACTCGATAGTTGAACAAATGTCAAAAAAAGAGAGGGCTGCAATTCTACAAGAAATTAGTAACATTTCAAAAGAAAAATTTAGTGTTTTTAATAAACTAACGAAAGAAGAATTTTTAAATTTAAGTTACGAAAGTCTTATTAAGAACCTCGACTACTTTATGCAAAAGGTAAGTGAACACAGTGACGTTTCAGAAAAGTTCGTTGCAGAGATAAAACAAGCTTTCAGAACAAAAACGAATTTGCGTTACAAAATTACTCCATCAGTATGGCTTGAGTTAGATTATGGTGAGGTCTTTATTGTTAATGGAGCAAAGATCCGTGATTACAAATTCACCTTTGAGCGTAAAGGGAATAACAACTTCATTGATATTGACTTTTCAATGGGGGCAGAGGATAGAGGAATTGTCAACTTGCCACAAGAAATTTTAATTAAAAATTGCGATAAAAATGACTCTGTAATAATCAGAGATTATAATTCAAAAATAAATAGACTGTTCATCGACTGGAAAATGCCTCTATTTTTAAGAGAAATGTGGCCTGGAATTTACGATGAAAAAGAACGCCTAATTTATGTACCGAGATACCGCAAAAACTTCAAAGACGAACACAAATCAATCTTCAAAATTGATACTGAATATTTCTTAAGATTTTAATCATACGCTTCTCTTGATTTTAGTTATCAAAAAATAAAAATAATTAAACTGTTTTACAAAACTATTTGTTTTGCTATCATTTTAGCAACGGCATTTATTTAGACTATTGCGAGAGGATACATTATGAACGAACAAGAAAATAGACAACCACGAAGAAGCATATTTAGAGCATTGCTCCCATATTTATTAATTGTTTTAGCAATAGGTGCCTTTGTCTCTATCGTAGTGCTTCGAAATAAATCAAAAGTTAATAAAATCTCGAGTGACCCAGCGTCCTTAGATTCTTTCCTTAATAACAACGAAATCATTACTGCTGAAGTTTACAGAAAAGAAGGAATTGTTGAAGTTTCAGGTAAGTATGTTGAAAACGCACAAACTACTGTAAAACAATACTCCTTTACAGTTGATTTAAACGACTTTACTGAAGATTTTGATTCAAATGGTGATCAAACAGCAGATCACGCAAGTTACCATGCTTTGTTAAAACAAGAAATCAATGAATATAAAGCAAATCACCCAGAGTCAGCAGGCAACGCAGTCATCAACATCAACGATGCTTATGAAGTTTCTTGGTGGGATCAATGGGGTCCAACAATTATCTCAATAGGAGTAACTGTCTTAATTGCGCTATTCTTATTCTCAATGCTTTCAAGATCCGTTAATGGATCAAACAATAAAGCTCTCGAATTTAATAGATCAAGAGCAAGAAAAGTTGAAAATTCTAAAGTTCGCTTTAGCGATGTTGCTGGATGTGACGAAGAAAAAGCTGAGATGGAAGAGCTTGTTCAATATCTAAAAGAACCTCAAAAATTCTCAAAATTTGGTGCTAAGTTGCCAAAAGGAATTCTCTTAGTTGGTAGTCCAGGTACCGGTAAAACATTATTAGCAAAAGCTGTTGCTGGTGAAGCTGGAGTTCCGTTCTTTTCAATCTCTGGTTCCGACTTTGTTGAAATGTTCGTTGGTGTTGGTGCTGGACGTGTTCGTGACATGTTTAAAAAAGCCAAACAATCTGCTCCATGTTTAGTCTTTATCGATGAAATCGATGCCGTTGGACGTCAAAGAGGCGCTGGTTTAGGCGGCGGAAACGACGAACGTGAACAAACCCTTAATCAACTTTTAGTTGAAATGGATGGTTTTGAAGATAACTCTGGAATTATTGTTATCGCAGCAACCAACCGTGAAGACGTTCTTGACCCAGCCTTACTTCGTGCAGGTCGTTTTGATAGAACTATTACAGTTAACCTCCCAGACAAAAAAGGTCGTGAAGCAATCTTTAAAGTTCATGCTAGAAATAAACTTATTGATCCAAAAGTTGACTTTGCAGTTTTAGCAAAGAGAACCGTCGGATTCTCTGGTGCTGATATTGAGAACATATTAAATGAAGCTGCTATTTTAGCAGTTCGTGGAAATAAACCAATGATAACTGTCCAAGATATTGATGAAGCTATCGATAGAAGAATCGCTGGTCCAGCCAAATCAAGCAAAGGCCTTAATGCAGATGAAAGAAAACGCATTGCTTACCATGAAGCTGGTCACGCCATTATAGGTCTTAAACTTGAACATTCAGACAAGGTTCAAAAGATTACAATTATTCCAAGAGGAAGAACTGGCGGTCATGTTTTGATGACTCCAGAAGACGATAGGTTCCTTCTCAGCAAAGCAGAACTAGAAGCTAGAATCATCGGTTATCTTGGTGGCAGAACTTCCGAAGAAGTCTTCTTTGAAGATGTAACAACAGGTGCATCAAATGATATTGAAGTCGCAACAAGAATTGCTCGTGCGATGGTTACCGAATACGGTATGAGTGCACTTGGCCCAATTCAATATGAACGTGATACAGGTTCAGTCTTCTTAGGAAGAGACTACACTTCAACTCAAAAGAATTTCTCAACGCAAATTGCATATGAAATTGATACTGCGGTTCGCAAAATCATTGAAGATGCTCATAAGAAAGCTAGAGAAATTATTGAAACAAACAAGAAAGAGCTCATTTTAATTGCAGAAACACTTCTTGAAAAAGAAACAATCACAGCAGAAGAAATTAATACTCTTCTTGAAAAAGGTTCATTGGAAGAGCCAAAAGAGCAAGTGAAAAAATCTGTTAGAAAAACTCCTACAAAAAAGGCAGCGGAAAAACAACCTGAAGCTGTAGTAGAAGAACCAAAACCTGAAGAACCAAAACCTGAAGAAAAGGTTGAAGAAAAAGCTGAATAGATTACACGGGGGAGTTATCTCCCCCTTTTAATATTATGTTTAAAATCGGTAATGTCAAAATAAATGGGAAAGTTGTACTAGCACCGATGGCCGGTGTGACATCTTTGGCATACCGTAATTTTATGAAACCTTTTGGTGTTGCACTAACTGTTACTGAAATGGTTTCGGATTGTGGAATCATTTACGACAACTCTAGAACAATCGAATATATAAAAACAACCGAGTCAGAAAGACCAGTTGCAATTCAATTATTTGGTAACTCGGCAGAGAACATTTGCAAAGCAATGGATATTGTTTTAAAGGTAAACCCAAATATTGATATGTTCGACATTAACCTTGGGTGCCCTGCTCCTAAAGTAGTAAAAACCGGTGCGGGATCAGCTTTACTAAAAGATCCAAAAAAGCTCGAAGAAATGTTTAAAATTATTTGTGCGCATTCACCTATTCCAGTAACCGCGAAGATAAGACTGGGGTGGAATGAAGAAAACATAAATTTTAGAGAAAATATAAAATCTTTAGAAAATGCTGGTATCGCTGCAATTGGTCTTCACGCAAGAACAACAAGGGCAGGATATGCAGGAAAACCTCGTTGGGATCTCGTAAACAATTTACGAGATGAAATGTCTGTTCCATTAATTATTTCAGGCGACATGTACGATATTTCTTACGCAAGCAGGGCATTAGAAATTACACACGCAGATGCGATTATGGTTGCAAGAGGCGGGGTAGGTAATCCAAAATTAATAGAGAGGTTAAACTCTTATTTTGAAGGAAAAGGCGAATTGCCTTATCCGACTAAATGGGAGCAAAAACAATACCTCTTAAAGTTCGCTGATATGCTTATTGAAGAGAAAGGCGAATATACGGCTATGATGATTCTTAGAGGAATTGCTCCAAAATTCTTCTCAGGGTTCCCAGATGCCAAAAAAATCCGTAGCAAACTTGCAAGTGCACTTACCACAAAAGAAAGTTTGTTAAGGATATTGGATGAGATTAAGGAGGAATAGATTATGAAAAAAACTTTCAAGAAGATCATCCCAATGGTGTTATTATTTGGCACCGTAACAATGTCAGGTTGTTCAATGTATAGCTCAAAAGCAGACAAGAAAGAAAACTTTGTAGGCTTTTATGAATTAGATGTTTATCAAGGCAAACATGAATCAGCTGACGAAGAACCATACGACCGCAAAGCTGAAGAAGGAATCTCTGCATACTTCACTTTAGATATTAATGGTTATGGTTATTATGGATATAAATCCAACACAGAAGAAGCTTGGGTAAAACCAGTTTATTCTCACTTTGTTCCTGATAAAGAACAGGAAGGCTTATTTGAAGCAATTACTTTAGGTGCAAATCTTAAAAAGACTTGGGCTTGGGATAAAAGAGTAGGCGATCTTGATGAACCTCCAATGGGATTTAGACGTCAAGAAGTTAAAACGGGTAATGGAATATTTAAGAAAAAAGAGATGGTTTGTACTCTTTCATATACAATTCCATGGCACGTTTACACAATATATAATCCGGACAAAATTCAAAAGTACCAATATGTTTCTTATAAGAAGATTTCTGAAAGTACAGATTATAGACAAATTAATGAAAAACTAGGAACTAACTTTGTTCCAAATAAACCAATGGAAATGGCCGCAACAAATGGATTCTATGTTTATTCTTATAATCTTAAAGAGGGCGTGGATCCAAATACATTTGTAAAGCCATATGAATACGTAATTATTGACGCAGAATCATATTCAAACGGTAAATTTACAATGTATTATTCAGAAACATCAAATCCAGGAAAGAAATCACAACAGGTTCAAACCGCGATTGTTACTCCTGGTTCATCATATTCAGTTGATGCTTTAGGAAGAAAATTTGTTGGTTCAATTAGTGACGCCAATGAATACACTTGTGTCACATATCTCAGCACCGATTCATCTTTATACACGGAAGAAGATAAGTATTCATATGAACAATTCTCTCCATATTATGGTGAAGCAACAACTATTGATGCATTAATTGCAGAACTTACAACTCCAAACGAGTAAAAAAACTAAAAATTCTGAGGAAAAACCATAGAAAACTGTGAAAATTAAAAAATTAATTTCGTTATTTGTGCTGACGGGATGTATGTCGTCGTGCACTTCTTATAGCTCAAAACCGGGCAGACTTGAAGGTCTGGTCGGTACTTATGAGTTGGTTACTTATAAAATGAAGCACGAAGAGATTACAGAAGGCGACAACACATACGATAAAAAAGCCGAAATTGGTGCAGTCGCGTATTTTTCAATCGCAAAAGACGGCTATGCTTTCTATGGTTATAAAGACAACTCAACCGCACCAAGAGTTGATCAAATGTTTGCGACATTCTTTTATAGCGAAAAGAAGCCAAAACTTATTGAAGCTGTTGATTTAACGGACGGAGTTACTTCTAGATCTGATAATCACAAAGCACCCGGCTGTTTAGATGAGCCGAAGATGGGTTTCAAAAGCGAATTATTTAGTAAAACACTTAATTATACTGTCCATTCTGGCCACCTACCTCTTCAAAAAGACGTAAAGGTTCCATACCGATATGTTGAGTATAAGAAAGTCTCTAGAGAAGCAAGTTTAGCTAAGGTTAACCAATATCTTGGCACCAGCGTTATCTTTTCTAAGCCATACGAAATGAAAGCAATGACAGGTTATGCTGTTTATAGATGCAATCCAAAAGATGGTGAGATAGGTAGTAGAGGAATCTATGAATACGCTATATTAGATTTCAATTCCTATTCAAACGGTGAGCTTAATTTGATTTATTCATTAAAAGAAAATCCAGGTCAAAATACTAAAAAACTCTCTGTTGTGGTTGAAGAGGCCGGAAAAACTGTAAAACTTGAAGGTCTTAGTAAACCTTTATACTCTAGCCCAGGACAACTAAATACATTGTCTTATGGTGATTTTTATTCAAAATCTGAAGATTATCCAGATGGCGATCCATATTATGGGGAGAATTTCTCAACTTATTATGGAAATGAAGCCACACTTGAATATATAATTCAACAGGAAAAAGGGTTGCTTTAATTAATTATCTCTAGTAAGGAGTTTTATATGGAAGAAAAATTAACTGATCAAGAACGTGCTAGAAGGGATAAACTTCCACGTTATATTGAAATGGGTGTTGACCCATACGGACAAAAATTTGAAAGAAGCGATTCAGTAAAATCTGCCCGTGATAAAGCTGCTGGAAAAAGTGGTGAAGAACTTGAAACAAATCACGTTCATGTTTCTTTAGCAGGTCGTATTATGGCTCTTCGTAAGATGGGCAAAGCAGCTTTCATGAACATCAAAGATGTTACTGGCAATATTCAGTGCTGGTTAGGAATCAATGTTTTAGGCGAAGAAATGTATAACGTTTTTAAACTTTCTGATATTGGAGATATCGTTGGTGTTGAAGGAAGGCTTATGCTTTCAGGAACTGGCGAGTTAACAGTTAGAGTTGAAAAATATACTCACCTAACAAAAGCACTTAGACCATTACCAGAAAAATTCCATGGTTTGACAGATGTTGAAGAAAGATATCGTCATCGTTATGTTGACCTTATTATGAATGATGAATCAATGAAAATTGCTTTAGCAAGACCAAAAATTATTCGTGCAATTCAAGAATACTGTGATTCCCTTGGCTTCCATGAAGTAGAGACAAGTATTCTTTCGCCAATATTAGGTGGTGCTGCAGCTCGTCCATTTGTAACCCATCATAATTCACTTAATAAAGATTTCTATCTTCGTATCGCTACCGAAATTGCATTAAAAAAATGTATCGTTGGTGGTATGGAAAAAGTTTATGAAATTGGTCGTTTATTCCGTAATGAAGGCATGGACACCAAGCACAATCCAGAGTTCACAACAATTGAGCTTTATCAAGCATACGGCGATTTACAAGATATGAGACATTTTGCTGAAAATCTCTTTAGAGAAGTTGCTCAAAAAGTTGTTGGAACCACAAATATTCCGTATGGTGAAGGAGCACTCGATTTAGGCAAACCGTTTGGTTGGAAATCTATGAAAGAATGTGTCCTTGAAGCTACAGGAATTGACTTTAACAAAGTTAAGACATTTGAAGAAGCTGTTAAACTTGCAAAAGATAATGGTATTAAATTAGAAAAACATTGGAATTCAATTGGTTATATCCTTAATGCTTTCTTCGAAGAAAAGTGCGATGATTTACTTCAAACTCCAACATTTGTCTACGAATACCCGATTGAAGTTTCGCCTCTTACAAAGAAGTGTAAAGATAACCCAATGTTCACTGAAAGATTTGAATTATTTATTGGTGGAATGGAATATGGTAATGCATATTCTGAGTTAAATGATCCTTTGGATCAAAAAGAACGTTTTATTAAACAATTAGAAGCAAAAGCAGCAGGCGACGAAGAGGCATCTGAAATGGATGAAGACTTCCTTGATGCTCTTGAATATGGTATGCCTCCAACAGGCGGTATCGGTATCGGAATTGATAGATTTGTTATGCTTATGACAAACCAAACATCAATTCGTGAAGTGCTACTCTTCCCATGCATGAAAGATGCAAAATAGTTAGGAATTCCTATGGTTTTTATAAAAGAATCAACAAAAGAAGCGTGGAATAGTTTCTGGCAAAAAACCGGTGAATTTTTCATGACACCTGACGAAATAGGTATTAATTATTTGACACGCATTTTAATTGCTGTTGGATTAATTGTTCTTGCTTGGTTAATTTTAAGAGTCATTTCTTTGATTTACAAAAAAGCATTTCATATCAAAAAGCCGATGAACATTGATGTCTCTGCAAAATTTTTTATTTTACAGATTTTGAAATTCTTCTATTGGCTTGCTGTTGCTTTTATAGTCATAACACTACTTAAAATTGATGTTACTGGCGCAGCCGGAATTGCAAGTGCCGTTACAGTTGCATTAGGCTTGGCACTTCAAGATGTCATTGCTTGTTTTGCTGCTGGTGTTATTATTCTAAACCAAAAGAATATTGCAACCGGAGATTATATCTCCGTCCAAAACGATTATGGTTTAGCAGAAGGTTTTGTAACAAAAATTCATTTCTTCTTTACTTATCTAAAAACTCCTAATGGACAAGAAGTAACAATTCCCAACAGTAATATGCTTCATGCTGTAGTAACTAATTACACTAGACTTAACAAAAGAAGAGTTAATTATGATGTTGGAGTTGCATATGACACCGATATCGAACTTGCAAAAAAGGTCTTGCTTGATTTAGTTGAAGACGATGACTTAATTCTTAAGAAAGAAGAATGCATAGTTTATGTTTACGAACTTGGTTCATATTCAGTTGGTCTAAGAATTAGATGTTGGACCAAATTTAAAGATTATTGGCCATTCTATAATGCATTATCTGAAAAAGTATTATTAGCATTTAGAGACAACAACATTAGAATACCAAGTAGCACCGATATTCAGATTAAAGAAAAGGATTTGCAGCGTTAAATCGCTGCTTTTTCTTAACAATTTTTATTCATGCACAATATTTGTGTATACACACATTAACGATTCGTGTATAATAATTCCACGCGAAATCGCGTTTCTCTCTGTTAACAGCAAATGTTAACCAGAAGACCAAAGGGAGGTAAAAGTATGAAAAAGTACGAACTCATGTACATCGTGAAAGACGGACTTGATGAAGAAGCCAGAAAGGCAGAAATCGAGAAACTTCACGGCATCTTAACTTCAAACGGAGCAAAGCTCGGCGAAGTTAAAGAATGGGGCTTACGTACCCTTGCATATCCAATCAATAAGGAAATTAAGGGTTACTATGTCGTTGTTAAGCTCACAGCTGAAAGTGCTGCGTTAAATGAATTCACTCGTTTAGCAAAGATCAATCCAAATGTTGTACGTCACTTATTTACAGTCGATCAAGACTAATTAAGGAGGATTAACATTTATGTTAAATCGCATCGTTTTAACTGGAAGATTAACTAGAGACCCAGAATTAAGAAGAACAACTTCAGATACGGGTGTTGCTTCATTTACTATTGCAGTAGATGACAATGTCAAAGGTCCAAACGGAGAAAAAACAACAACCTTTATTGGTGTTACTGTTTGGGACAAACAAGCTGATACAGTTGCTAAATTCTTAAGAAAGGGCGCACTTGTAGGTGTCGATGGACGTATTCGTCAACGCACCTTCGAAAGAAGAGACGGAACAAAAGCCTCAGTCATTGAAGTAATCGCCAATCATGTTGAATTCCTTGAACCAAAAGGAACAAGGGAAATTCCAAATGAAGAAGTCATATTTGACGATGAACCAGTAGTCGAAGAAGAATCCAAAAATTTAGATTCAATCGATGTTGCTGATGACGATCTTCCGTTCTAATTAAGAAAGGAAAAATTATCATGGGATTCAAAAAAGTAAGACCACACAAGAAAGTTTGTAACTTCTGCAAAAACAAAGTTACACACATTGACTATAAAGACGTTGAGACCTTGAGTAAATATATTACTCCAAACGGAAAGATTGCTTCACGTCACGCAACTGGCGCTTGTGCAAAGCACCAAAGAGAAGTTGCAAAAGCAATCAAAAACGCACGTTTCATGGCTTTATTACCATTTGTCCAAGACTAATTGTGTAATCAATCAAAGTCGCTCGTTATGGGCGGCTTTTTTTGTTAAAATTAAATAGATTATCTGTTTAACAAATAATGTAATCTAGCCATGTACTGGTTAGATTTTCTTTTTATCTAACAAGTATAATCAATATATGCCGTTATCCTGCTTAATTTAATTACAGTTAAACTGTCACA
>JAFXWB010000058.1 GCA_017534425.1 Bacilli bacterium
ATTCAAAGTAAAATAAAAAGCGAAGCCGTTACTGACTTCGCTTTTATATTGTTTATTAGATAGCTTTCTTAATTTCGTCCGCTAAGGCTGGAAGAGAAAGTTCGCTAAGTTTTTCATTTTGCTTCATTTCAATTCTGAAGCCTTCGTTTGCGATATAGCGCGGAATAACGTGCACGTGGAAGTGGAAAACACTTTGTCCGGCCTCTTTATTAACATTAGTTAATATATTGACTCCTTTGGCCCCTAAAATGCTCATTTGGGCTTGTCCAATACGTTGGGCAACATCCATAACCTTGTGCATTATATCCTTTTCAGTGGTGAGAAAATTAGAATAGTGTTTCTTTGAAATAACTAATGTATGTCCTGGTGTTACTTGAGAAATATCAAGGAATGCTAAGACATCATCATCTTCATAAACTTTATGGGAAGGAATTTGACCTTCTGCAATTTTACAAAAAATACAATCTTTCATAATATTATTTCCTTATTTTATAAATAAAGGGAGGCATAGTACGCCTCCCAAAATATTTAGTGATTAGTCTTGGAATTGATCTAAATCTGGATATTCGCTCTTGAAGTAATCATAGAGTGAAGTATCGAAGAATACGAAGACGTATTTATTTAGATATTCAGTATATGCATCCTTAATGTAGGAATCTTTTGTTCCAAGAATCTTAGCGACTTGTCTTGAAATTTCTTCCTTTTCAAGGGCTGTATAAACTGTTGAAGCTTCATTAAGTTTAGCGGTTGATGGAGCTTCTAAGACTTCACAGACATAGAATGCTTTACCATCTACATCATGATAGATGTAGTTGTATGGGTCTTTGTCGAATGAAAGTGACTTGCTTGGAAGGACAACTTTCTTACCATAGATATTTCTTAAATATGGAAGTCTTGTAAGTTTGTCTTTGGTCTTGTCACCATCAACATATTCGTATGCACCCATCTTTTCTGCTGAATCTTCATTAACTAATGAATCATCATCAAGTGAGTTAGCAACACGGATGTTGAATAAACGATCTCTAATTGCGCTTGGAAGTTCAGTGACGCCGCCATTTTTGACGAACCAACCATCGGTTGTGTAGTCTTCTTTCATTAAGGCAGTAACCTTTTGAAGTAAGCCATATTGTTTTGATTTACCATCACTGGTGAATGAATCTAATGCGGTCTTATTTTCTTCGGTTGGGAATCTACCTTGTTCTTCGCCCTTAATTGCTTTGGCGTAATCTTCTAAGATTTTACCAATCTTGGAATCTTTGTAGTATTCGCCTGCTGGGACGATAACAATACCCATGTGTGTGTATTGTGTTGCAACGTCTGCTGCTAAAACTTCAATAGTTTCAGCTGTTGCTTCATATAAAGCAGTTTCAGAAGCATTAAGTGGTGCGATTAAGTCAGTACCATCACCAGTATATGGTCTAAATCCTTTATAGGCGTTTTCAATGATTGAGAAATCAAGATTACCTGCTGCTTCAATGTAAGTAGTTGCGAATTTTTCCATTAATGAATCTGCAAATTTGGATTCGCCTTCATATGAAATCTTCACATAACTGAGCTTACGAGCATAGGCACGGCCTAATGATGATGGGTTGTTTTTGTAGATATAGTCTTCAACAAGTTTGTTGCGGAGAATATCTGGGTAAACTTTTTCTTGAATGTAGCCACGTTTACCTTCTTCTGCTACTTGATATGCTGCTCCATTTAATTTGGAGAATGCATTTTCTTTGGTTAATTCTTTGTCAACAAAGAATGTTTTGAAACTGGTTTCTGCAACTTCTGCTAAATCATATAGTTCATACTTGTGTGCGTTGTAGAGTTTCTTTTCAGAGAATCTTCCAAGATCATCATTGTATGAACCAGAAGTAATTTCGTTGTAGAAGTATTCAGAGATTCTTTCGTTAAGATCGTTCTTGAAATCAGTGAATCTTGCATCTTTGTTTTCATCTGTTCCAAAGAAATCGGAGTGAGCGTTAACAAATTTTGTTTGTTCTTCAGTGTTGCTGCATGCCTTTAAGAAGTCGGCATAAGAACCAAATTTCTTTTCAGCGATTTGTGAGAGAATCTTCTCAACAATCTTTGAGTTTCTTTCAGAGGTAATAGAATCGTACAAAGTACCTAAGTTATTACCGTCTAATTTAATCTCGCCATCAGTAGAAGCAATGATTGGGTCATTGTAATTTTGAGGAACTGCTGAGACAGGATCACATGCTGCGAGGACACAACCTGCGGATAATGCGAGGATGCCTGCAAGGAATTTTTTAGAGATGTGCTTTTCCATCGTTGCAAAGTCCTCCTTCCTTCTTAAATTCATCAACAACAGTTTTGGCTAAGATTGCATCAGCTTCAGCTTGGTCTGCTGCGAGCTCTAAGTCAATTAAGTCTTGGCTCATCTCAGCTTTAATTGCTGTCTTTTGTTCGGCTGTAAGATTTGTATCTTCGTCAACAATTTGAACAAATGTCTTTGTTGTATTCGCTTTCTTAAATCCGATTCTACAAGCTTGTGGAACTAATTTACTACGTTCAGAGTTTTGTCTAACGAGTTTGTCAATATATTCGTTCCAAGTCTTTGTCCAAGATTCTTTCTTTTCTTCTGCGCTCTTTTCAACGGATGTCTTGATCCATTTCATAAGTGCATCTTTAAGGGCTGAATCTTTGAATTCAATATGTTCTTCTTGCATGTACTTGAGGAAAATATATTTTCCTAATTTATCAGAATCATAAGATTTGAGCTTTGAGGCAAATTCTTCTGCTCTGTTCTTTGTATCTGAAGCTTCGTTTGTTAAGAAGTTAACATATGTTTGAAGTTTCTTGCCGTCTGTATCAGTTGGGTAGAAGTCTTGTGCTGGGTAGAATGTTGTGTAATAGTCAGTTAAACTGACACCATTTGCATCGGTAGCGACAAATGGAGAACGGTTGACTACCATAAGGTGGATTTCTTGTTCTCCGCCTGAGGATGCACGAACTGCAATAATTGGTTTTGTAACATCGCCATCGGCACAGAGGACTGCTGGTTTTGTATCGCCAAAGGCTTTCTTATAATTTGTGCCTTCGCCTTCAATGAAGAAAACAGCATGTCTATTTAAGTACTTGTTGTAAATAATGTTTCTTGGATAAACGAGGGTAGCATTTTCAATAACTGTCTTACCTTCATCATCGGTTTCATCTTTTGCAACAGCCTTAAGCTCATCAAACACACTCGCTTTGACGGTAGGAATATCAGTATCGTTTTCAAGATAGAATGCTTCTTGAGCAGCACTCTTATAACTTGCTGCGATTTCATCTGATACTTTGAAATCTGGATAAGCGGAAACGTTTGTTCCTAAGTAGAATTGCTCGTATGCATAGATACCAAGCTTGAATTCATTAATAAATGAAGTGCTTAAATCCATGATACCTAAGTCGCCTTCCTTATCCTTTGATCCTGGATCTTCGTTATAAGTCATAGCGATCTTAGCAAACTTCTTAGCGCCTGCTCCTAATTCATCGATAACGTTATAAAGTCTTTCAGCATTTGCTTCAGAGATTGTTCCGTTATGATAGTTAGTGTCAGATGTATCTGCTAATTTAACTAAAATATGTGACACGTGGTATGGAAGTTGATCATTTAAGTAACCGTTCCAGAATTGTTTGTCATCTAACTTGACATCATCTTTACCGTTCTTAATGTCTTCAATCTTGTAGGTGTAGAAGTTGTTTTCGAAAGTTTCCTTTTGAAGTTCTTCGATATACTTCTCAAGTAATTCTTCTTCTGAATCAACGCCTTTACTTTCAAGAATTGCTTCAAATTCCTTTTTATACTTTGTGTTATTAGTGTCTGCGTTGGTTTGAGCGGTATCTTTGTCATCACTGACTTTTTCTTTGGCATCACGCTCAATTGTAGCCATTTGTGGTTTTCCGAGTTTGACTTCGGTTCCGTGATAATTAACGGTTTCACGGTCTTGTGCAAAATAGTTTCTGGCGATTACAGAATAGATTGTGTCATAGATTGCTTGATACTTGGTGGAATCATTGTAGTAATCACCAAGGATCTCATCTGCAGTAATCTTACCTTCGACGCCATCAACTGTGTAGCTCAATAAAACTCCGTCACTTGAAGACTTGAGTGTATCACAACCGGCGAGTGTTCCGACTGAGAGCAAACAAGAGATCAAACCAAGAGAGAGTTTAGATTTCTTCATATTGACTTTTGCCTCCTTTAAGTATGCGAGAGAAATTATAAACATTTGTATGTATAAATACAATAAAGATTTTTCGAAACGGCAATAGACTTGTCTATAAGTAAGACCATTTTTTGAAGTTTAATAAATTTACTCAAAAAACAAAGTTTTTTGTAATAATTTTTTATCATTTTGATTGCAAGGTGCTTTTTCTATATATAAAATAAGGTCCGTCTAAAAGGGAGAAAACGACCTATGTCAAAGCTAAAAATTGAAGATCTATATGTATCAGTAAACGATAAGGAAATCCTAAAAGGATTATCTATCGAATTTTCATCATCTGAAACCATTGCTTTATTAGGCCCAAACGGCAATGGAAAATCTACCCTTTTACAGACCATTATGGGCAACCCAAATTACACCATTAAAAGTGGTAATATTTGGTTAGATGATAAAGACATCACAAAATTAACTGTAGATGAAAGATCAAAATTAGGACTTTTCCTCGGAATGCAATATCCAAGTGAGGTCCCAGGAGTCAACAATTCTGACTTTTTGAAGTCTGCTTTAAACGCTCACAGAGAGAAACCTGTTTCATTATTTGAATTCTATAAGATATTAGATAATGCGTATAAAGAAGTTCATATTCCTTTTGAAATGTCCACTAGAAACTTAAATGAAGGATTCTCGGGTGGCGAAAAGAAGAAAAATGAAATTCTTCAAATGTTAGTTCTTAATCCAGATATCGTTATGTTAGACGAAATTGACTCTGGTCTTGATGTTGATGCAATCCAAACAGTTGCAAGTGTAATTAAAGAAGAACAACAAAAACGTGGATTCTTAATTGTGTCCCACTATGCAAAACTATATGACTTAATTCATATCGATAAGGCTATTGTTCTTATCAATGGCAAGGTCGCAAAAGTTGGAGACAAGTCATTAATTAAGAAGATAGATGAGCAAGGTTACGAATGGTTAAAAGCAGAGGGAATTGAGTTTAAAGATGACACAAATATGAACTCAGTTTCAATTGGAACTTGTGCGACAAAAGAAGCATTAAAAGGAGCTAAATGAGTTACACAGAAATCAATTTAAAAAATAATGAGAAACGCGTACTCGAATACGTTGATTTTTCTGATTTAAAAATTGAACTTTCTGAAGGCTCAAATTTACTTTTAAAGTTAGCAAATTTTAAAGATAATGGTGATATTAAAATTTATGGAAAAGTTGGAAAAAATGCGGGAATTTCCGTGGTTTTTGCTGATTTTTCCAAGGATTTTACTAGAATTACAAGCCAAATTGATCTCGCTGAAGAAGGCGCAAATTGTGATTGGCATTTAGCAACTTTGGCTAATAAAAATGATGACAAAACTTTCGATATTTCCTTCAAACATTTAGTGGGAAAAACTACCTCAATTATGGACAATTATGGAGTCGCTCGAGACGACTCAAAAATTGTCTTCTCAGGTATCTCTCACATCATTGAAGGAGCAAAAAAATCGAACGCAAAACAGAACGCCAAAATTATCGTTTTTGATAAGAACTCAGAAGGCGTTGCTTCTCCAATTTTAAAGATTGATGAAAACGAAGTTCAAGCTAGCCACGGAGCAGTCGTTGGTCAACTTAACTCTGATCACATGTTCTATTTAATGTCTCGTGGTCTTACGCGCGAAGACGCTCGTACGTTAATTACATTAGGATATTTAAAGCCTGTTGCATCTCAATTCTCTGAAGAAGTTCAATTAAAAATTGAAAATGCCATTAAGGAGGTTATGTAATGTTTGATCCTTATAAAGTAAGACAAGACTTCCCGATGTTTAGGAATAAAATCCAAATGCAAGATCATGATTTGGTATTTTTAGATAATGCTTCAACGACATTTAAACCTCAATGCGTTATTGATGCGATGAATTATTACAATGAGTTCGAGACAACTAACTCTGCTCGTGGTGATTATGATACTATGTATCATGTTGACCAAAAAATACATAAAACCAGACAACTAATTGCTGATTTTATTAATGCAGATGTTGATGAAATCGTATTCACTTCAGGTGCTACAGCATCATTAAACCTTGTTGCATTCGGTTATTTTGCTAATCACTTAAAGAAAGATGATGAGATTTTAATTACTGTTGCTGAGCACGCTTCAAACACACTTCCTTGGTATAAATTGCAAGAAATAATTGGTTGCAAAGTTAAGTTCATTCCTCTTACTGAAGAAGGAAGACTAACAGTTGAAAATGTTGAAAAAACTATTACTAAAAATACAAAGGTAATTTCAGTTGCAAACGTTACAAATGTTTTAGGTTTTTATACTGACATGAAACCTATTTGTGATTTAGCTCATAAGTATGGAATTTTAGTTGTTTGTGATGGCGCTCAATCTGTGCCTCATGTCAAGACTGATGTAAAACGTTTAGGACTCGATTTTCTCGGTTTTTCTGGGCATAAAATGCTCGGACCAACTGGAATCGGAGTCTTATTTGGAAGAAAAGAATTACTTAAAGAAACTCAGCCAATTTTCTATGGCGGAGGTATGAATGAAGTGTTCGAAATGAATGGTTCATATGTACTTCATGATGTACCTGCAAAACTAGAAGGCGGTACAAAAAATATTCAAGCAATTTATGGTCTGGGTGCAGCTATCGAATACATTAATAATTTAGGTCTGGAAAATATCTCAAAATATGAAAAAGAACTTCGTGCTTATACCTTAGAAAAAATGAAAAAAGTTAAAGATATCATTATTTATAATGAAAATGCTGAATCTGGTATTATTGCCTTCAATATGAAGGGCGTTTTTGCACAAGATTTAGCGACCCTTTTAAACTCAAAAGGAATCGCATGTAGAAGCGGAAATCACTGTGCTAAAAACCTTAAAAATCAGATACATGAAATCGCTACAGTTAGATGTTCACTTTATTTTTATAACACTAAAGAAGAAATCGATATTTTTGTTGATGCACTTAAAGAAGGAGGAAATTTCTTGGATGCCTATTTTGCTTAATCCTCAAATGATGAGACAGGTCATTATGGACCACTATGAAAACCCTCAATATAAGAAAACCCCTGAAAAACCGGAGATTTTTGAGAAAGTTCATATGCATTCATCCAATTGTATCGATGATATTAATGTTTATGCTTTACTTGAAAATGACTTAGTAAAAGAAGCTTATTGGGATGGCATTGCATGCACAATTTCAACTTCTTCCACTGATATTATGTGTGGTCTATTAATTGGTAAAAATTGGAAAGATGCTAAATACATCATTGATCAATATCACCACATGATTCATGAAGAACCTTATGATGATTCAGTTCTTGATGAAGCTATTGTATTTATGAACACATCAAAACAAGCAGCACGTATTAAATGTGCAACAATTGGCTGGGACGCCATGGACGAAATAATTTGTAAACATCATCATGAAAAATAAAATTCCAGATACTGAATATAAATACGGATTTAAAGATAAAGACACATCCATCATTACAACTGGTTTAGGTTTATCCGAAGAAGTTGTTAGAGAAATTTCTAAACTTAAAAACGAACCAGATTGGATGCTTGAATTTAGATTAAAATCCTATAAGGCATTTAAAGAACTTCCAATGCCTTCTTTTGGTCCTGATTTATCATTTTTGGAATTTGATTCTTATACCTACTTTACAAGAAATGCTCAAAAAGTAGAGAAAGATTGGGACAAAGTCCCAGAGACAATTAAGAACACATTCCAAAAACTTGGTATTCCAGAAGCTGAACAAAAGTATCTTTCTGGTGTCACAACTCAATATGAATCAGAAGCTGTTTACCATAACATGCTTAAAGAAGTTGAAGACAAAGGAGTTATCTTCTTATCAACTGATCAAGCAGTTCAAATGTGTCCTGATATAGTGAAGAAGTATTTTAATACTGTTGTTCCATATCGCGATAATAAGTTTTCTGCCCTAAATGGTGCAGTTTGGTCTGGCGGATCATTCATTTATGTTCCAAAAGGCGTTAAGTTAGATAAACCTCTTCAATCATATTTTAGAATCAACAATGAAAAGTCTGGTCAATTTGAAAGGACACTTATTATTGTTGATGAAGGAGCAGACGTACATTATGTTGAAGGATGTACTGCCCCAATCTATTCACAAGATTCTTTACATGCTGCAGTTGTTGAAATTGTCGTATTGAAAGATGCGCATTGTAGATATTCAACAGTCCAAAACTGGTCCACTAATATTGTTAACCTTGTTACAAAACGTGCAAAAGTTATGGAAGGTGGCCATATGGAATGGATTGATGGTAATATCGGTTCACAAACAAATATGAAATATCCTGCCTGTATTTTAGCGGGTGAAGGGGCTAAAGGAACTTGCATCTCAATTGCAGTTGCCGGAAAAGGCCAATATCAAGATGCTGGTGCTCGTATGATTCATCTTGCAAGTAATACTTCTTCAACAATTATTTCAAAATCAATTGTTAAAAATGGTGGTGTCGCCAACTATCGTGGTTCAGTTAAACACATGAAAAACGCATTGAACTGTAAATCGCACGTTGAATGTGACACTTTAATCTTAGATGATATTTCAAAGTCAGATACAATTCCGACAAATTTAGTTCAAAACAACACTTCATTTATTGAACATGAAGCTACTGTATCAAAAGTAAACGAAGATCAACTTTTCTATCTTATGAGTAGAGGTATTTCCAGAAAAGATGCAGTTCAAATGATTATTATGGGCTTTATCGAACCATTCTCTAAAGAACTTCCAATGGAATATGCTGTCGAACTTAATCAACTTATTAAGATGGATATGGAAGGAAGCGTAGGATAAACATGAAATCATATGATGTGATTGTTGTAGGCGGTGGGCACGCTGGTGTTGAAGCATGTGCTGCTAGTGCGCACATGGGTTTAACCACGCTTTTAATCACATTAAACAAAAAGATGATTTCTAATATGCCATGCAATCCATCTATTGGTGGATCCGCAAAAGGCGTTGTTGTTCGTGAGATTGATGCTCTTGGTGGAATGATGGGTATTGCTGCCGATCATGAGTATCTTCAAATCAAGATGCTTAACACGGGAAAAGGTCCTGGAGTTCAATGCTTAAGGGCACAAGAAGATAAGTTCAATTATCCTCATTATATGCAAGAATTACTGGAAAAAACCGCAAATTTAGAGATTTTAGAGGCGGAAGTTACTGGCATTTCACATGATGGAGAAATTGTAAATGGAGTTATCTTAAAAGATGGTTCAGTTATATCTTCTAAGGCAGTTGTTATATCTACCGGAACATACATGGAAGGCGCCATTTTAAGAGGCAATAAATCTATAAGTGGTGGACCTGACGGAGAGAAACCTTCTATTGGCTTATCTAAGTCACTTCAAGATATGGGACTTGAGATTTTTAGACTTAAAACAGGCACTCCTCCAAGAATTAAAAAGAGTTCAATTGATTTTTCAAAAGCAACTCCTCAATATGGAATGGAAGGTAACTATGCTTTCTCATATTTAACAAAAGAATTTAAACCACTTAAAGAACAAGTTCTTTGTTGGTTAATTTACACAAACGAAAATACACATAAACTTATTACAGATAATCTAGATAAAACAGCTACATATAACGGTCTTCAAACTGGTGTTGGGCCACGTTATTGCCCTTCAATTGAATCTAAAGTAATGACATTTAGAGACAAGAAACGACATCAGCTCTTTCTTGAACCTGAATTTGCAGACGGAGAATCAATTTATTTACAGGGCTTCTCAACTGCAATGGAGGAAGAAATGCAAGAGAAAATGGTACATTCACTTGTTGGAATGGAACATGCTGAATTCTTAAAGTATGCTTATGCAATTGAATATGATGCTTTAGTGCCGACTCAATATGACTTAACTTTAAAAGTTAAAAAGTACAAAGGCTTATATGGAGCAGGCCAAATTTGTGGAACTTCCGGCTATGAAGAAGCCGCAGGTTTGGGTTTAGTTGCAGGTATTAATGCAGCACTTTATGTTCAAGGTAAAGAACCATTCATTTTGAAGCGTAATGAGTCTTATATTGGAGTTATGATTGATGATATTGTTACCAAGGGAACATTGGAGCCATATCGTTTATTATCATCACGTGCTGAATTTAGATTATTGCTTCGTCATGACAACGCAGATGTACGTTTAACTCCATATGGATACAAGCTTGGTTTAATCTCTGAAGAAAGATATCAAAACTTTGTAAAAAAGAATAAAAATGTCGAAAAAGCACGGGAAATCCTTGAAAAAATACACTTAGGTTCATCAAAACGAGTTAATGATTATCTTGAAAATAGAGGCCTTGAAACTCTCAAGGCGGGAGTGAGCGGAACAGAGTTTTTGAAACGTCCAGAAATACATTATGAAAATGTATGTGACCTTGTTCCTGAGATAAAAGAAATCCCATTAGATTATATTGGAATTGCTCAACTAGAAATCTCAGTTAAATATGAAGGTTATATTAAACGTGAGATGTCAGAAGCCAATTCGTTTGCTAAATTTGAAAACTATGAGATTCCAGAAGGTATTGATTATTTACATATGCACGGATTAGCATTGGAAGCTAGACAGAAGTTAGATAAAATTAGACCAAGAACTGTTGGACAAGCAGGAAGGATCTCTGGTATCAATCCTGCCGATATTTCTATTCTTATTTTGAATCTTAAGAGAAGCGGAGAATGAAACTTTTAGAAGAATACGGGCTAAACAAACAACAAATTTCTAAATTCCAAAGGTATTTAGAACTTCTTTTAGAATGGAATGAAAAATTTAATCTTACTGCTATTACTGATAAAGACGAAATTGAAGAAAAACACTTTATTGATTCAATTGAATTAGTGAAGTTTTTCGATGTTAGAAATAAAACACTTTTAGATGTTGGCTCTGGTGCCGGATTTCCTGGAATCCCACTCGCAATAGTTGAACCAACTTTAAGTATTACTTTATTAGAATCAAACGGGAAACGAGTTAGTTTTTTACGTGAAGTTGTTAAAGAGTTGGAGCTAAAAAATGTTGAGATTATTCAAGGCCGTTCAGAGGAACTTGGCACACGTGAAAAGTACGATATTGTAACCGCTCGAGCCGTCAAAGAATTAAACGTTTTACTTGAGATCACTTTCTATCTTGTTAAGGTTGGTGGATACTTCATCGCATACAAGTCAACAGGGGTCGATGAAGAGATTTTAAATGCTAAACATGCATTCAAATGTTTACAAATAGACGAGTATAAAAAGTTTGATTATTTCTTACCAAAATCTAAAAATAGTAGGGTTTTCCTGGGAATTTTGAAGAAAAATAAGACCCAAAAGAAGTATCCAAGAAGATATGGAGAAATAACTAAACAACCTTTATAAAATTGTGATATAATTATTTACGTTTCAGGGCAGGGTGTGATTCCCGACCGGCGGTAAACTCCGCGAGCCAAACGGCTGATCTAGTGAGATTCTAGAAGCGACAGTAAAGTCTGGATGAAAGAAACTATTTCATGTTATTTGCCTTGGAACACGAGGCATTTTTTTATGAATTACAGAACACTTATATTTGGAATCGTAGTTATCATATTTGTTTTCGTGTTCGTTAAAGTTTATTTTGCAGAAAAACAACATGCGAAATATAACTTTGGAACCAAACAAATGGTTAGAGTTGCAGTCTTTGGTGCGCTCTCTGGAATTTTTTATATTTTTATTAAGTTTCCGGTGCCATTTATGCCAGCATTCTTAGAATTCCATTTTGATGAGATTCCAGCCTTTATCGCATCCTTTGCTTATGGTCCAATTGCAGGATTATTAGTGTTACTAATCAAGACTATAATTAAGCTTCCACTTACTAGCACTTTAGGTGTAGGAGAAATTTCTGATTTAATTTATTCGGCCGCATTTATTTTACCTGCTGCTCTTATCTATAAGAGAAAACGTAATTTTGGCGGGGTGTTTATCGGTCTAGCGGTAGGTACGGTATTCCAGTTAGCAATTTCATTACTATCTAATATTTATGTGATGATTCCGTTCTATATGAAAGTTATGGAATTCCCAGAAGCCGCTATTTTAGGAATGTGTAAAGCTGCAAATCCAAAGATTAACAATATTGGTTGGTCATATGGATTACTTGCAGTCCTTCCATTCAATGCGATGAAAGATGCTGCAGTTATTGTATTAACTTTAGTAACCTATAAGTCGGTTCATAGGTTTATCGATAACAAATTGCAGAACTAAAAAAAGACACCTTTAAGGTGTCTTTTTGTTTGTGAATATTAATTATTCTTCATCGATTGCGCCGAATGGGCATTCGAATCCGAGTTCGCCTTCACATTCTGCGACTGCTTTTGCATGACCTTCTTCGTCAAATTCGAAGACTTCTGGGCGTGCACCAACACAGAGACCGCATGAACCGCAAAGTTCTGGATTAACTTTTACTTTTGGCATGGTACTTTCCTCCGCTGACTAAATTATATAGAAACTGCAATTTAATAGCAATAACACGTAAAATTATTTATAGTTAATGCTTTTATGTGATAACATATCACCATTAAGGTTTAATATGACTCGTGTAGAAAAATATCGTCGTTATCGTCAAGAAATCTCAAACATGAAATTTGAGACTTTTAGCGAGAAACGAGAAGTTGCTAAACAAGTTGATAAAGTTCATAACTCAAGAGTTGGTAACAAGCTTAATTATGAAGAAGTAATGGCGGTTTCTGATACATTTGATACCGGTGATGTTAAGTTTAAAAGAAGAAGATTAATTAACCTTACAAAATATGAAATATTTTATTATTTAATTGCTTTTGGTATAATAGCAATTCTAGTAATAGGATTAGTTATAACTGGAATACTAACTTGGAGGTAAGAAAATGAAGAAAGTTGTTATTGCAATTGATGGTCCAGCTGCAGCAGGAAAATCAACCGTTTCAAAGGCTGTCGCGAAGAAATTAGGCTATACCTATATCGATACAGGAGCTATGTATCGTGCTTTTACTGAATATTGCTTAAGAAAAGGCGTTGATTGTGAAAACGAAGCTGAATGCGTTAAGTTAATTCCAGAAGTTGAAATTACACTTTACCCAGATGGAAAAGTTATGTGTTCCGGAAAAGATGTTACCAGAGAAATTCGTGAACCAAGAGTTTCTGGCAACGTTTCTTATATTGCTTCCTATAAGGACATCCGTTTAGCAATGGTTGATCAACAAAGAAAAATGGCCGAAAAAGTCTCAGTTGTTATGGATGGAAGAGACATCGGAACATATGTTCTTCCGAATGCTGACGTTAAAATTTATCAAATTGCCTCCGTTGAAGAAAGAGCAAAACGTAGATATCTTGAAAACCAAGAAAAAGGTATTCCTTGTACATTTGAAGACATTGTCGCAGACGTTGAAAAACGTGACAGAATCGATTCAAGTAGAGCATTTGCTCCACTTAAACCAGCAGAAGATTCAATTGAGTTAGATACATCTTTGATGACAATCGAAGAATCTGTTCAAGCAGTTTTAGACATTATTAAAGAAAAGGTTGGAGTTTAATGGGTTTAGGAGTCGTCGCAATTGTTGGTAGTCCAAACGTAGGGAAATCTACGATTTTTAACCGTATCGTTGGACGTAGACGTGCAATTGTAGACGATCAACCCGGTGTAACAAGAGACCGTTTATATGAAACAGCAGAATGGTTAGACCGTAGTTTTAGACTTGTTGATACAGGCGGAATTGAAATTGCAGATAGACCATTCCAAGAACAAATTAGAGTTCAAACCCAATTAGCAATTGATGAAGCTGATGTCATCATTTTTGTTGCTGATGGCAAAAAAGGTATTTCGAAAGATGATAGATTCATCGCAAAAATGCTATTCAAAACTAATAAACCTGTCATTTTAGCGGTTAATAAAATTGATAATCAAGACATGCTTTTAGGGCTTGGTGAGTTTTACTCATTAGGCTTAGGAGAACCAATTGCAGTTTCAGGTGAACACGGCATTGGAATTGGTGATGTTTTAGACAAAATCATCAAAGTTCTACCAAAGGTAGAAGAAGTTCAATATGATGATGCGATTACCTTTTCAATTATTGGTAGACCAAACGTTGGAAAATCTTCTCTTGTTAATGCAATTTTAAGAAAAGAAAGAGTTATTGTTTCTGATATTGTTGGAACAACAAGAGATTCAATTGACACTAAACTTACTAGAGACGGACAAGATTATGTCGTTATTGATACTGCAGGTTTAAAGAAACGTGGAAAAATCTATGAATCTGTTGATAAATATTCCATGTTAAGAGCTTTAGCGGCAGTTGATAGAAGCGAAATTGTATTACTAGTAATCGATGCTAATGAGGGAATTATTGAACAAGATAAACATGTCGTTAGCTATGCTATTGAGAAGAAAAAGGCAATTATCATTGTCGTTAATAAATGGGATTTAATTAAGAAAGAGCAAAATACTCAAAGTAATTTTGAAAAGGAAATTAGAAAACAATTTCAATTCTTAGAATATGCTCCAATCGTCTTTGTTTCGGCAAAAACAACATCAAAGGTTGATAATATTTTCGATAAAATCAATATGGTTCATAAGGCTTATGATACTCATATTTCAACTTCATTACTTAACCAAGTGGTGCAAGATGCTCAAATGATGAATGAAGCCCCAGATTTCAATGGGGGAAGACTAAAGATTTACTTTGTAAATCAGGCTAATAGTTGTCCTCCAACATTTGTCTTATTTGTAAACAAACCAAGGTACGCTCACTTCTCTTATTTAAGATATATAGAGAATAGGTTAAGAGATTCATTTAATTTAGACGGAACCCCTATCGAAATTGTACTTAGAGAAAGAGTTTAGTTTACTAAGAAAAATTATTTTGCTAATATATTGCTACTTTACTTTAGGAGAGACGTAAATGAATAAAGCTGAATTAGTTCTTGCTGTTTCTGAAAAAACTGATTATCCAAAGCAAGATGTAGAAATGATTGTCGATGATGTATTAGAACTTATAGAACAAAAGATTATTAAAGGTGAAGAAGTCAAAATATCAAATTTTGGTGTATTCTATAAAAAAGAAAGACTCCCTAGAAAAGGAACAAATCCTTCAAGTGGAGCACCAATCGTAATTCCTGCTAACAATACAGCGGGATTTAGACCTTCAAAGTCACTCAAAGCAAAACTTAATAAATAAATATAAGGTGCTCTTATGAGCACTTTTTAATTTAATATGCAAAACGAGTTATTCAAATTTCTAGATAAAACATTCAAAGAGAACGGCTTCTCTATTTTCGAAGTAGGTGGAAGTGTTCGCGATGAAATTTTAGGTTTAGATGTTTTTGACTTTGATTTTGCGACTAACGCGACTCCAAAAGAGATGATGAAGTTTTTGCCAGATGCAAACAATACATTCGCTAAATACGGTTGTATAAAATACAAAGGCGAGCATGGTAGAGCTGAAATTACTACTTTTAGAGTTGAAGAAAAATATGATGATTTCCGCCACCCAACAAAGATTAGATTCGTTAAATCTTTAGATGAAGATTATTTAAGAAGAGATTTCACTATCAATGCTATTTATAAAGATATAGAGGGGAATATTTATGATCCAGCTGGTGGTGTAGAAGACATTAAAAAACAACTCATCAGATTTATTGGTGACCCAGAAAAACGTATTAAAGAAGATCCGTTACGTATTCTCCGTGCAAAAAGATTTGCAGCGAAACTTGGCTTTGAAATTGAACCAGAAACTGCAAAAGCTATGGAAAAACTCTCATATTTATTAGAAAAACTTAATCCAGATAAAATTAAAGAAGAAGAAAGAAAAAGCAAATAGGTTAAATAATTTATTTAA
>JAFXWB010000059.1 GCA_017534425.1 Bacilli bacterium
AAAAATAAACAAAAAGCGTTGCTTTTTGTTTGGATGTTTGATATTATATAAATGAAGAGATGATGAAAGCGTTATCTCGAACATTTTGCAAAATATTTTCTATTTCTACGTAGCATTTATTTCTAAAATTTAGGAGGTAGTCAAAATGGCTATTGTTGTTGGTGCAGATCTCAAAGGTACGAGATTAAAAGATGTTGTGAAAAATTTTCTTGTAGAAGAAGGTTTTGAGGTAATTGATGTGACTAAGGACGGACAAGATTTTGTTGATGTTACCTTGGCAGTTGCCTCTGAAGTAAATAAAGATGAGCAAAACTTAGGTATTGTAATTGATGCTTATGGAGCTGGTCCATTCATGGTAGCAACTAAAATTAAAGGTATGGTTGCAGCAGAAGTTTCAGATGAACGCTCAGCTTATATGACACGTGGACATAACAATTCACGAATGATTACGGTTGGCGCTGAAATCGTCGGTGATGAGCTTGCTAAAAACATCGCTAAAAGTTTCGTCAATGGTAAATATGATGGCGGACGTCATCAAATCCGAGTAGATATGCTTAACAAGATGTGTTAAGAAAAGGAGTTAAAAAATGAGAATCGCAATTGGATGTGACCACATTGTCACAGATGTAAAAATGGCAGTATCAGAATTCTTGAAATCAAAAGGACATGAGGTCCTTGATTTCGGGACATATGACCACGTACGTACTCACTACCCTATCTATGGTAAAAAAGTCGGTGAAGCAGTAGTAAGTGGTCAAGCAGACTTGGGAGTATGTATCTGTGGTACAGGTGTCGGCATTAACAATGCAGTCAATAAAGTTCCAGGTGTTCGCTCAGCGTTGGTTCGTGATATGACGTCAGCTCTATATGCTAAGGAAGAACTTAATGCGAATGTTATCGGTTTTGGTGGAATGATTACTGGTGGTCTTCTTATGAATGACATCATTGAAGCTTTCATTGAAGCTGAGTACAAACCAACAGAAGAAAATAAAAAATTGATTGCAAAAATCGAACACGTTGAAAAACATAATGCACATCAAGCAGATGAGGATTTCTTTACAGAATTCCTTGAAAAATGGGACCGTGGTGAGTACCACGATTAAGGTATAACCAATGATTCTGACAGTCACACTAAATCCTTCAGTAGACATCTCTTATCCTCTAGAAACATTGAAAATTGATACAGTGAATAGGGTGAAAGATGTTAGTAAGACAGCTGGTGGAAAAGGCTTAAATGTTACTAGAGTCTTGTATGAATCTGGTGATAAAGTTACTGCTACAGGTTTCTTAGGTGGTAAAATTGGTGAATTTATTGAAAGCGAATTAGAACAATCTCCTGTTAGTCCAGCTTTTTATAAAATCTCAGGAAACACTAGAAACTGTATTGCTATCTTACACGAGGGTAACCAAACAGAAATTTTGGAACAAGGACCAACAATTTCTCATGAAGAAGCAGAAGGCTTTCTTGACCACTATAGCAATCTTATTAAACAATCAGAAGTTGTGACAATTTCAGGAAGTTTACCTTCAGGACTTCCCAACGATTATTATGAAAAACTTATCCAACTTGCTTCGGATGAAGGAGTAGCAGTCGTTTTGGATTGTTCAGGTGCACCTCTTGAAACAGTTCTAAAATCGTCGGCTAAACCTACTGCCATCAAACCTAATAATGAGGAACTTTCACAGTTGCTTGGAAAAGAAGTAACAAAAGATATTGAAGAACTTAAAGACGTTCTTAAAGAGTCACTTTTTAGTGGTATCGAATGGATAGTGGTCTCATTAGGTCGAAACGGTGCCTTTGCAAAACATGGTGATGTTTTCTATAAGGTAGATATTCCTGATATCCCAGTTGTTAATCCAGTCGGATCAGGGGACTCAACGGTAGCTGGTATTGCATCAGCTTTAAATAGTAAAAAAAGTGACGCTGACTTATTAAAACATGCGATGACATTGGGTATGTTAAATGCTCAAGAAACAATGACAGGGCATGTGAATATGACTAATTACGAAACACTAAACTCACAAATTGGAATAAAAGAGGTATAAAAATGGTACTTACAGAACAGAAACGCAAATCTTTGGAAAAACTTTCAGATAAAAACGGTTTTATCTCAGCTTTGGCATTTGACCAACGTGGTGCTTTGAAACGTTTGATGGCACAGTATCAAGATACAGAACCAACTGTAGCTCAAATGGAAGAACTAAAGGTTTTGGTTGCTGATGAACTTACAAAATACGCTTCTTCAATGTTGCTTGACCCTGAATATGGACTTCCAGCAACAAAAGCATTGGATAAAGAAGCAGGTCTTCTTCTTGCCTATGAAAAAACAGGTTATGATACATCAAGTACAAAACGTTTGCCTGACTGCTTGGATGTTTGGTCTGCAAAACGTATCAAAGAGCAAGGCGCTGATGCCGTTAAGTTCTTGCTTTACTATGATGTAGACAGCTCAGATGAACTTAACCAACAAAAACAAGCTTATATTGAACGTGTTGGTTCTGAATGTGTCGCTGAAGATATTCCTTTCTTCTTGGAAGTCCTTGCTTATGATGAAGAAATCTCAGATGCAGGTTCTGTTGAATATGCAAAAGTGAAACCTCGCAAAGTCATTGAAGCGATGAAAGTTTTCTCTGATCCACGCTTTAACATTGATGTTCTTAAAGTAGAAGTACCAGTTAACGTTAAATATGTCGAAGGTTTTGCTGATGGTGAAGTGGTTTACAGTAAAGCTGAAGCTGCTGACTTCTTTAAAGCACAAGAAGAAGCGACTAACCTTCCATACATCTACCTAAGTGCAGGTGTATCTGCTAAATTGTTCCAAGAAACATTGCAATTTGCTCACGACTCAGGTGCCAAGTTTAATGGTGTGCTTTGTGGACGTGCTACTTGGGCAGGATCTGTAGAACCTTACATCAAAGAAGGTGAAAAAGCAGCACGTGAATGGTTGCGTACTACTGGATTCGAAAATATTGATGAACTTAACAAAGTTATTGTTAAAACAGCTAGTCCATGGACTGATAAAGTATAGTAAAAACATAAAACGGAGGATATTGTTGTGAACAGAGAAGAGATGACTCTCTTAGGGTTTGAAATTGTTGCTTATGCTGGAGATGCTCGGTCTAAACTTTTGGAAGCGCTTAAAGCGGCTGAAAATGGTGATTTCGCTAAGGCAGATAGTCTTGTAGTAGAAGCAGGAAGCTGTATTGCAGAGGCTCACAATTCTCAGACAGCTATGTTAGCTCGAGAAGCTTCTGGGGAGGAACTTCCATACAGCGTTACCATGATGCATGGTCAGGACCACTTAATGACTACTATCTTATTAAAAGATATGATTCATCACCTCATCGAATTTTATAAAAGAGGAGCAAAATAATGCATAAACTAATTAAACTTATTGAGAAAGGGAAACCATTCTTTGAGAAAATCTCTCGAAACATCTATCTTCGTGCTATTCGTGATGGATTTATCGCTGGTATGCCAGTCATCCTTTTCTCATCTATCTTTATCCTTATTGCCTATGTCCCAAATGCTTGGGGATTCCACTGGTCAAAAGACATTGAGACCTTCTTGATGACTCCTTATAGCTATTCGATGGGTATCCTAGCATTCTTTGTTGGTGGTACTACCGCTAAAGCTTTGACGGACTCAATGAACCGTGACCTACCTGCGACCAATCAGATTAACTTCTTATCTACGATGCTAGCGTCTATGGTAGGGTTCCTTTTGATGGCAGCTGAGCCTGCAAAAGAAGGAGGCTTCTTGACAGCCTTCATGGGAACAAAAGGTCTTTTGACAGCATTTATTGCAGCCTTTGTGACAGTTAATGTTTACAAGGTCTGTGTGAAAAATAATGTTACTATTCGTATGCCTGAAGAGGTTCCACCAAATATCTCTCAAGTATTTAAAGACTTGATTCCATTCACTGTATCGGTTGTTCTCCTTTATGGACTTGAACTCATTGTTAAGGGAACTCTTGATGTAACCGTTGCAGAATCAATCGGTACCCTTATTGCTCCTCTCTTCTCAGCTGCAGATGGTTACCTTGGAATTACACTTATCTTTGGTGCTTATGCTTTCTTCTGGTTTGTTGGTATCCACGGTCCTTCAATTGTCGAACCAGCAATCGCTGCTATCACTTATGCCAATATCGATGCCAACTTGCATCTTATCCAAGCTGGACAACATGCAGATAAAGTTATCACTTCTGGTACTCAAATGTTTATTGTTACCATGGGTGGAACAGGAGCTACATTGATTGTTCCATTCTTGTTCATGTGGATTTGTAAATCAGAACGTAACCGTGCCATCGGACGTGCCTCAGTTGTTCCAACATTCTTTGGGGTTAATGAGCCAATCTTATTTGGTGCACCAATCGTATTGAATCCGATTTTCTTTGTACCGTTCATTTTCGCTCCGATTGCCAACGTTTGGATCTTTAAATTCTTTGTTGACACATTGAACATGAACTCATTCTCTACCAACCTTCCATGGGTTACTCCTGGTCCGTTGGGAATTGTACTCGGTACTAACTTCCAAGTTCTAGCATTTATCTTAGCCGGTCTCTTGATAGTTGTTGATACTATCATTTATTACCCATTTGTTAAGGTATACGATGAACAAATTCTTGAAGAAGAACGTTCTGGTAAAACAAACGATGCTTTTAAAGAAAAAGTAGCTGCAAACTTCAATACTGCTAAAGCAGATGCCGTTCTTGGAAAAGCAGGCGTTGCTAAAGAAGATGTAGCAGCAAACAATAATATCACAAAAGAAACTAATGTCCTTGTTCTTTGTGCAGGTGGAGGTACAAGTGGCTTGCTTGCCAATGCCTTGAACAAAGCAGCAGCAGAATACAATGTTCCAGTCAAAGCGGCAGCGGGTGGTTACGGTGCTCACCGTGAAATGTTGCCAGAGTTTGACTTGGTTATCTTGGCTCCACAGG
This sequence comes from Bacilli bacterium, assembly GCA_017534425.1. Classification (GTDB taxonomy): domain Bacteria; phylum Bacillota_I; class Bacilli_A; order RFN20; family CAG-826; genus Fiminaster. The sequence goes on from JAFXWB010000059.1 coordinate 4,941, forward strand.
TCGCTTCAAACTTCGATGATATGAAGGCTGAAACAGATAAATTGGGCATTAAACTTGCAAAAACTGAAGGAGCTCAATATATCAAATTGACACGTGATGGACAAGGTGCTCTTGCATTTGTTCAACAACAGTTTGATTAATAAATTTGTAAAAGTTATTTGAGACGAGATTATTCTTTCAGTTCCTTATAATATTGTTAACCATATCATTGCATTTCATTTCCTTGGTTTCCGGAACTCAGAATATCGTCTCAAATGCTTTTTTTGAAAGGATTTATATATATGACTAAAACACTTCCTAAAGATTTTATTTTTGGTGGTGCTACAGCTGCTTATCAAGCAGAAGGTGCGACTCACACGGATGGTAAAGGCCCAGTTGCATGGGATAAGTATCTTGAAGACAATTATTGGTATACAGCAGAACCTGCAAGTGATTTTTACCATAAATACCCAGTTGATTTAGAATTAGCTGAAGAATATGGTGTTAATGGTATTCGTATTTCTATTGCCTGGTCTCGTATTTTCCCAACGGGTTACGGTGAAGTAAATGAAAAAGGTGTTGAATTCTACCATAAACTATTTGCTGAATGCCACAAGCGTC
>JAFXWB010000060.1 GCA_017534425.1 Bacilli bacterium
AATAGCAAAAAATCGTTGACAAGCCTTTTAAATTTATAGTATAATAATTAAGTATATTATAATTTTTACTCCTTGGTGAAAATCGTTTCAAAAAAGGGTGATAAAAATTAGTAAAAAATATGAGAAACTAGAGAAAAAATAAATTTGATTCTAAAAGGATGTTGGCAAAATTTTATATTGTGCCAACATGCCTTTTTGTCGCTTTTTTTAGGTAAAAAATTTTAAATTAATTCGTTATTTTTAAATTTAAAAAAGAGGAATTGATATAAAAATACTTGCTATTTTTAAAGGATTTATTGGGGCAGAGAAATCCCAAGAAGATGCAAGAATATTTTTATATGCAAGAAGGACTTTTTTAAATTCAATTATAAATTTTATTCTGCTTAAATTTTTATAGGGGTGATTTTAAGTTGGTAAAAGACATTAAGCACGAAAAAGTTGTGCGTAAGACCTTTTCAAAAATTGGTGACTCAGTTGAAATGCCAAACCTTATCCAAGTTCAAAAAGACTCATATAACTGGTTTATTGAAGAAGGATTAGGAGAAGTTTTAAGAGACATTTCACCAATTATTGACTATTCAGGCAATTTAGTTCTTGAATTTTTCGATTACTACATGGAAGACAAAACTAAATACACAGTAGAAGAAGCAAAAGAAAGAGATACTACATATTCAACAAGACTACACGTAAAAGTTAGATTGATTAACAGAGAAACTGGAGAAATTAAGGAACAAGAAATCTATTTAGGTGATTTCCCATTAATGACTGAAAGTGGAACATTTGTAATCAACGGAGCTGAAAGAGTTGTAGTCAGCCAATTAGTTCGTTCACCAGGATGCTATTATGCAAGTGATTTTGACAAAACAGGTAAACGTATTTATACATCAACTGTTATGCCAATTCGTGGTGCATGGATTGAATATGAAACTGATTCAAACGACATTATCAACGTAAGAGTTGATAGAACAAGAAAATTACCAGTTACTTGTTTATTAAGAGCAATTGGTATCGCAACAGACCAAGAAATTATGGATCTATTTGGTGAAGATGAAAAAATCATGGCAACAATAGCTAAAGATCCAATCAAAACAGCTGATGAAGCTATCACTGAAATCTACAAAAAATTAAGACCAGGTGAACTTCCAACAGTTGATGCAGCAAGAAACTTATTTAATGGTTTATTCTTTGATGCAAGAAGATATGATTTAGCTAAAGTTGGTAGATTTAAATTCAACCAAAAATTAAGCTTAGCAACAAGAATTACTGGAAAAGAAGCATTTAACGACATAGTTGATCCTTCAACAGGTGAAGTTTTAGTTGAAAAAGGTTCAATAATTTCAGAAGATGTTGCAAGAGAAATTCAAGATACTGGAATTAACATCGTAGATGTAAAAGTAGAAGACAAAAAAGTAAGAGTTATAGGAAATGGAACAGTAAATATCCACAAAATATTACCAAATGTGGATTTAAGTAAGTTACATTTCAAAGAAGACGTTAATTATGAAGTGCTAAAATCAATCATCGATACAACAGATGAAAAAGATTTAGTAAAAGTTTTAAAAGAAAGATATGATGAATTAGTACCAAAACACATCACAAATGAAGATATTATCGCTTCAATCAGTTATTTAGTTAACTTAGATAATGGTTTAGGAGAAGTTGATGATATTGACCATTTAGGAAACAGACGTATTAGATGTGTTGGTGAATTATTACAAAACCAATTCAGAATTGGTTTAACAAGACTTGAAAGAGCGGTTCGTGAAAGAATGACAACTCAAGACTTAGACGTAGTAACACCACAAACATTAATTAATACAAAACCAATTACATCATCAATTAGAGAATTCTTTGGTAGTTCACAATTATCACAATTCATGGATCAAACAAACCCACTTTCAGAGTTAACTCATAAAAGAAGAATTTCAGCATTAGGACCTGGAGGTCTTACTCGTGAAAGAGCCGGATTCGAAGTTAGAGATATTCACCATACTCACTATGGTAGACTATGTCCAGTAGAATCTCCTGAAGGACCAAACATCGGTCTTATCTCAGCACTTTCATGTTTTGCTATTATCAACGAATATGGATTTATTGAAACTCCATACAAAAAAGTTGATAAAGAAACAGGAAAAGTTACTGACATAATTGAATATATGCCAGCTGATGTTGAAGATAAATATGTAATTGCTATGGCTTCAGAGCCAGTTGATGAAGAAGGAAGATTCATTCACAACAGAGTTAGGGTAAGATATGCAAACGATATCCTAGAAGTTGACAAAGAACAAGTTGACTATATCGATATCTCACCAAAACAATTAGTTTCTGTTGCTGCTGCAATGATTCCTTTCTTAGAGCATGACGACGTTAAGCGTTCTCTAATGGGATCAAACATGCAACGTCAAGCTGTTCCACTATTAATGCCAGAAGCTCCAATTGTTGGAACAGGTATTGAATACAGAGCTGCAAAAGACTCTGGAATCACAGTTACTGCTAAAAATGCAGGTATTGTAGAAAAAGTAACTGGTGATGAAATTCAAGTTAGAACAAAAAATGACACAATAGATACATATAAATTACGTAAGTTCAAGAGAACAAATGGTGGTACATGTATTAACCAAAGACCAGTAGTTACTAGAGGAGAAAAAGTTAAAGTAGGAGATATCCTAGCTGACGGACCTTCAACAGTAAATGGAGAAATGTCTTTAGGTAAAAACGTGTTAATAGCTTTCACTACATGGGAAGGTTATAACTACGAAGACGCTGTATTAATCAGTGAAAGATTAGTAAAAGAAGATGTTTACACATCAATTCACATTGAAGAATATGATTGTGAATGTCGTGATACAAAATTAGGCCCAGAAGAAATCACTCGTGATATTCCAAACGTTGGTGATGACAGTTTAAAAGACTTAGATGAAGACGGAATTATCAGAATCGGTGCTGAAGTTAGACCAGGAGATATCCTAGTTGGTAAAGTTACTCCAAAAGGAGAAACAGAATTAACAGCAGAAGAAAGATTATTACGTGCTATCTTTGGTGAAAAAGCTAGAGAAGTAAGAGATACATCACTTCGTGTACCACATGGTGAAGCTGGAACTATAGTAGATGTTAAAATATTCACTAGAGAAAATTCAGATGAATTAGGACCTGGTGTAAATCAAGTTATTAGATGTTATATTGCAACAAAGAGAAAAATCTCAGTTGGTGATAAAATGGCTGGACGTCATGGTAACAAAGGTGTTATTTCAAGAATATTACCAGAAGAAGATATGCCATTCATGCCAGATGGTACACCAGTTGATATCGTTCTAAACCCTCTAGGTGTTCCTTCTCGTATGAACTTAGGTCAAGTTCTTGAGGTTCACTTAGGTATGGCTGCAAGAGCATTAGGATGGAAGGTTGAGACACCAGTATTTGATGGTGCTAAATCTTATGAAATAGAAGAATTATTAGAAAAAGCTGGACTACGTAAAGATGGTAAAACAACACTTTATGATGGTAGAACAGGTGAAGCATTCCAAAACCCAGTTACAGTTGGTGTTATGTACATGTTAAAACTACACCACTTAGTAGATGATAAAATTCACGCTCGTTCAACTGGACCATACTCACTTGTTACTCAACAACCTCTTGGAGGTAAAGCTCAATTTGGTGGACAACGTTTCGGTGAAATGGAAGTTTGGGCATTGGAAGCTTATGGTGCTGCTTATACTTTACAAGAAATGTTAACAGTTAAATCTGATGACGTTGTAGGTAGGGTAAAAACTTATGAAGCAATTGTTAAGGGTGAAAATGTACCAGAACCAGGAGTTCCAGAGAGCTTTAAAGTTCTTATAAAAGAACTTCAATCACTTGGATTAGATGTACGTCTATATTCAAATGACAACGTAGAATTAGAATTAAAAGAACACATCGAAGATGGAATAGACTTCAACTTAGATAAAAACAAAACTTTAGATGAAGAACAAGTTGTAGATGAATCTGAATTAGAAGACAGTTACATTGATGCTGATGAAGATTTAGATGATGATAACTTATTTAATTCTTCATTAAGTGATGAATCAGATGATTTAATGATTTTTGATAATGACTTAGCTGAGGATAATATTTTAAATGAACAAGACATTATTGATGATGAAGGAGGTGAGTTCTAATGGGAGATGAATTAGAATTATTTGACAAAATTAAAATTGGATTAGCATCAGATGAAAAAATAAGAGAATGGTCAAAAGGTGAAGTTAAAAAACCTGAAACAATCAACTATAGAACTCTAAAACCTGAAAAAGATGGATTGTTCTGTGAAAGAATATTCGGACCAACAAAAGACTGGGAATGTCATTGTGGTAAATATAAAAGGGTAAGATATAAAGGAATAGTTTGTGACAGATGTGGTGTTGAAGTTACAAAGGCTAAAGTAAGAAGAGAAAGAATGGGACACATTGAACTTGCAGCACCAGTTGCTCACATTTGGTATTTCAAAGGAATACCAAGCAGAATAGCATTAATATTAGATGTTTCACCACGTAACTTAGAAAAAGTAATTTATTTTGCTTCATATATAGTTACAGATAAAGGTGAAACAGGATTAATGAAATGCCAAGTTTTAAGTGAAAAAGAATATCACGAAGCTGTTGAAAAATACGGAAAAGGTTCTTTTAAAGCTGAAATGGGTGCAGAAGCTGTTCGTAAACTATTAGAAGAAGTTGATTTAGAAAAATTATCAACAAGCTTAAAGAAAGAACTTGCAAAAGCAAGTGAACAAAAAAAGGCTAAAATCATTAAAAGATTAGATACAATCGAAGCATTCAGACAATCTGAAAACAGACCTGAGTGGATGGTAATGAATGTTATTCCTGTAATTCCACCAGAATTAAGACCAATGGTTCAATTAGATGGTGGTAGATTTGCAACATCAGACTTAAACGACTTATATAGAAGAGTTATAAACAGAAATAACAGATTAAAAAGATTACTAGAATTAGGTGCTCCAGAAATAATTGTAAGAAACGAAAAACGTATGTTACAAGAATCTGTAGATGCATTAATTGATAATGGTAGACGTGGAAGACCTGTTACAGGTGCTGGAAACAGAGCATTAAAATCATTATCAGACATGTTAAAAGGAAAACAAGGTAGATTCCGTCAAAACTTACTAGGAAAACGTGTTGACTATTCTGGACGTTCAGTTATCGTTGTAGGTCCTGAACTTAAAATTTATCAATGCGGTCTTCCAAAGGAAATGGCTATTGAATTATTCAAACCATTTGTTATGAGAGAATTAGTAGGAAGAGGAATTGCACATAACATTAAAAATGCAAAAAGAATGGTAGAAAAATTAAAACCAGAAGTTTGGGATATGTTAGAATATGTAATTAAAGATCACCCAGTAATGTTAAACCGTGCTCCAACATTACATAGACTAGGTATTCAAGCATTCGAACCAGTTTTAGTTGAAGGTAGAGCAATTAAACTTCACCCATTAGTATGTACAGCATTCAACGCTGACTTCGACGGTGACCAAATGGCTATTCACGTTCCATTATCACCAGAAGCACAAGCAGAAGCTAGATACTTAATGCTTTCAGTTAACAACTTATTAAAACCACAAGATGGTAAACCAGTTACAGTACCAACACAAGATATGATTCTTGGTGCATATTACTTAACAATGGAAGTTGACGGAGAACAAGGTGAAGGAAATTACTTTGCATCACCAGAAGAAGCAATTATTGCTTATGAAAACAAAGACTTAGGAATGCATGCTAAAATAAAAGTTAAAATTAAAAAGGAAATCAATGGTGAAGAAAAAATCGGAACTGTTGAAACAACAGTTGGTAGATTAATTTACAACCAAGGAATTCCTCAAGATTTAGGATTTGTAGACAGAAGCAAAAAAGCAAATATATTTGAACCAGAAATTAACTTCGTAGTTACAAAGAAGAATCTTGGAAAAATTATCGCTAAATCAATTAATGTTCATGGTTTAAGTGATACAGCTGTATTACTTGACTATATCAAAGCAACAGGTTACAAATACTCAACAATTGGTGCTATTACAGTATCAGTTAGTGATGTTAAAGTACCAGAAGCTAAGAAAACAATTCTTGAAGAAGCAAATAAACAAGTTGATAACATTCGTAAACAATATAAACGTGGTTTAATAACAGACGAAGAAAGATATAACGCAGTTATTAAAGTTTGGAGTAAAGCTACAGACGATGTTAAAGACGCAATGAAAGATAACTTCGAAAAATTAAACCCAGTATTCATGATGTCTGAATCTGGAGCCAGAGGTAACTTAGACCAATTAAAACAAATCGCAGGTATGCGTGGACTTATGGCTAGTACAACTGGTAAAGCTGTCGAAGTGCCTATTACATCATGCTTTAGGGAAGGATTAAGTGCTATTGAGTACTTTATCGCTGCCCATGGTGCTCGTAAAGGACTTTCAGATACAGCCTTAAGAACAGCCGATTCAGGATATTTAACAAGAAGATTGGTTGATGTTGCACAAGATATTATCGTAAGAGAAGAAGATTGTGGAACACACGAAGGTATTGAAGTATCTGACATTAAAGATGGAAACCAAGTAGTTGAAAAATTAGAAGAAAGATTAGTTGGTAGATATCCATTAGAAGATATAGTTGATCCAAAAACAGAAAAATTAATAGTAGATAAAAACACAATGATTACAGATGCAATCGCTGAAAAGATTGTAAAAGCTGGATTTGAAAAAGTTAAAGTTCGTTCAGTAATTGGATGTAGAACAAAACATGGTGTATGTAGTCACTGTTATGGTATGGGTCTAGCTACTAGAGAAGAATCAAAGATTGGTGAATCTATAGGTATTATAGCTGCTCAATCAATT
>JAFXWB010000061.1 GCA_017534425.1 Bacilli bacterium
CTTTGATAAAAGATTACATAAATTACTACAATTATGAGCGCCCGATGTACTGTCTTAAATACAAAACCCCACATCAGTATAAATCTGACATGGGGTATTGATGCTTTTTTTGAATTGTCTACTTTTCGTTGACTAGTTCAAAAGCCTCTCTTTTTTTACATTTGTCTTATTATTCGCCTTTCTCAAGCACAAGTGTTCTTGTTGTGATATCACAAACCTCTTTTGGTCCGTAATATTGAATTGCACCAGGGAAGACGAAACAAGTTTCTTTTGACCATTCATCTCTATGGGCTGCAAAGTACTTGAATGGTTTTCCATCTAACTCAACCAATGCTTTGCGGATAACTGGTTTGTCTTCACCGTTTCTTCTTTCTATGTTCATCATCTTTGTGATCGGCATACCACCAGCAACCCATTGTTCTGCTGGAGCGGCAAGATTAGAAACTTTTGACAAGTAACCAGTGTATCCATATTGAATTAACATGAATGCATTGTAACCAAGTGAATAACAATAATCTGCATCGAAATTGGATGGGAATGCGCATCTACCTTCATAACCAAAGAAATGATGTTGTCTCCCGAATTTACCAACAAATTCCCCGGTTTTTTTGCGGTTTTTAAGTTCGTTTGCTACTAATTCAGAGAACAATTTTTCAGATTCAATGAGAGAAACTTGGACATTACCATGTGGATCTCTTTCAAGGAACAATTGTTGTTGAATTGCTTCTGGAAGGAAGGCAAATACCTTCATTGATTCTTTGGATAAACCTTTTTCGATGAAAGCATATTTTTCTTTCCAAGATGGCAATGCGTTAAATGCTTCAGTCTTGCTTCCTGCGAGTAATTCGTTAATTTCTGCGATCAAGACTTTAAATTCTGGAACGAACTCAACAATACCTTCTGGAATGATAGCAACACCAAAATTATTTCCTTTAGATGCACGATAGCAAACTGAGTCAGCAATTTGCTTTGTAATGTCTTGAAGTGACATCTTCTTTGCTGCTACTTCTTCACCAATCAAACAAATGTTTGGTTGTGTCTCCAAAGCACATTCAAGTGCAACGTGCGATGCTGAACGGCCCATGACTTTAATGAAATGCCAATATTTCTTTGCAGAGTTAGCATCTCTTTCAATATTTCCAATTAATTCAGAGTATGTTTTTGTAGCTGTATCAAAGCCAAATGAGCAATCAATATCTTCATTCTTTAAGTCGCCATCAATTGTTTTTGGACAACCAATAACTTGAACTCCGGTTTTATGTGCGGCAAAGAATTCTGCTAAAACTGCTGCATTAGTATTTGAGTCGTCACCACCAATAATAACGATTGCGGTAATTCCGTGTTTCTTGCAAACTTCTGCAGCGACATTAAATTGTTCTTCAGTTTCAAGTTTTGTACGACCTGACCCAATGATATCGAAACCACCAGTATTTCTGTATTGATCCATAAAATCTGCGGTAATTTCCACGAATTTATCTTCTAACAAACCACTTGGACCACCTTTAAAGCCAAGCAAAATGTTTTCTTTGTTTGTGGCTTTTAAAGCATCAAATAATCCTGCGACAACGTTATGTCCACCTGGTGCTTGGCCACCAGAAAGAATAACACCAACGACTTGTTTCTTTGCTGGAGAAGTGTTCTTTCCTTTTTCAAAAGTGATTTCCTTTTTGCCATAGGTATTTGGAAATAATGCTTTAATCTTTTCTTGATCTGCTACTGAAGAAGTTTCTTTTCCTTCTTTAACACAGATATCATTAATACCATTTCTTAACATTCCAGGAAGTTTTGGAACGTATTTGTATCTTTCAATTTGGAGGGGTGATAATTTCATAAGTTTTACTCCTTCTTATGTGTCGCTAAATATTATATATTTCCAAGCATATAAAACAAGAATAAAAATATAATAATTAAGAAAAAGCACTGACTTTGTCAGTGCTTATATAAATATTTGTAATATTATTTAATAATACGAACTCTTAGAACGCCCGGCAATGCTTTAAGAGTTTTCTCATCAAAGGATTTGCCTTCAGAGAGTGCTACGCCATAGCCTTTGTTAAAGGCCATAACATATTTCATTGCGCCTTTTGACACTACATCAGATATTTCTTTTGCGTGGCTTTCTTCAAATAGGACCACCGCACGGGCTCCTTCTTTCTTACCCAAATCAACTCTTGGGAAGTTAACCGAGTTAATAATATTTCCGTTTTCGATATAATCGACAATTTGTTTTGCTGCCATTGCTGCACAGTTATCTTCTGCTTCTTCAGTTGATGCACCTAAGTGAGAAATAGCAACAACGCCTTTCATATTAGCGGTCTTATAATTTGGGAAGTCAGTAACATAACGTCTAACTTTGCCTGATTCAAGAGCCTCTCTCATATCGTCATCATTAACGATTGCATCACGAGCACAGTTAACAAAGATTACGCCATCTTTACATTTTGCAAAGACATCTTTATTAATCATTCCTCTTGTAGCATCCATTAATGGAACATGAATTGAAACATAATCAGCACGTTTATACATTTCATCTGCTGGAACAATTTCCATATCAGCTGGGAAGAGATGTTTATTTCTTTCAATAGTTGCCTCAGATGGTTCAACGCCAAGAACATGCATTCCGAGTGCTCCTGCTGCTTGTGCGACAAGTGCTCCAATAGCACCACAACCAATAATTCCTAAGGTTTTTCCAAGAATTTCTGTTCCTGCGAATGCCGATTTAGCTTTCTCCATGGACTTGTTAATTAGTTCGTCATCCTTATTTGCTTGAACCCATTCCATTGATCCACGGATATCTCTGGCCGCGAGGAGCATACCAGCGATTGTTAATTCTTTAACTGCATTAGCGTTTGCACCAGGAGTATTAAAAACAACAACGCCAGCTTTTGCATATGCTTCAAGAGGAATATTGTTAACACCAGCACCGGCTCTTCCAACTGCTAAAACGTTTTCTGGAAGAGTTGTTTCAAGCATATTTGCGCTTCTAACAAGAATTGCATCAGCCTCATTAATATCTTCAGTAAAACCATAAGATGAAGGTAAAACCTTCAAGCCTACTGGAGAGATCTTATTTAAACAAAGTATTTTCATTATTTGTGAGCCTCTTCAAATTCTTTCATGTAAGCAACAAGTGCTCTAACACCATCAAGTGGCATAGCGTTATAAATTGAAGCACGAAGTCCACCAACTGATCTATGACCTTTAAGGTTTGTGAATTTATATTTCTTTGCGCCTTCTAAGAATTCAGCGTCTAATTCATCTGATGGGGTTCTGAATGTAACGTTCATTAAGGAACGAGAATCTTTATCAACATATGGTCTATAGAAATCACTAGAATCTAAATAATCGTACAAAATAGCCGCTTTTTCCCTATTATTTTTGTCTCTAAACTCTAATCCACCAGTTCTAAGTAACCATTTGAAGACAAGGCCACAAATGTAAATACCATAGGTTGGAGGAGTATTGTACATAGAGCCATTTTCAGCAGCGATTCTATAGTCTAGATATGCTGGAAGAGGTCTTGGAGCAGGTTTCTCAAGTAAATCGTTTCTAATAATAAAAATAGTAACGCCTGCTGGACCAACGTTTTTTTGAGCACCAGCATAAATAATTCCAAACTTTTTAACATCAATTGGTTCTGATAAGAAACATGATGACATATCACAAACTAATGGAATATCACCTGTATCTGGATATTCTTTAAATTTGGAACCATAAATTGTGTTATTGTCACACATATAGACATAGTCTGCATCTGAACTGAACTTAAGTGATTTAACATCTGGTATTTTTTTAAACCCATTATCCTCACCAGATGCGATGACATTAACTTCACCATAAAGTTTGGCGTCCTTCATTGCTTTCTTTGTCCAAACACCAGTGTTAATTAAATCAATTTTTCCATTAAACATGAAATTCATTGGAATCATTGCAAAACCGAGTGTTGCACCACCTTGCATAAACAAAACTTTGTAATTGTCTGGAATACCAATTAACTTACGAAGATCTGCTTCTGCTTCATCAATAATTTGTTGATAGGTTTTGCTACGGTGTGACATCTCCATTACGGACATTCCACTACCGTGGTAGTCGAGCATCTCTGCTGCTGCTTCCATAAGGACTTCCTCAGGTAACATAGCAGGACCTGCTGAGAAGTTGTAAATTCTACTCATATCTTTTTCTCCTTTATTTAATTCTCTTAGATTCGAGATAATAACGTTTTTCTGTAGCATGCCCCATCGAGAATGCTTTTCTCGGTAAGACTTTATCTTTGGCAATATAGTCGAAGATATCACCTTTCGTGAGAGCAGGCATTATAATTGCAACACTTTTTGGATGGTTTTTAGCAACTTCAATTGCTTGATCTTCATCGTGTATGTAATCCACGCTTGCTTGCTTGTGCTCACTCAAGTAAGCATCCACATACGCTTGAACTTTTTCATACGCTTCAGGACCTACTTTAGGCATCATAAGTTTTCCTTTTCCGTATTCTACTGAATATACATATGATTCATAAGAACCGCCTAATGCTTTATATAAGCCTTCTAAGAATGAAGCATCAGCATTAAATATGACGCGATGAATTGGTTCAAAAATTAAACCTTCATCATAAATATTTAGAGCCTCAACAAGAGCATATCTTGCTGGATGGTTCGCCCTATCTTTTTCACTTAAATTAACTTTAATCTTATCCCAGTGAGCTTTCGCGGTTGCTAAGCTGTGGTTTCCATCTCCAACAATAAAAAGCAAACCATTATTGTTTTCTTTAAGTAGGCTCTCAAATTGTTTAATGATTGCAGAGGTATCAGAGATTCGATAACCAGTTAAATGACCGCCATCTTTATTGAGATCAAAGTCGTAAACTTTTTCAAAATTACCGCGATTTTCCCATAATTTTTCGATAATTTGACGTTTTTTATCATCAAATAAGAACAAAATATGAGGAAGTTCGACTGGAGCGTTTTCTCTAATTTTTAATCTTGGAGGAATACGATCTACAATAGTTGCTTCACTTGCTCTAATTAAAGATTTAACACCCTTTTCATATGAGTAATCTTCCAAATCTATTGAGATAACCAAACCTAGTCTTCTATCAACAATAGATGTCTTTCTTTCAACAAGAATGAAACATTCACCTTGGTCAACTAAAACTCCGTTATCTAGATAATTTTGGATATTGTTATTAACTTTGTTAATAAATTCTTTAGATTCAACTTTACCGAGATATGCTTCCGGGAACATCATACGTAAAGTAGATGGCTTATCACCAACTAACTTTTCGACATCTTCCCAGTAGTCTAATTGAGAGGTAAATTGATCGCACGCGATGACTGCCCATGCGGTCATATCTATTCCTTTTTTAGGAAGAAGAATATGAGGTGCTTTTATGGTCGAAAAGGCCATTAACAGACTCCTTGAGCAAGCATTGCGTCTAAGACTTTTTCAAATCCAGCAATATTTGCACCTAGTGCTAAATTATTAGGTTGACCGTATTTTACTGCAGTTTCATGGCATTTTTTGAAGATATCCTTCATTATTTGTTTAAGTCTAGCGTCAACTTCTTCAAATGTCCATGAGAGGTGTAATGAGTTTTGTGACATTTCTAACCCAGAGACTGCAACACCGCCAGCATTACTTGCTTTACCAGGAGCAAATAAGACGCCGTTTTCATTGAAGTAACGTATTGCTTCAACATCACAAGGCATATTGGCACCTTCAACTAGCATGTAACAGCCATTTTGTTTAAGAAGTTTTGCATCCTCTTCATGAATTTCACCTTGAGTTGCACACGGTAATGCAATTTCACATTTAGCAAAACCCCACATTCCATGAGGGCCTTCATGCCATTCGATATTGTGGTCTTTAGCATAATCCTTTGAAAACATACCTTTTTGTTTTGATTTAGCAACGATATAAGGAACGTCTAATCCTTTTGGATCATAAACAAAACCTTCAATATCAGACATACCAACGAGAACACCACCAAGTTGATTTAACTTTTCAGCAGCCATTCCACCAACTTTACCTGAGCCAGAAATAATAACTTTCTTGCCTTCAATAGTTGTATTTTTATATGTTTTTAACATCTCTTCTACAAAGTAGAGAAGTCCATAACCAGTTGCTTCTGGTCTTGCTAATGAACCTCCATAAGAGAAGTTCTTTCCAGTAAATGTTCCAGACCATTCATCTCTAAGCTTCTTGTAGTAGCCAAACATATATCCAATTTCACGAGCTCCTACGCCAAGATCTCCGGCAGGAACGTCAGTGTTAGGACCAATATGTCTAAATAATTCGGTCATAAGTGATTGACAGAATCTCATAACTTCGCCATCAGATTTGCCTCTTGGATCGAAGTCCGCACCACCTTTGCCGCCACCCATTGGAAGTCCGGTAAGTGAGTTTTTAAATGTTTGCTCAAACCCTAAGAATTTTAGAATTGATAAATTGACTGACTTATCAAATCTCATTCCGCCTTTGTATGGACCAATAGCAGAGTTAAATTGAACTCGGTATCCAGTATTAACTCTAATCTTTCCATTATCATCAACCCATGGAACTATAAAACAGACTGTTCTTTCTGGTTCAACAATTCTTTCAAGGATTGAGTATTTTTCAATTCGCGGGTCCTTATCTACAACATAGTCCATGGAGTCAAAGAATTCTTCAACTGCTGAGATGAATTCCTTTTGTTCTCCGTGTTTTGCCTTAATTTCATCAAGGACTCTATTCAAGTATTCACTTTTATACATATGATTCCTTTCTTCCGTAAAAATAAAAAATCCCCCAAAAATTCGGGGGATTTAATTAACTACGAATACAATATATTCTCATAATGATAACGCTTACATTTTAGCACACACCCATGTTTACGCAAACGATATTTATAATGCGTTTCTTATAAAATCTTTCTATCAAGATGTTTGCCTGCATCGAACGACTTGTTTTTGGTTGTTTTTATTTATATAATGTTCTCAGAAGAACGAGGTCTCCTACGACTACTTGATGAGGTGAAGCCGGTAGGCCTCTTTTTTTAACTAATTAAAAGTTTAACTAGTGCTAAAAGCAGGCAAACGATAATGAGCTTCAGAACTTTTGCTAGCTCTTTTTGTTCATTTTTCATTTAAGATACCTCCTTTCTGCAGGAGGCTCTCGTTCCGAGTTTTAACGACTTTGCTTTGTCTTCACCATATTAGCAAATAAAAAATATAAAACTAAGTGAATTTTAATGAGCAAAAATCTTCCCAATATTTATATTAAGAAACAATAAACAAAGGGACCATTCCCTATATACTAATAAATATAAATATTGGGAAAAATTTTTATAAAAAAAGAGCCACCGAAGTGACTCTCATAAAATATTTGGATTAAAGTTTAATGTCGCTCGCTTTGCACTTACGGCCTTCTTTAATTGAAATCTTGCCTAGTTTAATTGCTCCTACTGGACAAACGTGACCACAAAGTAAGCAACCAACACATTTATCTGTGTTACAACTTGGTTCGCGTTTTTCAGCGTTCCATTCAATTGCTTGGTGACCACCATCATAGCAACTAATATAGCAACGACCACACTTAATACATTTATCTAAATCAATGTCTGGACGGACGATGTAATCTCTATTGAGATTTTCTGCTGGAATAATGTTTTTATTTGCAAGTCCAACTAAATCCTCAAGATGATCAACACCTTGTTCTTCCATGTAGTGCATTAAACCATTTTTGAGATCTTCAACAATTCTATAACCGTATTGCATAATAGCGGTTGTGACTTGAAGTGTTTTTGAACCAACAAGAATGAATTCTGCTGCATCTTCCCAAGTTTCAATTCCACCGATACCTGAAATTTCAAGATTTTCTAATCCTTCAGCTTGTCTCATTTGTTGGATGAAACGGAGTGCAACTGGTTTAACTGCTTTTCCAGAGTAACCTGAAATTGCAGATTTTCCATCAACAATTGGTAAACCAACTTTCTTATCTAAGTCAATATTGCATATTGATTTGATTGTATTAATTGCCGCAATACCATCTGCTCCACCTTCTAAACAGGCTTTTGCAACTGGCACCATATCTGTAACATTTGGTGTCATTTTAGCCATCATCGGAAGAGAACTACCGCGTTTAACGGCTTGGCAATATCTCTTACAAAGTTCTGGATTAGTTCCAACATCACTACCCATTGCGTGTGATGTCATTTGTGGACATGAAAGATTCATTTCAATCATATCTGCCCCACATTCAGTAACTTTTCTAGCAAGATCTTCCCAGGTTTCTTCATCATTACCCATAATGGATGCGATTAATATTTGATTTGGGAATTCTTCTTTTAGTTTTCTTAAATCGCGAAGATTTTCTTCAAGAGTATGTTCAGCGATTTGCTCCATGTTTTTAAAACCAACAAATGGAGTATTCTCTTTATTTAACTTATCGAAACGTGGAGAAACTTCATCAATGAAGTATGATTTTGGCCCGATTGTCTTAAAGACAACACCACCCCATCCTACTTCATATGCTTTCTTACACATGTCATAGCAGTTACCAACTGGTGAGGAAGATAAACAGAATGGATTTGGGAATTTGACACCTAAGAAGGTAATCGATAAATCTTTTTTAACCATAATTATTTACCTCCTATTGTTGCATCAATATAGAACGCAACTTCTTTACCTGTACGAACTCCACCAACAACTGTTTTGTCGTATGCACTATGTGCAATGTCACCACAAACCCAAACTTTTGGATCTTTGGTAATGTATGGACGACCTTCATCAACTTCACCACGAACAAGGTCAATACCTAATCCAGCGACAATTGGAATCTGGCCAACAGCGAGAATAATTAAATCTGCTTCAACTTCAACTTTTGCCTTAATGACTCTATGTTCAAATGAAACTTTGTTTTCTTCAACTTTAACTGGTACATAACCATCCATGATTGTGACACCAAGTTTTTGAGCACCTTCAAGTTCTTTCTTTGAAGCTTTGAATTCTTTAAATTCTTCATAAACAACATCAGTAACGTTTTCAGCGCCTAATAGCTTAAGTGTTGAAACAACGTCCATTGCGACATCTCCACCACCAACAACTAATACGTTATTTGGAACTGAAACTTTGCCTGCTTTAGCTTTAACTTCTCTAAGAAAATCTACGGCTTTTACGACATTTTTGTTTCCATCAAACATTGGAAGCATCTTACCATATGAATAACCTGGTGCGAGTAAAACGGCATCATGTTTTGCCTTAAGTTCTTCAAGAGGCATCTTATGACCAACTTCGCAATTTGTGTGGAATTTCACGCCAAATTTTTCAATTCTTTCAATTTCTTTATCAACAATATGGTTTGGTAAACGATACTCTGGAATAAGTCTAAGCATGCCGCCTAATTCCTTTTCCTTTTCATAAACTTCAACTGCGTAACCTAACATTGTTAAAGTTGCTGCAGCTTGAAGTGCGGCTGGACCTGAACCGACGATACCTACTGATTTACCATTAGCAGGTTTCTTTTCTAAAATGTCCATCTTACTAGTTTCTTCAAAGTCTGTGACATAACGTTGAATACGACCAATATCAATTGGACGATCAATACCACTTCTAGAGCATCCTTTTTGACAGTATTTTTCCGTTGGACAAACTCTAGCACAGACAGCACCAAGAGCATTATTCATTCTAATAGTTTCTGCTGCGCCTTTAAAATTACGGAATCTTACTGAACGTATAAACTTGTCTGGATTAGTTCCGGCAGGACAAGCTTTTGAACATGGGGCGTCATGACAAAGCAAGCAACGTGATGCTTCTTCAGTCACGGTTAAAGAATCAAACCCCACATCTTCTTTTGTGTATTTTGAATCCATATGAAAATCCTTTCTATAATATTTTAACAACCAAGCGCGTAGTAAAAAAGCACCATTATTTTATGGTGCCTTTTACATATACGTAAGTGTATGTATTAATTACCTTTTGCTTGAAGTTTATCAGAAATCTTATTGAACATATTTGTTCTAATAGCGAGTGAATAAACATTCATCATAAATGGAACTGGAATGCATGCGAAGATAATCATTGAAGGAACGAAACGTTTAGAACCTAAATCTAATTCGTGTTGTTTCTCTAATTCTTCAAATGCTTTCTTAAACTTGTAATCTGCAAGAATTCCAAGGGATGGGACAAAACAAGCGATAATTGCAATTGCTTTAACACCAGCGCTTAATTTAACTCCAGCAATTTTGAATTTCTTGAAGTCAAGTAAGACTGAAACAAGACCAAAGATTCCACCACTTAAGACCCAAAGAGCAACGTTTGCGAATGTAGAGTTCTTTTCAAGAACACGGTCTTCTTCATTACCAATGGAGTGAGCTTCATCAAACTTGTAATCAATGATTGCTTTTGTTTCAGCAATATCTTTTTCAATCTTAACAATCTTAGCTCTAACGCCATCTAAGGATTTAAGTGCTAATTCTTTAGCAGATTCTTCTTCAAGATGTTCTGCAGCAATTTCGCCTTCTTTAACTTTTAACATATAAACTGCACGTTTCTTTTCAAGTTTTGGAAGTCTACGTTCTGCGGACTCTTTAATGTCTAAATATGTTGTTCTTGCAGTGTAATTTTTTGGCATTAAGAAACAGAAGAAGAAACCTAAAATACAAGCAACAAAGACAATAAACGGAACCATTGAAACACCGTTTTTCCAGAAAACATCAACATTTTTGCCTAAGATTTCATCATACATTGTCTCGCCTGTTGGTGTTTGCCATAACTTAAGGTAGTTATAAACTAAGGATGAAGCGATAGCACCAACGATTGATGTTGCTAAAGCTTGAATTGCAAAGTACATAGCAGAGTGATTCTTGCCTGTAACTTCTTCTTCAACTGAAGCAATTGATGTTGGGATAAGATATGGCATCATAAAGAATGCTCCAATACCCCATGATCCGATAATTCCACCGATAGCACCAATAATGAGTTTTGGCATGAGTTGATCACCCCAGAACCATTGACTGCCTAAGCAGAATGAGAAAATACAAATACCAAATGAAAGTAATGCACTTTGGAAAACTGGTCTAACACCAACTTTTTTACGAAGTCTATTAAACAAATAGAGCATTAATGGGACAGGTGCAAAAGCACATGTATTTAAGACTGCTGCCCAGCCTGCACCTAAGTTCATAACACCAGAAATTAATGTGTTTTGAGCAACCAAGAACATTTGAAGTCCAAAGAATGCAACGCAATTAACAAGTGTCCATTTCATAAATGGTTTAGATTCAAGTGTTAATTTAATTGAAACACCAATTGGAACAGCCTTTTCTTCATTAAATGTAACAGTTTCTCCAGCCGGAACTTTCTTTTGCATAAAGATTGGGAAAAGAATAGTAACCATTAATGGGGTTCCATATAAGGCAACTTGCCAAATTGGTAGACCAATTGCTTTAAAGATTGCTGGGATTGCTGCATAAACTAAAGCATAGCTTATTGTGTCGAAAACTGATTTATAAGCGGAAACACGAGCTCTTTGTGTTTGGTCTTCACAAACATCACTTAAAGCACCATAGAAGGTGATTAATGCAAGTGTATAAGATGCAAAGAAGATGATTGACCAGAAGAAAATCCAAATAGAGTTACCAATTTGTTGACCAAGACTTAAATCTCCTGATTTTCCAAAAATTGGAATCCAACAAAGAATAAATGAGATAACCATTGGGGCAACTGCTATTAAAATAGCAACCCAACGTTTTCCAGTCTTATTCTTTAAGTTATCAGTGAATGCTGCAAGTGGGACGTCAACAATACCATCGAAAACTCTTCCGATTGTCCAAAGAATCGGGAAGATAATTGTTGAAACAATAATTGTTCCACCATAACTCCAGAATCCGATGTCTGCTTTTAAACCGGTTGGAATAACGGCATCGGTAAAATATGCCATCATAAGAACCATTAATAAGTTTGGTCCAAAACCTGTTGCTGCAAACAAAACTTCTTTCCAACGTTTGTTAAGGGATACTTTTTTCATCGACTATTTCTCCTTCTTTTTAGAGTAATTTTGCGAAATACCTTGTAATTCTATCATTTTTTGTTGAAGAATTTCAGTAAATTTTGCGATATTTTCTTTACTAGCACCGCGCTCTTCAAAATAATCACACGGATAAAGTGGATCACCAATAATGATGCGATTAGGTCTTAGAGGTCTTGTAACCTTTTGGAAAATCATTGGTATGACCGGAACATTATGTCTTAATGCGTGCATCGATATTCCTTGTTTCAAATCACCTTTAATAGTTCCGTCTTCTTCAATATGACCTTGAGGGAACATAACAACACAGCCGTTGCCTTCAAGGATTTCATCGGTTTCTTTAAATGATTGAAAATCAAATCCCCCTTTAGCGTCTCTATCATATTCAATAACGCCCGCTCCTTTAGTCAAAGGATGTAAGAACTTTCCCCCTACTGCTTTCTTTAAAGAAAGAATTCTTAAACGTCTAGTTACCCAATAAAGATACATGTATGTAACATCGAAAAATGATGTGTGATTTGGTGCCAAAATGACCTTTTCGCGGAAAGCTTTCTTAACTTTCTTTTTATCTCCAACGTATTTCTTAACGGCCCAAAAAACTAAATAGCCAAATGGGAATCCAGTAATTTTAAATAAATCAGAAATGAAAAGCTTCCATGAAAAGATAGATTTTGTTTTATGCGTTTCAAAACAATAAAGTTGATGTTTAAGCTTTTTGATAGTTTCTTGTAAGTATTTGTTAACACGAATAATTTCATCGTTTGTTAATTCATCGCCTTTAACTAAATCACGAACATATATCTTCTCGCCAACGTTATATTTAGCGCGCTTAAATAGACCATAATTTCCTTTAAAGTAGTACGGAATTATTGGTTTATTTGTCTCAAACGAAAGTCTAATAGCGCTTGAAGAAAATCTTTCTATTTCGCCCACTTTATCTTCAAAACGGCCTTCTGGAAATATAGCAATTGTCTTGCCCTTATTAAGGTAAATCTTGGCTTTTCTCATTGCCTCAATGTTTGCAGGATCATCTTTCTTAACTTCGATGTTTTCCAAAACATTACAAAGATGTCTTAATGAACCGAATCTATAGATTGCTGGTCCTACAAACGTATGAACAACTCTAAAGAAATATTTATAAAGCAAAGAGATGTAATCAAATGTAGATGAGTGGTTTCCAATAATGATTGCACCACCTTTAAGTTTCTTAGATTCCTTCTTCGCTTTATGTGAAGCATAGAAGTATCTTGGAGTAATAAAGATGAGAAATGGAATAATGCCCGAAATCTTAATAAAGCATCTTCCAAGGAAACGGAAAAAGTTAAAATTCCCCGCTTTTTCTTTAGTATTTTCATGTTTATTGCTTTGTTCGGATAGCTTAAGATCAATATTTTCTTTCTTTGCGGTTTCTTCAACTTTTATTGCAAAATGAAGTGGGGTCCTTGTTGTGTTAACGTTAATTTCAAGACCCATTCCAAAACGAGATTCAATCTTGCTAACCAAATCAAAATAAGAAAGCGAATCACCACCTAGATCGATAAAGAAATCAGAGTCGAATTCAACTTTTTCATTAGCAGTAACTTCTGAGAATATTTTACTGATTTCTTTAACGAGCTCTATATTGTAATTAACGACTTTTTCATTTGCTTCATCCATTGAAATTTCAAACGTCTTAATAGTTCCGTTATCTAAAAGATTTGCTAATTCGTTTCGCTTAATTTTAATGCCGTTAGCTTTTGGAAGTTCGTCATTTGTAATAAGGATTTTCTTAATTGAATATTTGACAAAACCTTCTTCATGAATAAGTTTTGACAACTCTTTACGAATAACATTATGCGGTATAGTTTTATCATATGATAAAAGAACAGTTAATTTATCTTTATAGTTAAGACAAACAACATCACTTGCATAGTTAGCTTGAAGTGATTTTTCCATACGTGGGAGTGAATAGTTTTCACCATTTCTTCCAATGTAAAGTTCGTCTAATCGGCCTCTAATGTAATACTTTTTAAATTCATAATCACATAGGTCGTTTGTATAAACAGGTTCATAAATATTTCTTTCAACAAATTCTCCATTTTCAAACATCGCATGATAAGCAGAACTTGTCGTAACTAATAATTCTTTATGGCTTGAAACTTCATATTTATAGTTAGCGAAAGGATTACCAATCGTGGTCATTAATCTATCTTTTATTTTCTTGGTATTGCTAAATGAAGAAATGCCAATTTCAGTTGAACCATAACCGTTAACAAGAGGATAGCCAAGTCCGTTTATGATTCTTAATGTATCTTCTGAAATAGCAGTGCCACCAGTTACACAGAATCCAAAAGATCTACCTAAAATTTGGTCTAAATACTTTTTGAATAAGTGATTCTGGACGAATTTTCTACCGGAATTCCCATGGTTTTTTTGGAATTTAATGGAAAATTTAAGTGCTTTTTCGAATTTTTCTTCAGCATTTCTTTCTTTAACTGCCTGCATCACTTTTCTAGAAATTAATTCCCAAAATAAAGGAACTGCTAACAAATGAGTTGGGTGAGTTAATAATGCTGCCTCTTTAACTTTATCTGCAGCGAGACTTTCAGGTAAAACGAAAGTTACGTTATGGAATGAGAACCATAAGAACGTCGCCGTAAATCCAAATATATGATAAAGAGGAAGAATTAAAAATTGCTTAATATAACCTTTGTATGTTGAACATAAGTTTGGTGATCTTTTCAGCAAGTTAGGTATTTCTAATATTTGATTAGATAATTCTAAACCAGTATAGAGATAAATCTTAGATTTGCCGCTTGTGCCAGATGTAACAAGCACTGTACCATCAGCCCATTTCGGGCGTTCAATTGCTTTCTCTTCGGTAATCTCGAACGGATTTATTTTTTCTACACCAATCTCTTTATTCGTGACTGCATAATTACTTTGTAATTGGTTTAAAATTTCTTCATTTTCTTCTTTTGATGCAGCCGTAGAAAGTAGGACTGGAATATAGCCCGCCATTAAAAGTCCATAATACGAAGAAACCCATTCAGGAGAATTATCTAAAAGAAGACCAACATATTTAGCGTTGTCGCCAATGGTATTTTGGAAGTGGTTCGCAAAACATTCGATTTGTTTTTTAACTTCACCATAAGTTATATTCGTGACTTCCCCATTTTTGCAAACATTAAAGAACGTAAAATCTGGATGATAGAAAGTTGTTCTAAAAATGTCTTGCATCGTTTTGCGAGAACATGAAAGCCTTTCGTGGTTAAATGCTACTCTTTTAGCAAGTTTTTTCTTATTTAATCGTTCTTCTTTAATCATTTTATAAAAAGATACTTATATAAATATAAGTACCTATTGAAAGTTTTTTAATATAAGCCTTCTTTGTATTCGCCTTTTTTAACAAGTTCTTTTAAAGCTTTTACTACGCCAGGCTTGTCTTCTTTATATGTAACGCCAAACCAAACCGAATCAGTTGAAAGAAGTTTAAGTGATGCTTTTCCTTCATGGACGAGTTCATCAACAACTGATGGAATTAAGTATTCAGACTTAAGTTCATTTCCGTGTTCTTTTAACCATTCTGGGAAGCGAGCTCTAAGATGATCAATTAAGTCCTTGTTGAAGCAAAATAAATTCATTGAAACTGGTTCATCTTCACCAACTTCAAATGGTTCACCACCCTCAAGAGGAGTCGCAATAATCTTGCCTTCTTTATTTCTTTCAATTGATGACTCAACCAATTTTGTTAGATTATGATCATTATCTTCAAAACAAACACCACGTTTGACTGAACCGTTCTCAGTCATTGTGTTTGATACTTTAAATGCAACATTGGCGTATTTACCAGCACTATTTTTTGGTAAAGAAGCCAAGAATTTATATGCAACTTCATAAGCATCTCTTCCATAAAAGTCATCACCATTAATCATAATGAAATTTTCACGGATTAAATCTCTAGCAGCATAAATAGCATGTGCAGTGCCCCAAGGTTTTTCTCTACCTTCAGGAACTTTGAATCCTTCTGGAATGTCTTCTAAATCTTGGAATGCGTATTCAGTTTTAATTATTTTTTCGACACGTTTACCGATTGTTTCTTTAAATTCTTTTTCGAATGAATGCTTAATAACAAACACGACTGAATCAAAGCCTGCTCTTTTAGCATCATAAACAGAGTAATCTAAAAGAAAGTTCCCTGCTTCATCCATTGGTTCCATTTGTTTAAGACCGCCAAATCTGGAACCCATACCTGCGGCTAAAATTAATAGTTGCATAATCTATACCTACCACGATAAATACTAAAACAATTTACTAAAATATCAAGATTTTAATAAATTAACACACTATTTGAGTTTAATAAAAAATCCCTCGTTTTTAGAGAGATTTTAATCTTTGTTCTTCTTCTATTGTTAGTTCTCTATGTTCACCAAGTTTAAGATCATTAACTGTTAAGAAAGCAAATGCTTTTCTATTTAAACTCAAGACATTATATCCAAACTTTTTGAACATTCTTTTAACCTGATGAAACTTCCCTTGATGAAGTGTTAGCTCAGCGTGCTTATCATTAATAATGATTAGCTCTGCAGGAAATGTTGGCTCACCATCCAGTTCAATTCCTTGTTTGAACGCTTCCACTAATTTTGAATCTAGTTTCTTATCTACTTCAACTTCATAGACTTTATCAACGTGGTATTTTGGGCTTATTAATTTATGGGATAAATCGCCATCATTTGTTAATAACAAAGCTCCAGTTGTATCAACATCTAATCTTCCAACAGGATTTAGCTTTGCAAATGCATACTCTGGAATTAAATCTGTTACTGGAGGATAAACATTATCAATTGCCGCAGAGACATATCCTTTAGGTTTATTGAGCAAGACATAATAAAACTCTTTGTATTTAACTTCTAAATCATCAAAAAGAACAACGTCTTTAGTTTCGTCAACGTTAAAGGAGTCACTTTTCACGACTTCACCATTAACTTTAACTCTTTTATCTTTGATAAAGCGTTTAACTTCAGATCTAGTTCCAACACCTGAGTTTGCTAAAAATTTATCTAATCTCATTTAACTTTAATGTCGATGCTCTTCTCAATGTCATCCATTTTAATTGTTACTTTTGCGTTTCCAGCTTTATTTAAAGAATTGATATAAAGTGTTAATTGTCCACCTAATAAGGTTTGTTGTTTTGGACCCACTAATTGGATTGGACCATCGGTTTCAACTTCCACAATTCTTTGAGAATATTGCATTAATGACTTGTGGGAATCAACATGTCTTAACGTTATCTTTAATGTGTCATAAGTATCTTCATTTGCAAGTTCAGTTTTATTTGGAATTACTTCTAAATCGAATTCATTTGATGGACCAAGTTCTACTTCTTTAACTTTGTTACCATCTTTAAACCCGACAAATTTATATGTCTTAGCCATTCCACCCCAGCTTCCAACATATTTGTTCCAATAACCTACCAAATCAGTAAAGCTTACTTTGTATCTAAACATCATCCATCCTAAATAAATCTTTGTTGATAATGGAAGATGGTTAAATCCATGCATAGCAGCATATGAGAATGTTCTAGCAATCTTTGGATAACTCTTCTTTGGGAATTTTTCTTCTTTGAATGTTTCTCCAACTATGTCATCCAATAAAATTGGAGGATGTTTTAGATATTTGAATTTATCGTTCTTTGGTTGTAACCTCTTAACAAATTCATCGCTCTTATAAACTTCTACGTAATCACAGTTTGTAGCAATATAAATATCATTAAAGATTGCCTCTGGAACATCTCCTGGTTTCATATTTGATAAAACTTCTAAAACTGGGTTCTTATCTTGTTGAGAAGCATAAATTGCCGCCGTGTATTTCTTGTTTCGATATAAATCTAAAACGCCGTGTGGGCAAATGTGGTCTCCACTACCGAAGTCTGTGTGGCTGTGGTAATCAACAAAACACCAACCAATTGCACCAGCTGTGTTTTCATATTTGAAATTATCATCAATTACTTTAGCGTGTCTTAAAGCAACCTCGACACGTTTCCCTTCATCACTGTTCTCCTTAACTGGATCCATATGACCCATGTATTCGGTAATTAGTAATGGATGATTTTGAGTCTTAATTGTTTTAGGTTTTGATAAACCAATATTTAATGAATCACAAACGAAATCGTTATAACCATAAATATCTTCTAAAAGCTCACTATTTTTGAAGTTTCTGACACCGATGGTTTGGCGATATTTATCCAATTTATGCGCGATTTCATTGGTTTTTTCGTATAATTCGTGGTCATCAACTGATTCATCAATACGAACACCGTGCGCAATTATACATGGGTGGTTTCTTTCTTTTAAAACCATTCTTCTAGCATTTTCAACACACTCTTTTCTCCATGTTTCGCTTTGTCCAATGTGCTGCCAACCTGGAATTTCATTAACAACAAGTAAACCAAGTTCATCACATTTATTTAAGAAGTGCTCGCTTTGAGAATAATGGCTTGTTCTGACGACATTAACTCCTAACTCATTCTTAAGAATGAGAGCATCATCCTCTTGGAGTGATTTAGATGCTGCGTAACCCATGTATGGATAGCCTTGATGTCTGTTTAAACCAACTAATTTAACTTTCTTTCCATTTAAGAAGAAACCTTGGTTAGTGAATCTTGTTTCTCTAAATGCAAAGCGATTTTCATACACTTCTGTCTCGCCATTTAAAGTTACGATTGTGCGAAGTTTATATAAAGTTGGATTGTCTAAATCCCACAATTTAAAGTCTTCAAGTTTATAAGAATTACCAGAAAAACGTGCTTTTTCCTGATTATTTTCATCAAATACTACTTTTTCTACGCTTATTTCGTCTTTTCCGTTTACATCATAAATAACATCAATGTTCCCGTTTAAGTCCCCATGAATATAGAAGTTATTTAAGTATGTTGGAAGATGTGATTCTAGCCAAACTTCTCTATAGATTCCTGAGAAGGATAAGTAGTCAATTGCAAATCCAAATGGAGGGTAATCTTTATTTTCTCTAGAATCAATTACCATCACTAAACGGTTATTGGATTTCTTAACATACTTTGTAATATCAATATCTACTGGTAAATAGCCTGAATAGAATTGGCCCAGTTTTTCTCCGTTAAGATAAATGTCAGCGAGAAACATAAATCCCTCAAAATGAAGGATATAAACTCGGTTCTCGTTATAGTTATCTACGTCAAATAGCTTCTCGTAAGTGAAAATTCCCTGATAACTTTTCTCAGAAAAGTAGTTATAAGGGATTTCTACAGGGTTATGAGGAATGTTTACCTCGCTTGCCTCTAATTTATCGAGCTTAGTTAAATACGCGTCTTTAAAGCCCTTTATAAAGGACCAAGAGAAGTTTAGAGATTGTTTCATATCATTCACCTACAGATAACAAATCTATTTTACTATCGTTTTAAGTATCAAAAAAGAGGAACCGAAGTTCCCCTTATTTGTAAGTGTTAATTATTTAACAAATTCAACAATAACCTTTTGGGCATTGTCACCGAGACGGACGCCTGCTTTAATAGCGCGTGTATATCCACCATTTCTTTCCTTATATTGTGGAGCAAGTTCACTAAATAATTTAACGACTGCTTCACCATTTTTAAGGACAGCGGCGGCTTGTCTACGGGCGTGTAAATCTCCGCGTTTACCAAGTGTAATCATGTGATCTGCTAAAGATTTGAGTTCTTTAACCATACCAGATGTAACGGTAATTCTTTCGTGAATAACTAAGTCTGTCACTAAAGTGCGAAGTTTGTTTTCGTGTTTTTGTTTGGTATAACCAGCTTTAAATCTAACACCAGCTTTACCATGTACGTTTTTTCTACCTTGTGCTGCCATAATTATTCTCCTGGAGCGACTTCACGGAATGAGAGGCCATTTTCAGCAAGTTTTTCCTTAACTTCTTTAAGGGATTTCTTACCAAGGTTTCTAACCTTCATCATTTCTTCTTCAGTCTTTTGTGTAAGTTCCGCAACTGTAGAAATTGCGGCTCTCTTTAAACAGTTATAACTTCTAACTGAGAGATCAAGTTCTTCAATTGGCATAACTTCAAATTTATTTTCTTCAACTTTTTCTTCTTCCTTGATCATATTGAGATCTTCAACGGTCTTTTCAAGGTCGACAAATGGAGTAAGGTTAGTTACTAACATTTGAGCGGCTAAAGCGACTGCTGCTTGTGGAAGAATTGAACCATTTGTCCAAACTTCAAGTGTGAGCTTATCAAATCTTGAATCGTGACCAACACGGGCTGGTTCTACTGCGTAGCTAGCACGTGTAACTGGTGAATAGTTGGAGTCGGTTACAATGTAACCTAATTGTTCAACTGCAATCTTTCCTTTGAGTTGTTTGTTGTTTTCTGCGGTCATATAACCACGGCTCTTACGGAGGTAAACAGTCATATTAAGGGAACCACCTTCAACAACGTGAGCAATCTCAACGTCTGGATTGACGACTTTAACAAAAGCTGGAAGCTCTAAATCAGATGCTTTAACAACTTTTGGTCCGACTACTGAAACAGTAATCTTCTTGTCTTCTTTTGATTCATCATCGCAAACGAAGATGATATCGCGAAGATTTAAAATGATTGTGGTAACGTCTTCTTCAATACCTTTAAGTGCAGAGAATTCGTGTTGTGCGCCTTCAATAACGACACCACAAACTGCTGCGCCTGGAAGTGAAGAAAGAAGAATTCTTCTAAGGGAGTTACCAATTGTTAAACCATAACCTCTTTCGAGTGGTTCAATAACGAACTTTCCATAATTATCAGTTGCATCGATTTGAGCAACTTTGAATTCTGAACGTTCAAATGGTTTTGCAAGATTTGCCATTATTATCTCCTCCTACGATTAGCCTCTTGGGCGTTTTGGTGGGCGGCATCCGTTGTGTGGTACTGGTGTTGAATCAGTAATTGATGTAACGGTTAAGCCAACGTTAGCTAAGGCACGGACTGCGCCTTCTCTACCGCTACCTGGACCTTTAACATCAACATCAACGGTACGAATACCTTGATCAAATGCAACTTTACCAGCTGCTTCACCGGCTAATTGAGCTGCGAAAGGCGTGGATTTTTTAGCACCTTTGAAGCCTAATGCACCAGCACTTGACCATGAGATGACATTACCTGCCTCGTCAGAAATAGTGACGATTGTGTTATTAAAGGTGCTATGAATGTGTGCGACACCCTTAGTAAACGAACGTTTAATTTTCTTTTTACGGGCTGTTGTTTTAGTTGCCATTGTTCATAACTCCTTTCATTAACCTTGTGATGCGACTTTCTTATTCGCAATTGTTTTACGTTTGCCTTTACGGGTACGAGCGTTTGTACGTGTTCTTTGACCATGGACTGGAAGACCATGTCTATGTCTAATACCACGGTAACAACCGATTTCGCTTAAACGTTTAATGTTAAGGGCTGTTTCTCTACGAAGATCACCTTCAACATGATATTTACCGATTTCGTTACGTAAAGCTGCTAATTGATCATCGGTTAAATCTTTAACGCGAATGTCTTCGCTGACTTTTGCACCTTTACAGATCTTCTTTGCAGTTGTGTCGCCAATACCATAAATATAGGTAAGTGAAACAACTACTCTTTTTTCATTAGGGATGTCTACACCGACTATACGTGCCATGTTTCTAATATCCTCCTAATAAATTAACCTTGGCGTTGTTTGTGCTTTGGGTTTTCACAAATGACCATGACTTTGCCATGTCTTTTGATAACTCTGCACTTTTCGCAAATAGGTTTGACTGAAGGTCTTACTTTCATTTTTGTTTCTCCTTCTGTAGCCTTCTGCTACTCTTTAGTTTTTGTATCGATATGTGATACGCCCACGTGTTAAATCATAAGGTGACATTTCGACCATAACTCTATCGCCTGGTAAGATGCGGATGTAATGCATGCGGATTTTACCAGAAACGTGGGCAAGAATTACGATTCCGTTTTCGAGCTTAACTCTAAACATAGTGTTAGGCAAAGTTTCGATAACAGTAGCTTCCACCTCGATGACTCCATCTTTTGCCATTAAGTCTTTTTCCTCCTAGATTTTAGTTAGAATTTCATATCCATCTTTTGTAATAACGATGGAATTCTCATAATGGCTAGATAACTTGCCATCTTTCATTTTAGCGGTCCAACCGTCCTTAAGGACGCGAACTGCGAAATGACCTTCTGCAACCATGGGTTCGATTGCAAGTGTCATTCCCTCTTTTAGAACCGGCCCGCTTCCGGCTGGTCCGTAGTTTGGAATGTAAGGATCTTCATGAAGAGATGATCCTACTCCGTGTCCTGTATATTCACGAGGGAGAGAATATCCATGAGACTCGCAATACTCTTGTATCGCGTGACTCACATCGCCTAAGTGGGCACCAGGACGAGCATGTTTAACGCCCTCAAAGAAACTTTCTTCAGTTACTTTAATAAGACGTAATGCTTTTTCTGAACAAATCCCGACTGGGTAAGTTCTACAAGCATCGCCTACGTATCCGTTTAAGGTTGCACCGACATCAACTGAAACAATGTCCCCGTCACGGAGAATCCTTCGAGGTGAAGGAATCCCGTGAACAAGTTCATCGTTAACACTGACGCAAACTGCACCAGGATAACCATAGTAATTAAGAAATGTAGGAGTTGCACCATTCTCGCGAATGATTTTCTCACACATATCTGCGATGTCTTGAGTGGAGATACCTGGAACGATTTTGTCTTTAATGCCTTCGAAGACCAAGGCGACAACACGTCCAGCTTTCTTCATTAATTCGATTTCGCGCTGAGATTTAATGATAATCAAGGCTTATTCTCCAAGGTAAGCTAATAGCTTAGGTGTAAGTTCAGCGGAACTAGTTCCGTCGAATTCTTTAAGTAAACCCTTCTTAGCATAGAAATCTAATAAAGGTTTAGTTTGCTTGTGATAAGCGTCAAGTCTAACATTTAAGGCTTCTTCATTATCATCTGGGCGTTGAACAAGTTCGCCACCACAAATATCACAAACGCCATCTACTTTTGGTTTGATATTGATAACGTGATATGGAGCACCGCATTTTTTACAAACACGTCTACCGCATATACGTCTCACCAATTCTTCTTTTGGAGTTTCAATATCAATAACGTGGGTGATTTCTCGACCAATTTCCTTAGTCATAACTTCTAAAGCTTCTGCTTGAGGAATGGTGCGTGGGAAACCATCTAATAAATAACCTTTTGCACAATCACTCTTACTAAGTCTTTCCTTAACAAGACCAATTGTGACGTCATCTGGGACTAAGTGACCATCGTTAATATAACTTGCGGCTAATTTACCAAGAGGAGTGCCTTCTTTAATGGCCTCTCTAAACATATCTCCTGTAGAGATGTGTGGAATTTCTAAGGCTGCAAT
This sequence comes from Bacilli bacterium, assembly GCA_017534425.1. Taxonomy (GTDB): domain Bacteria; phylum Bacillota_I; class Bacilli_A; order RFN20; family CAG-826; genus Fiminaster. The sequence goes on from JAFXWB010000061.1 coordinate 23,381, forward strand.
AAGCTTTTTAGCTTGTGTGCCTTTTCCTGCCCCTGGTGGACCCATCAAGATTATATTAAGCATAAGTTTTTAGTCCCTTCCGGCTGATGCCTGAACCTCGTCGAATGTCTTACCAGCAAGTAAGCCATTAACTTGGTCATTAAGTTCGAGTGAGACACCAACAGCAATGATAAGTCCAGTACCACCAATGGCGAGTGAACTATTATTACCGAATAATCCAGATAAGCTAAGGACAACTGGTAACGCGGCGATGAATGTAAGTGCGAGTGCACCAATACATGTAACGCGGTTAACAACTTTCTTAACGTATCTTTCTGTCTCATTACCTGGACGTACGCCAGGAATATAACTACCGTTTTTACGGAAGTTTTCTGCTAATTGTTCTGGATCAATTTGAAGTGTTGCATAGAAGAACGCGAATAACATGATAAGGGTAATATAGATTAATAAACCCCAAGGCATTTTCCACGAACCCATGTCATACATTTCAGTGTATGAGAATATTCCAAGCCACTTTGGAGTGTCGCTAGAAATAAACGAAGCAATAACAGTAGGAGTCATCATAATACTTGATGCAAAGATGACAGGAATAACTCCAGCTGAGTTTACCTTGATAGGTAAGAAGCTAGCACGGCTCATAGCCGCTGTTTGTCCACCAGATTTACCAGTGTGTTGGACTGGAATCTTTCTCTTTGCAAGTTCAATAAAGACAACGAATGCTAAGATAAGAATGAAGGCTAAGATATAAAGAAGGAATAAGATCCAACCTTTAATAACTAAAGGTGGCTCTTTATAAACTTCGCCTGTTCCTACCCAAGTAGTGAATGCAGTTTTAATCTTGTTTGGAAGACCTCTAACGATACCTGCAAAGATAACCATAGAGATACCATTTCCAAGACCTTTATCGGTGATTTGGTCACCGAGCCACATAACTGTCATTGCGCCTGCTAACATAATTGTTACTATGTAAGCGTAGGTCCAGAAACCTGGATTGTTGACTGTGACATATTCACCATTTTCCATGGTTTTAATAATGCCATAAGCCTGTACTGCTCCAAGCATAAGGGTGAGATAACGAGTAGCCATCTCTGTTTTCTTTCTACCATATTGACCTTGTTTTGATAACTCGGTTAAGGCAGGAAGAACATCCTTAGATAATAATTGAATAATAATTTGAGCAGTAATGTATGGAGATACACCGAGTGCGAAGATTGAGAATGACTCAAGAGCTCCACCGCCCAACATATCCATGAGGGCAACCGCACTGGCGCTATTCATAGCATTGCCAAGTTCTTCACCAACGGTGACACCTGGGACTGTAATCGCCGCGCCAATTCGGATGACAAGGAAAATCATGATTGTAAACATGATACGAGTCATGATTTCTTTGTTCTTCAATATAGAGGCGATTTTTTTCATACTTAAATTTCCTCGCAAGTGCCACCAAGTTTTTCGATAGCTTCTTTAGCGGAAGCTGAGAACTTGGTTGCTTTGACTGTTAATTTAACAGTGAGTTCTCCATTTCCTAAGATTTTGACACCATCAAATTCTTTTTTGACAAGTCCTGATTCAACTAAAAGTGTTGGATCAACGACTGTGCCTTCTTTGAATTTGTTTAAGGAGCCAACATTAACTATAGCATACTCTTTACGAGCGCCATTGGTAAAACCAAATTTTGGAAGCCTACGGTAAAGTGGGGTTTGTCCACCTTCAAATCCAGGAGCTTTTCCGCCACCACTTCTTGATTTTTGACCTTTATTACCGGTTCCAGAGTTTTTACCATTTCCAGAGCCCATGCCACGGCCTTTTCTAAATCCAGCGGTTTTTGCGCCTTCAACGTTTTTAAGTTCATTGAGTTTCATACGCTAAATCCTCCTTATTCTTCGACCTTAGCACGAAGTGCTTGGACTTGTTTATATGATTTAAGATTGCTTAAACCATTGTGTGTTGCACGGATAATGTTAATAGGTGCACGTGATCCATAAACTTTACTTGTAACGTTACGGATACCAGCAAGCTCTAAGATAGCTCTAACAGGACCACCGGCAATAATTCCGGTACCTTCTGGAGCCGGTTTTAAGAAGACTGAACAAGCACCAAACTTACCAATGATTTCATGAGCAAGTGTTCCACCTTTGACGATGTGGAGCTCGAAAGTATTTCTTTTTGCAGCTTCAAGAGCTTTCTTGATTGCATCTGGAACTTCAGCAGCCTTACCTGTACCGAATCCATATTTACCTTTTTTATTTCCGATAACAACAAGGGCTGAGAATCTCATTCTACGACCACCTTTGACGGTCTTAGCAATTCTGTTAATTTCGACAACGGTTTCTTCGTATTCTTTTGGTTCTTCTGCTCTTGGGCGACGATCACCGCGTGGGCCTTTACCATGTGGACGATCACCATGTGGGCGTTGTCCTTGTGGGCGTGGACCGCGAGCTGGTCTTTCACCATTTTGTTGTTCTTTTGGAGCAACTTCAGCTTTTTCTGCAGGTGTTGCAGTAGCTTCGACTTTTAATTCTTCTGCCATCGCTATATCCTCCATTAGAACTCTAATCCGCCTTCACGAGCAGCGTCTGCTAAAGCAGCGACGCGGCCATGGTAGAGATATCCACCACGATCGAAGACGACATTTTTAATTTTTAATGCAAGTGCTTTTTCAGCAATTTTAGCACCAACTTGTTTTGCAGCTTCAACATTGGAGCCGTTTTCAAGTTTTAATTGAACTGAAGATGCTGAGCAAAGTGTAACTCTCTTAACATCATCAATAATTTGTGCCTCAATGTGTTTATTTGAACGGAAAACACATAAACGTGGGCATTCAGCGGTACCGGAAATTTTGGCTCTAACACGAGCATGTTTTCTTTCACGAATAACGTTTTTGCTAACTTTGTTAATCATTTACCAAATCTCCTTTCCTATTTACCTGCTGCTGCAGCACGTTTACCTTCCTTACGGATGATGTGTTCGCCTTTGTACATGACACCTTTACCATTATATGGTTCTGGTTCTCTTGTACCACGAATGAGGGCTGCTGTTTGACCAACTGCTTGTTTTGAGATACCTTCAACAATAATGTTGTTAGCGTCTTTACAAGAAATTTTAACAGTTGGTTCTGGTTTGATTACGATTTCATGGGAGTAACCAACGTTCATAACGATGTTTTCGCCTCTCATGGCTGCTCTATAACCAATACCAACAATTGTAAGTTCCTTTTTGAAACCTTCTGTAACACCGGTGACAGCATCTGCTAAGTTAGCGCGAACTGTACCATGTAATTGTTTGGTGTGTTTTAATTCATTTGCTCTAGAGCAATGAACTTCAGTTCCTTCAACCTTAACGGTGATAACACTTGGAACTTGAACGTTTAAGGTACCTTTTGGACCTGTAACTGTTGCAACGCCGTTATTTTGGCTAATTGTAACTCCAGCTGGGAGATTGATAACTTTTAAACCTATTCTAGACATAATAATTACCAAACGTAAGCTAAGACTTCACCACCAACGCCTAAGGCGCGAGCTTGTTTGTCACTTACGACTCCTTTACTAGTAGAAATAATTGCAATTCCTAAACCGTTTAAGACTTTTGGAAGTTTATCGCTTGCAGCGTGAATACGTAAGCCTGGTTTAGAAATTTTCTTTAAGCCAGAGATAACTCTTTGGCCATTTGCACCATACTTAAGTGTGATGCTAAGTTCTTTCTTTGTATCGCCAGAGACTTTGAATTCGGAGATAAATCCTTCTTCTAATAAAATCTTAGCGATTTCAACTTTCATTTTGCTAGATGGCATGCTGACGGAGGCATAACGTAATGCGTTAGCGTTACGAATACGGGTGAGCATATCTGCAATTGGATCTGTCATCATATTGTTTTACCCTCCTATTACCAACTAGATTTCTTCATGCCTGGAATTTCGCCTTTGTAGGCTAATTCTCTTAAGCAAACACGGCATAAATGGAATTTAGAATAAACTGAGTGAGGACGTCCGCAACGTTCACAACGAGTATATTCACGAACTTTGAATTTCTTTGGTCTTGCACATTTGACCTTCATACTGGTTTTTGCCATTGTAATTCGTCCTCCTATTATTTGTGGAATGGCATTCCTAATGCTTCAAGTAAAGCATAAGCTTCATCGTCTTTACGTGCGGTTGTGACGATGACAATGTCCATACCTCTAATTTTTGTAACTTTATCGTAGTCAATTTCTGGGAACATTAATTGTTCTTTGACGCCTAAGGTGTAATTACCATGTCCGTCAAAGCTGTTCTTAGAAACACCACGGAAGTCTCTAACACGTGGGAGTGCGATAGAAACGAGTCTATCGAAGAATTCATACATTCTCATTCCACGTAAAGTGACTTTAACACCAATTGCTTGTCCTTCTCTTAACTTAAAGTTAGCGATTGACTTTTTAGCTTTGGTGATGACTGGATGTTGGCCAGTAATTGTTGCGATTTCTTTAACGACGAAATCAATTGCTTTTGCATCTTGAAGGGCGTCCCCAACACCGACATTAATAACGATCTTTTCAAGTCTTGGAGCTTGCATAACTGAGGAGTAATTAAACTTCTCAATAAGAGCTTTCTTGATTTCGTTATTGTATTTGTCTTGTAAACGTGTTGTTTCAGCTGGTTTTTTGTTACCATTTCCAGCTTTTTTAACTGGTTTTGCAGCTTGTTTTGGTTCTTCGACCTTAACTTCTTCAACTTTAGCTTCTACTTCTTTTGGAGCAGCTGCTTTAGCTGGAGCTTTGGCTGCCGGGGCTTTTGTAGCAGTCTTCTTGACTGCTGCAGACTCTGCTGCAGGTTTCTTGGTTTCTGCCATACTCTACCTCCTAGTTAAGCTTTGAACCGGATGCTTTTGAGATACGGATTTTGTTGCCATCCTTATCTAATGCATAACCGACTCTACTTGCTTTCTTTGTCTTTGGATCGACGATAGCAACATTACTAGCATCGATTGGGACATACATTTCCACAATTGTACCTTCTGGGTTTTGTTGTGTTGGTTTTTGATGTTTTTTATGTGTGTTAACGCCTTCAACGACAACTTTATTTTGCTTTGGGTATACGGCTTGAACGATACCTTCTTTGCCTTTGTCTTTTCCTGCAATAACGACGACTTTATCACCTTTAACGATTTTCATGATATGTCCTCCTTATAATACTTCTGGAGCAAGGGAGACGATTTTCATAGCGCCTTCACCTTTTTCACGAAGTTCTCTTGCAACTGGGCCAAAGACACGTGTGCCAACTGGGTTACCATCGTTATCGATTAAGACAACTGCGTTGTCATCGAATGCGATTTGGCTACCATCTGGTCTATTAATAGCATGTTTTGTTCTAACAATAATGCCTTTAACGATGTCAGATTTATGGACACGGCCATTTGGAACGGCTTCCTTGACAGCACAGGTAACGATGTCACCAATGCTACAGGATTTGCGGAATGAGCCTCCTTTAATATTGAAGACTCTGACTGAACGTGCGCCGGAGTTATCAGCGACGACTAAGTTAGTTTCTCTCTGAATCATATCTTAATCCTCCCTAATTATTCGGCTTCCTTTTCAGCCTTTTTAGCAGGAGCTTTTTTTGCTGCTGGCTTCTTTGTAGGAGCTTTCTTAGCAGCTGGTTTTTCTTCTGCTACTTTTTCTTCTACCTTAGGTTCTTCAACCTTTGGTTCTTCGACTACTGCAGCTTCGACTTTTTCTTCTGCTTTAACTTCTTCGGCTTGTTCTTCCATTAACTTTTCTGCTTCAAGAACTTCCTTAATGGATTCTTGGTGCTTCTTATCAATTGAGACTAAGCGGAATCTTTTTGTGGCAGAGAGAGGTCTACAACCCATGATTGTGACAACGTCACCAACCTTGGCTTCATTTCTTTCATCGTGCGCGTAATACTTATTTGAATATTTAATACGCTTTGCATATTTTGGGTGTCTCTTATGAGTTTCGACTTCGACAACAATAGTTTTGTTCATCTTATCGGAAACGACGACACCTTGAAGAGATGTTCTACGATTTCTTTCCATGGTCTACTCCTCCTATTTGATCCCGAGTTCTCTTTCGCGTTGAACCATATAGGCACGTGCGATATCTTTACGAACTCTTCTAACTTCTTCACCATGTTCGAGTTGGCCAACGGCTTTTCTACGACGGAGATTGAATAATTCTTCTTTAAGAGAATAAATCTTTTGGTTAAGTTCTTCTGGAGACATTTCTCTAAATTCTTGGACCTTCATTATTTACCCTCCTTCTTGGCAACGACTCTGCACTTATTTGGAAGCTTGTAAGCTGCTAAACGAAGTGCTTCGCGTGCGACACTTTCTTCTACACCGCCCATTTCAAACATAACTCTGTTTTTACGGACGACTGCAACCCATTGTTCTGGGTTACCTTTACCGGAACCCATACGGACTTCGGCTGGTTTTTTAGTTTTGGCAAGGTGTGGGAATATACGAATATAAACTTTACCTTCCTTTTTGGTGTAACGGCTTAAGACAATACGAGCGGCCTCGATTTGTCTATCGGTAATCCATGCGCCTGTTACTGCTTGAAGACCAAATTCACCGAAGGAAACTTCGTTTCCACCTTTGGATAAGCCTTCATATTTGATACCGTGTGGACGACGATATTTAACTCTCTTTGGTTGAAGCATATTATCTACCCTCCCTTACGGTTTCATCTGCGCTCTTCTTTGGCTCTGGTTTGGAAATCCAAACTTTGACACCTAAACGACCATAAGCTGTGACTGCCTCTGCATGTGCGAAATCAACATTTGTGCGAAGAGTTGAAAGAGCAATTGTTCCTTCTTTATAACCTTCGCTACGGGCGATATCTGCACCACCGAGACGACCAGAGATTAAGGTCTTACATCCTTTAGCACCTGCTTTACGAACGCGTTGAATAGCTTTCTTTTGAGCAGTTCTGAATGATGCACGGTTTTCAAGTTCAGTTGCAATCCATTGAGCTACGAGTTGAGCATCAAGGTCTGGTTGTTTGACTTCGACTACGTCGAGTCTAACTTGTGAACCTTTTAACATCTTAGCAACTTCTTTTTTAAGACGGTTGATGTTAGCACCATCTTGGCCAATAACGACACCTGGTCTTGCGACGAACATCATAACGACGACTTCGTGACCTTTGTCATTTTTACGTCTTTCAATTTCAATATGAGAGACGAGAGCATCTTTTAATTCTTTGGTTAGATATTTTCTGACTTTGACATCTTCTAAGAGGAATTTGTGGAAGTCTTGATTGTTTGCAAACCAACGTGAATGCCAATCGCGGTTTATACCGACACGCATTCCTACTGGACTAACTTTTTGACCCATTTATACGTTCCTCCTTATCTTTCCTTCACCACAACAGTAATGTGTGATGCTCTTTTAACAAGTCCTGATGCGCTTCCTTTTGCTCTTGGAAGGTAGCGTTTCATTTTAATGCCGTCGCCTGCATAACATTCTGCGACATAAAGTTTTTCTTCACTCATGCCGAAGTTGTTAATTGCGTTGGCGGCTGCGGACTTAACTACTTTAGCGACAATTGGGGATGCTGCCTTATTAACATTTGATAAGATACCAAGTGCTTCGTTAACAGCTTTTCCTCTAATTAAATCTAAGACAAGGCGTGCTTTACGTGGTGTAACACGAACGTCTTTTGCAACAGCTTTAGCTGAAGTAACTGCTGGTTTAGCTGGTTTTTCTTCAACTTTCTTTGCTTCCTTTTTAGCTGGAGCTTTCTTTGCAGGTTCTGCTTTAGCAGCTTCAGCCTTCTTTTCTGGCTCAGCTTTTGGAGCAGCCGGTTTCTTGGCTGGTGCTTTCTTTTCTGCAGCTGCTTTTGTGGTAGTAGCTTTCTTTGCAGTGGTTTTCTTTTCTTCTGCCATTTTATCTACCTCCCTTATTTCTTAGCGGCTGCTGCCTTATCTTCAGCATTGTTACCGTGGTGACCTTTGAAGGTTCTGGTTGGAGCAAACTCACCGAGTTTGTGACCGACCATATCTTCGGTAACATAAACGGTAATGTGTTCGCGGCCATTGTAGACTGCGAATGTGTGTTCGACAAATGATGGGAAAATGGTCGAACGACGTGACCAAGTCTTGATGACTTCTTTTTTGTTTGCGGCGTTTAAAGCGTCAACTTTCTTAAGTAAGTAAGCATCAGCGAATGGGCCTTTTTTCAAACTGCGTGACATGACTATTTTCTCCTTTCTTATTTGTCGTTAATTCTACGAATTATTAATTTTGTAGAAGGTTGTTTATTTCTTCTTGTCTTGACGCCAAGTGCACGTTTACCCCATGGGGTTCTTGGTGCATCACGTCCGACAGGGGACTTACCTTCACCACCACCGTGTGGGTGGTCGTTAGGGTTCATAACGGAACCACGGACAGTTGGGCGTGTGCCTAACCAGCGTGTTTTTCCGGCTTTACCTTTGTTCACTAAGATGAAGTCTTCGTTTCCGACAACACCGATTGTTGCACGACATTCTTTTAGAACTTTTCTAACTTCACCTGAGGCGAGACGTAAGATGACATATTTGCCTTCGGCACCAAGTACTTGAGCACTTGTACCAGCGGCACGACACATTTGTCCGCCTTTCTTTGGGAATAACTCAACGTTATGAATGAATGTACCTTCTGGGATATTCATTAATGGAAGAGCATTACCAACTTTGATATCAACGTTTTCGCCAGAGACGATCTTGTCTCCAACTTTTAAGCCTTGTGGGGCAAGAATGTATCTCTTTTCGCCATCTGAGTAGACAACGAGAAGGATATTTGCGTTACGGTTTGGATCATATTCGACCGCTTTGATTGTTCCTACGATTCCATCTTTGTTTCTCTTGAAATCAATGACTCTATAACGACGTTTATGACCACCACCGATGTGACGGCAAGTAATGACACCTTGGTTATTACGTCCGCCTGTCTTGCTAAGTCTTACTGTAAGACTCTTTTCAGGAGTTGATTTGGTGATTTCGTCAAAGGTTAGATTTGTCATTGCTCTACGAGAAGGTGATGTAGGGCTGTAATTTCTAATTGACATTTTTAATTCTCCTATAATGTGTAAATCCTATTTCAGATTACTCTTTGAATAA
>JAFXWB010000062.1 GCA_017534425.1 Bacilli bacterium
GAATGCATAAACAACTTTTGAAAATCCGTATTTAAATCTTGATGTTGCATAAGCAACAATAACTGGACAAATTGTAAATGCTAAGGCAGAAGTAACCGCGTACAATAAACCGTTTCCTAAAAGTCCAATAGCATCAAATGTGTAGCCACTAGTGGTTGAAATAGTTAACTCTTCCCAAGCAAACTTGAAGTTATCAAAACCAAGCGTGAGTTTCTGAGTTAAATCTGGATAATATGTATTAAATACATCACCAAAGGCATCACTGTCTGCAAGTGATGCATAAATTGACCAAATAACTGGAACAAATAAGACAATTGTATAAATCAATAATAAAACGAACAAGAAAACTGTGGTAATTGATGGCTTACCTTCAGTAACAGAGAAATGCTTGCTTGTGCCTAGTTTAATCTTTTTCATAACTATTTTGTGACCCTGTTAATAAGTTTTCTGACTCCAAATGTTAATGGCAAAACAAACATTGTACAAACAAGTCCAATGAATGAAGCATATGGATAGTTACCTTCACCAGCTTTTAAGAGCAAGTAAACATAGTAACCGATTGTGTAATGTTCGTTTGGTCCTCCTCCACCATAGAAGTTAAACAAGTTGTTCTGGTTAGTGAAAATGGACGCTATTCCAACAATCAAGAATGTACCGATTGTTGCAAGGATTGATGGCAAAATAATATGGAAAAACTCGGTAAAAGAGTTAGTTCCGTCAATTTTTCCTGCCTCAATAATTTCAGGAGAAATTTGGTCCATTGCACCAGTATAAACTAAGACTTGAGAACCAAACGAAATCCAGATTGAATAAATTGTGATTAAGATGAAAGTTGTCTTGTTTTCTTTAAGGAAAATGTTTCCGCCACCCTCAAGACCTGAAAAATCCATTCCAAAGAAATGATGTAAATAAGCCGGAACACCATTTCCCACGAATCCCTTAAACATGATTACTAGAAGAATTGCTGGTAATAATGACGGGAGAAACAAAACAAATTTAAAGAAATTGCAAAACGTTCTTCTTTTGTAAATGTAGTATGAGAAGAGTGTTGCAAGTACTGTGCCTGTAAGTGAAATAAATAAGTACACTAAGAAAGAATTCTTAATGTAAATCCAGAAAATTTTTGTTTGGATATCAGCTTTAAACCTGTTCCAGTTATTGGAGGCATCAAAGATGAGGTTTCCATAATTATCTCTTCTTTGGAACGCTAAAAGGAATGATTGAAAGTTAACACCAAAATAGAAAATAAGGATTTGGCTAATTGGAATAATAAGCAAAAGCACATAGAAAATAACGTCTCTCTTTTTAAGAGGAGTTTTTCCTATGCGATTAATTTTCTTTCCTTTTGCTAAAACCATTAGTTAATTATTTGTTTAATGTTGACCAAGATGATTGGAAATAATTATATTGACCATCAAAATATTTTTTGACTGTAGTGGTTCCGCTACTTCTGAAGTAATCCCATGGATGTGAGTATGGAACATCATCAACAGTGGACTTCCACATAAAGCGGTGATGTTTGAAGTATGATGGGTTATTAACTTGGATTGGAAGTGATGAATATGGATAAACAATATCTGAATTTTGTTTTAGATAAATCAAAGATTTAGCATATGTTGATAGTTTTGATTGGTCTTCCGCTGTAACTTCATAATTTAATGGACGTGTAATAGAAGTATCTGCTGTGAACTTAGAAAGCATCTTGTCTGAATGAACAAACTTCATAAATTCTTTTGCTAATTTTTGATTTGAGCAACTTGAAGAAACAATACCAAAGCTTTGTGAAAGTGAAAGATATGTATGTCTGTGATTACTCGCTTCAGCCTGTTCTGCTGTTGAGAATGGAATCGGCATAATAGCAAATTCTCTAGCGCCAGATTTCTTTGCTTCAGAAGCAATAACTGCTGATGCTTCGTTTTCCCACCAGGAACCTTCAACAATCATTCCGACATCTGGACGACCGCCACTATTGTTCTTTTGAACAAATTCTCTTTGTGCTGTAGTATGAGTATCAACTAAACGGTAACTTCCGTTTGTAATCATCATTTCATCCTTTAAAAATTTAAGTGCGTTAAGTCTACCAATTTGTCTGGTCAACATATAACCGTTTTCTACATTAATTTCTGTAGCACCTTTCATGGTTACTGTATTACCACCATCATCAGTTTCTTCAACTAAATCTGTTGCGGTACCAGCTAAATTGATGTTCATTTTCATGTTGTCGACGCCTTCTTCGTGGGCTGCAACATTGAATAAGTAGTCAGCAATGTATTCTTTAGTATTTTGAGCTGTAATAAATGGCGTAACACCAATGTTAACTAATTCTTGAACGAGTGCACCAAATTCATCATATGTTGCTGGTAATCCATCATCAGGAGTTCCGGCTACACCGTCACAACCAAAGGTAATATTTGGATCATCAAAATTAACAAATGGTTCACCTGGATCGTTTGAAAGATATAAACCGTTTTCTTTCCATAAGGTCACATCATAAACGAAACCATAGAATGAATCATAGAATGGAACACCATAGTATTTTCCGTTGTAATTCATATAGTTTTCCATGGTTGAATCAAGTTTTGAAAGAATAGTTCTTCCTGCAGGATCACCATAATTAGAAAGATCCGCGTTTAAAACGTCTGTGATATCAAGAAGTTTTCCTTTATTAATCAAATCGCGATATTCTACTTGTTCTGTAAAGTAAATATCATCGTTGAGGACATTATTGTTCAAATAATTTCCATCACATGAAGTATCACCGATAACGGTAATCTTAACGCCAGTTCTTCCTTCTTGGAAATCTGTTGAATCAGCATATAACTTTTCGAATGCTTCAGCAGCATTTTCAAGCCACTTAATACCAATACCTTTGTTTAAAGTACGAATATGGAGGTTGGCTTTTGTTGGGTCATCACCCGATGCTGTTTTTTTCCTACATCCTGTTGCGGC
>JAFXWB010000063.1 GCA_017534425.1 Bacilli bacterium
ACTGGTATTGATTCATCAATTAGAAAAGCCTATAGAGCAATTGAAGATCTTAAAGGAGAAATGTTTGGAGCGTACTATGCAATGAGCATTGATCTTCCAAAGGTAGCTCCTGGAGATGATAATTTAGTGTTATTTAATCCAAACCCATATGAACTTGATAGTTATGTAGAAATGGAAATTTATCCTGCAGTTTATACAGATGAAGGAAAACAATACATTATTGATCTTTATGATATTAACCATAACTCTGTTGATTTTCAGATTATAAAAGAAGAGAGCAATATTGCTACTCAACATAGAGTTAAACTACTATTTAAGGCAAAAATCCCTGCTTTTTCCGTAACTTCTTATTCAGCACACCTTGAACAAGAACCTCAAAAAGCTAAACTAAAATACGAAGTTAACGACGATATTGTTGTGAAAGACAAAGTTAAAGAAGTTGTTATTTCTAAGAAGACAGGATTCATCTCATCATTCAAACTTGGTGGTAAAGAGTTCCTATCAAATGAAGGTTCAGTTCCAATGTTCTTTGATGATAACTCAGATCCATGGGGCTGGAGACTTCATGACCTTACAACAGCGGTCTTTAACGAAAACGGTTGGCCACAACCAGAACATAAAAACTCTTTAAGCCCAATGAAGTTGGATAATCGTCATAAAGGTGGAACAAAGAATATTGATGGACTTACTATTGTTGAAGAAGGCCAATATTTAACTGAAGTACAAGCTTTATTTTATAAAGATGAGTCAAGACTCATTGTTAATTATAGAATTTATAAAGACGTTCCATATATTGATATTAATTATCATGTTGTTTGGAATGAATACAACAAAGGCTTAAAGATTAAATTCCCATTAAACGGAGAATCTAAGTTTTTTGCTCAAATGGCCTTCGGTAATGAAAAATACGAAGCTAGCGGAACCGAATTCCCAGTTAATAGATATGTTGGTGTTAACAACAAAGAAGATGCTTTTGTTATTTATAATAGGAGCGGAATTCATAGCGCATCTAAGAAGGGCAGAAACCTTTATTTAACATTGTTAAATGGCGCTTCTTATTGTGCTCACCCAACATGGGATCGTTTACCACTTACTCCGAAAGAAAGATATGATGCAGGTGTTGAACAAGGTGTTCATGACTTCTCATTAAGAATAAGTGTTAACAAGCTCAATGAATGTGAAAGAATCTCGAAAGAATTTAACGAACCAGTGTATGGAACATTATTTTTCCCACACGGTGATGGAAATGTCGCAAAAGACTTGGTGGTATTAAGCAATAAAGACATCGTCATAAGTGCACTTAAGAGAAGAAACGACGGTACATATCTAATTCGTTTATACAACGGTTTTGAAAAGAAATCTTCAACCGACTTAAGGATAAAAGATGCGGAAAAACACGTGAATTTTGGAAAATTCGAGTTTAAGACATTTGTATATGATGGAAATAAAATCATCGAGTCGGATGATTCATCAATTTACTAATTCACTTCATAGTGTTATTTGACGAATTATTCATTTAGAATATTAATTACATCTGCTATAAGGAGAAACAATTATGGCAACCCTATTACTTAAAAGCATAAACAAGATTTATCCAAATAATGTTCAGGCTGTTTTTGATTTCAATCTTGAGATTAAAGACAAAGAGTTCATTGTTTTTGTTGGACCATCTGGATGTGGTAAATCAACAACCTTAAGAATGATTGCAGGTCTTGAAGATATTACTGCAGGTCAATTATATATTGATGGTCTTATGGTTAATAATGTTGAACCAAAAGATAGGAATATTGCCATGGTTTTCCAAAGCTATGCTTTGTATCCACATATGACTGTTTTCAATAACATGTCTTTCTCCTTAAAACTCAGAAAAGTTAAATTCCCAATTTATGAAGAAAATGCTGAAGCAGAAGAATTAAAACAAAAGAACCTCGAACTCTTTAAAGAGATTGATAAAGTCAATCGTCAAATAAAGAAGAAAAATGAACCAAAAGAACTTCTCGAAAAAAGAGATGAACTTTTAAAACAAATCTATGCTAACGAAGAAAAACGTAAAGGAATGCTTGTTCAAGTTAAAGGCATTAACGAACTTGAAATTAAAGAAGCAGAAGTTTTAATCAAAAAGATTGAAAAAGAAATTGTTCAATCTAAGAAATCCCTAGAAAAAGTAGGGAAAAATATAGAAAAACTTAATGAAATACTTGATGATCAAAAGACTTCTGATGAGGATAAAGTTGAGATTAAAAAGAATCTTAAGATGCTTGAAGACTACAAGAAGTTAACTCTAGAAGGCATTGATCAAAAAGAGAATCAAATCAAAATTGCAGTTGAAAATCTTGAAGACTATAAGAAGAATGAAACCCCTCTTACTTCACTTCGCAAACACACAAGTTATGAAATTAAGTTAGAGGTTTACAAGACTGCTCAAATTCTTGATTTATCAAGATACTTATTTAGAAAACCTGCTGCATTAAGTGGTGGTCAACGTCAACGTGTTGCATTAGGCAGAGCAATTGTTAGACATCCAAAAGTATTCTTGATGGATGAACCACTTTCTAACTTGGATGCTAAATTGAGAGTCCAAACTAGAAACGAAATATCTCATATCCATGAGTCTGTTGGTGCTACAACAATTTATGTTACCCATGACCAGACTGAAGCTATGACAATGGCAGATCGTATTGTTGTCATGAAAGAAGGATATATTCAACAAATTGGTACTCCAAAAGAAGTTTATTACAATCCAAATAACATATTTGTCGCCGGATTTATTGGATCTCCAGCCATGAACTTCTTCAATGG
>JAFXWB010000064.1 GCA_017534425.1 Bacilli bacterium
CTATCCAGGTAATATTGAAAGTGTTACTACGTATTTCTTCCTTACATGTGATGATGGGGCGTCATACGTAAGTGTATATGCTGGTTTACTAACGAGTAACGGATTTACATTTAATAACGAGCAAGAAACATATACATCAGCTCATAATGAATTCATGGTTATGTTGGATGTATATTCAACTCAGCTTGATATCAACGTTTATCAACTTTCAGGTGGCGGCGGAGGCGGCGGCCAAGGAGGCGGCGGCGAAGGCGGCCAAGGTGGTGGCGAAGGCGGAGGCCAACAAGGCGGCGGAGGAAATATTCCATTTAATGACACAGTTACATGGGAGAGCGTCATTGGTGATCCACCTGGACCGGAGATTACACCTGAGCAAGCTGAAACTGTTGTAAATGGTATTCTTACATATCAAGCTTCTGCAAAAGTCAAAAACGCTCGTGTAGAAGAGTATGAGAATGGATCAGTAATCAATCGTGTTGAATTTGATACTGATACTTTAGCGGCATATTCTTGGAGTGCTGATGATAATGAAGAATCCTTTACATTTGTTGAATCATCTACTGGTTATTATTATTTTACTGACCCTGATCTTGATAATATGCATCCAGAAATCCAAGATTGGTACTGCACATATAGCAATATTGATGAATATGATTATGATTGGGAAAATGAAGCCACTGATTTTAATAGCAGATTCAAAGGTTTAATGACTGGCGCATATGGCTATGCCAATGCGGAAATCGATATTGATACGAGCGTTGATTATAGTGGATATGGGACAGTTACATACTATTCAAGTGGAGCTGGACACATACGTGTTGTAGCAGAGATTATGGGTTATACAATTGTCACAGAATGGAAAGACTATAAGCCTTTACTTTACGGTTCACCAGATTCTTTCACATATTATTCTTATGATGTGAGTGTTAAAAAACCAGAATCTAGAGAGAACTATACTTTATATGGTGCCATCTAAATAAAAACACTTTGACAAAAATAAAACAGTACTTCTAGTACTGTTTTTTTTACAAATGGAGCAGGCGGCGGGAATCGAACCCGTATAATCAGCTTGGAAGGCTGATGTTCTACCACTGAACTACGCCTGCGATTAATCGGCGAGAAAAATAATATCACACCGATTTAATTTATTAAAGTTTTTTCTTACTTAACGAATTCTCTTAGTCTTTCAATAGGCATAAAGCCAAGTTCTTTTTTGGTGAACTTACCATCTTTGAATAACATAAGAGTTGGAATAGACATAATTCTGAATTGTCTTGCTAAATCTGGAATTTCATCAACATTGATTTTAACAATTTTCATTGAAGTTTCTTTTTCGAATTCTTCTAATACTGGTGCCAACATTTGACATGGACCACACCAATCAGCAAAGAAATCAACAATTACTAAGCCTTCTTTAACTTCGTTTTCAAATTCGCTTGAGTTATTTAAGTGTTTAATCATATTTGTTTACCTCACTCTCTTATATTAAAGCAAAAATTAAATAAATGATAATAAGATGCGCTGGAAAATAAATATATGCTCCATATTTAAACCATTTCGCATTATATCCTCTTTTACCAGAGTAGAAAAGAATTGGGATGAATGCAAACAAACTATAAATCTGCCAAGGCATTGAAAAATATGTGTGCATTGCGTTTCTATCAATAAAAACCATCAAGGTTGTTAATATAATTAACACTATTGCAGACATAACATTAACTGTGGTTTGCTCATAAGTTGTTCCAACTAAGTTTTTAGTACCTTCACTGCTTTTTAGGAAAAGAGGTGCGAATTCAAATGCACAATAAAATCCAATTGCTAATAACGGACCATAGATTGAATAATCTGGTCTAACAAAAATAGGCAACCATGTTATATCAGTTAAATGAACCGATTCATAATTTCTTATAACTAAAACAAAAATCGCCCATGCTACTGGAAGGATAGCAAGAAATGAAAACTTGTCTTTTCTTTTTAGAAGATAAACGGTGGTGGCTGATAAAAGTAAATCAATCATTGGAGAATACATTCCAGTTAAATTCTTACTTATAAAAATGTAATAAATTAGTTGTCCTATGAAGAAGACAAACGCAAGAATACCAAGTCTTAAAAAGTACTTTGCAATGCTCTTTGTATGTCTAACTCCTTCTACTAAAAGAAAGATAAAAAGAGGGAAGGCTAAACGACCAAAAATTCTCAAAATTGTGGCGAAATCCCCAGCAATTCCGTGTAAATGTAAGAAAACTCCAACATGATCACATGTCATAAAAAAGATGGCCATTATCTTTAAAATAAAGCCACTTAAAACCTTAAAGTCTTTTTGTTTTTCCATTAATGAATGTATCTAATCATTGCTAACGAGAAGACGTTATTAATGATGTGACCAGTAACGGATCCAGCAAAGCCGAAGCGATCATATGTAAATGAAAACGCGAAGGCTGCGAACATGTAATATGGTAAGTTAAGTAATTCGTTAATTAGTGTATTCATGTTGGCACTGAAATTAAAATGAATTAAAGCAAACACGACGATTGTTACTAAATAAGCAACAACTCTATTCTTTCTCTTTAATAAAGAGAATAAACCAGTACGATAAGTAAGTTCTTCACAAATTGGACCAACAAAACCAAAGATAACCATCGAGATAACCGGGAATGCTGCGTCCATTGTTTCAAGACCTTGTTGATTTGCGTTATCAGAAACTGGTGTTTTTAAAATGTTGATGATGTTGCCATAAATGATATTGAAAGCAATGATAGAAGCAAAACAAATTACGCCTGCTAAATATGATTGCCATTGTCCAAATGATTTGACTATTTTTAGCAAGTCTCTGTTTCCAATAAGTAACAAAGTTACTAATAAAGCAATATAGGCTGTAGAATTGACTAGAATGCTAACTACATTTCCTGAATTATACAGAGCATCTTGCAAAGAAACATTGTGCATATAAGCGTAAACGCCACCAATAGTGATTTGAATAACAGTAGCGATAATTTGGAAACCAAGCCAACCTAAAGAGAAGAACAGTATTTGTTTCTTTAGTGGGAATGCTTCGGTTGATAATCTGTACTCTTTGTGATTCATAATGTTAATGGTCTTACATTGCTTTTATATTATATGTATTTTCATAGAAAAATAGTATAATTATTTACAATGTTCACGATCCTAGAAAGAAACGAAATTACTTTAGTAAGAGAGAAATCCTCATTTATCGGAATTTTAGTGCATGCCACAAGTGTAGAATCTGCTAAACAATATCTTTTAGATATTAAGAAAGAATATCCTAAAGCAAAACATTATTGTTATGCCTACATAATTAATGGGGCACAAAAGAGCTCTGATGACGGAGAACCATCAGGAACAGCGGGTAGGCCGTTACTTGAACTTCTTAATAAGAAGGGCATGGAAGAAACCTTACTTATCGTAGTTCGTTACTTCGGTGGAGTTTTACTTGGAGCATCAAGGCTTATGTCTACATATCTTGAAACTGGTGTCCAAGTTATTAATTCCGCGGACATTGTTGAAATATCTAATCTTTACGGTTTTAAAATGGTTCTTTCTTACAAAGAGTTTGATGAACTAAAAAGATTAAGAAAAATATGGGGATTTTCATTTGAAAATATTCAATATGAAGATAAAATTATTGTTGATGTTTTAGGTGATGAGGAAGCAGGAGAGAAATTAGCGAATGCATTTCCACACGCTAACATAGAGTTAATTGGAAAACGAAAAGTTTATAGAAGGTAAGATTATGATTGATAAAGAAGAATACACATTACGTAGAAACAAATTATTTAATTTGCTTGATGATAATTCAGTTACCATCCTTTTCTCAGGGGTTGGTAGAAAAAGATCTGGTGATGAAAACTATGATTTCATCCCAAATAAGAATTTCTATTATTTAACAGGTATTGAACAAGAAAATTCCATTCTCTTACTCATTAAAAATGATGGAGAAAAACAATCTTATTTATTTGTTGATGAAAAAGATGAAAAGATTGAAAAATGGATTGGTTATAAGTTAACCCTTAAAGAAGCGCGTGATATTTCAGGTGTTGATAATGTTGCAGTTAGAACTACATTTGATGGCAAAATGCTTGCTTTCTTTGATAGCAATAAACAAACACATGAAAAGATTTCTAAATTTTATTTAGACTTAGAACCAGAACTTAAGATTGCAGAATCAAAATCCACTCAAACATATGCTAAAGAACTTGAAAGACAACACAAGGTTCAAGTTTTAGATGTTAATGGTTTAGTTGGTGGTTTAAGAAAAATTAAATCAGAAGCTGAAATCGAATTGATTCGCGAAGCAATTGAAACAACAAATCTTGGTTTAAAGCACGCAATGCTTGAGCTTAAAGCCGGTAAATATGAATACAATCTTAGAAACGCATTTGAATTTGCAGTCTTTGAAGATCAAGATTCTGAACTAGCGTTTGCCTCAATTGTTGCAGCAGGAGAAAACGCCACAATTCTTCACTACCCAAGCCAAAAAGATAAAGTTGGTAAAGGCGATTTAGTTTTATTTGATGTTGGTGCAGCAAAGAATTATTACGCTGCTGATATTTCAAGAACTTATCCTGAAAATGGAAAATTTAATGATATTCAGAAGAAGATTTATCAAATCGTTTTAAATTGTAATAAACAAACCGCTAAGTTTATGCGTCCAGGTGTAACACTTTTTGAAGTTAATGAATTTGCTAAAGAATTCTTAGCAGCGGAATGTGTTGAAAAAGGACTTCTTTCAAACAAAGCAGATATCGGAAGAGTTTATTATCATTCAGTTTCTCATTTCCTTGGTTTAGACACACACGATTGTGGTGCAAAAGATGAAAAACTTGTACCAGGTAATGTTGTTACTTGTGAACCTGGTCTTTATTTTAAAGACCTTGGCATCGGAGTCAGGATTGAAGATGATGTTTTAATTACTGAAGAAGGTTCAGAAGTTCTTTCCGAAAGTATCTTAAAAGAAGTTAATGATATTGAAAAAATGTTGAGGAGTCGTTAATGAAAAAATACATCCTTTCAATTGATCAAGGCACAACCTCTAGTAGAGCTATTCTTTTTAATAAAAAAGGTGATTTAGTTGCATCCTATTCTAAAGAAACAAAACTTATTTATCCTCATGAAGGATATGTAGAACAAGATGCAGTTGAAATTTGGAGTTCTGTTGTTGATGTCATCAATAATGTTTTGATTAAGGCTAATGTTGAATGGTCTGAAATTGATTCTGTCGGTATTACAAATCAACGTGAAACCACGGTTGTTTGGGATAAGAAAACCGGGCAACCTATTTATAATGCAATTGTTTGGCAATCTCGCCAATCTTTATCGATTTGTGAACAACTTTCAAAGAAAGAAACAATTATTCATAATAAAACAGGTTTATTAATTAACCCATATTTCTCCGCTTCAAAGATTAGATTTATTCTTGATCATGTTGATGGTGCCCAAGCAAGAGCGGAAAAGGGAGAATTGTTATTCGGAACAATTGATACTTGGGTAATTTGGAAGCTTACAAACGGAAAATCCCATGCTACAGATACAACTAATGCATCGAGAACTATGTTATATAACATCTTTGATTTATGTTGGGACAAAGATTTACTGGAAATGTTTAACATTCCAGCAAAGATGCTTCCAAAAGTTTGTTCATCAAAATATGACTTTGGTAAATTAGAGTATTTTAATAGAGACATTCACATCTTAGGTGTAGCAGGTGACCAACAAGCTTCACTTTTTGGACACACTTGTTTTAAACCTGGTGATTGTAAGAATACCTATGGTACAGGTTGTTTCATGTTAATGAACACAGGAGAAAAACCGATTCTATCAAATAAAGGATTATTAACCACAATTGCATGGACAATTGATGGTAAAACGACTTATGCTCTTGAAGGTTCAGTCTTTATTGGCGGAGCCGCAATTCAATGGTTAAGAGACGGAATTAAAATTATTAAAGATGCTCCAGAAGTTAATGTTTTAGCTTCTTCAGTTAAAGATAATGGTGGAGTTTACTTTGTTCCAGCGTTTGTTGGTTTAGGTACTCCATATTGGGATGATGAAGTAAGAGGAACAATGTTTGGCATTACTAGAGGAACAACTAGAGGACATATTGCTTTAGCAACACTACAAGCAATCGCATTCCAATCTAAAGATGTCTTTGACGTTATGAGCGATGAATCTCAAATCGAGATTAAATCATTACAAGTTGATGGTGGTGCAACAAATTCCGATATCTTGATGCAATTCCAATCCGATATTCTTCAAATTGAAATTACTAAACCATCTTGTCTTGAATCTACTGCTTTGGGTGTTTGCTATTTAGCAGGTTTAAAATCAGGATTCTTCAAAGGCGCAAATCACATTAAAGAATGTCATAGTTATCAAAAAACATTTACTCCATCAATGACTATAGAAGATGCGAATAAGATGGGAAATTCCTGGAAAAAAGCGGTTGAATCAGCTAGAAGGTTTAAACTTTAAATTAAAAAAATGTATGAAAAAAGCTGAGGTTTTTGAATTCCTCAGCTTTTAATTTGCTTATTTAGTCAGCGTAGCATGAGCCGCCAATGAATTCTCTCATAAGGGAATTACATGGAACCCATTGATCTGGCATATCATCGAAGTACTTGAGCATACGGAGTAATCTTTCTGCTACTGGGAAATACTCGGAATTGATATCAACTGCTTCAAGAAGTGGTTGAGCATATTTCTTCATAACACAGAGTTCATATGGAAGCATTGAATTATAAACGAAGTCTGCACCTTCTTGAGTTTCGTAGATCCATTTAAATTCACCACGACGGACACTTGGCCACATTCCGATTGTTTCTTCAGCTGAAGCGCCACGGAATTGTTTATCACGCACTAATCTGCGAAGTAAACGTAAGTCTACTGTTGAGATTGGGCAGTGGTTGTCAAGGTTGATTTGCATTTGTGGTGCAATAAAGATTTTGAATTTTTGATGTCTTGGAATTAAGCAAGTCATTCTATCGTTGAGGGCATGAATACCTTCAATAATGATAGGTTCGCCTTTACCAACTTTTAGAACTCTTCCCGGAACACGTTTTCCAAGTTTGAAATCAAATTTTGGAAGTTGAACTTCTTCGCCATTGATCAAATCGAGCATGTTTTGATTAAATAAATCAATATCAAGGGCTTCGATTGATTCTAAGTCTGGGTTACCATCTTCATCTTTTGGAGCTTTATCTTTAGTAAGATAGTAGTCATCCATTGAGATTCTAATTGGTTTAAGTCCACGTTGCATAAGTTCAATACGAACTCTGTTTGCGAATGTTGTCTTACCAGAACTTGATGGACCAGCAATACAAATGATTTTGATGTCATCATTGTTCTCAATGATTTCACCAAGTTCACAAAGCATTCTGTTATGTCTTGCTTCACAAAGTTGAATGAAGTCGATAACACCATCTCTATGGATGTGTTCATTAACTTTTACAACTGTATCAGCGTTAACTAGTTTAGCAAAGTCATGAGCATCTTGTAATGTTCTACCATAGGTAGGAGCATCAACGAATTCAGGAATTTCACCATTACATTCTGATCTTGGTGTTTGAAGAATGAGGCCAGGAACATAGAGGTTTAATTTAAAGTTTTTAATAAAACCAGTTGATGGGGTCATTCTTGATGCAAGGTAGTTATAGTAACCTTCGCATTCGTATAAGTGAACTTTACTTTCTGGACGATATGCTAATGCTTCGAGTTTATCAACTAAACCCATTCTCTTATAGATTTCAGCAGCTTCTGCTTTGTCATAACTTGCACGGACTAATGGAAGATCGGCATCAATGATTCTTTTCATTTCAGCTTCAATTGCATCTCTCATTTTCTTATTAACGGAGACGCCTTTATTAAGAATTTGAAGGAATGTAGCACGTGACACGTGACGCGAAAGTCTAATATCGAGTTCTGGATAGATTTTGCGGAATGCCATAACAGCAATGAATCTTGCGGTGGCTTCGTAAATTCTGCCAGCGTCAGCATCTTCTAATGTAAGAAATTCAATTTTGCAGTCCTCATCAACATAGTATGTGAGTTCTTTAAGTCTATTGTTGACACGGCAACAAATGATCTTCTTGTCGGAATTATCGATAAGGTCCATAATTCTAACTTTTTCATTGAACTCTTTTTCTTGATTGAGGAATTTTACTTTAAATGACATTTAGTATTCTCCTTTCTCGGGCGTAATAATTATACACAAGTGTATTATACTTTTCTATACAAAATGTAAACGCTTGCATAAGAGAGAAAATCATTAAATCTTTACAAGTCAGTATAATTTAAATAAAATTATAATCGCTGGCTCTGATATAGACCGTCATTTAAGCCAGTAAAACTAAAAATATTCAGGAATTCCTAGGGATTTTGGTAGAAAAACACGGAAAAATCTGAACAGAGAATATTGAAAAAAGCAAGTTAAAAAGTCGACATTTGTTGACTTTTTATTTACTATTATAAATAATAAAAATACTATGAAAAAGAGACTAACAAAGTTAAATGAGCTTCAGGCTTCACTATTAATCGCAGGTCTAATTGCAATAGTTTTACTTTTAGGAGCTTCTATTGGTTTGTTCTTCTCTTTGCCAGGACTTTTAATTGGTGCTGCTATTGGAACTGCTGTTGAATTTTTCTATATTTGGCTAGTTTCAGTTGGTGCGACGTTAACACTTAAACAAGAAAAGACCGGTTTATTCTTTCTGACTTATATTGCTCGAATTGTTGTCTTTGTTGGACTATTTGCTTTGTTAGTAATCCTTCAATATAGACTTCATGTCGATGTTTTTAACTATTCTTGTTGGGCTATGCTTGTTGCATTTGTTCCTGCAACATTCATTACAATTGCTGTCCAATTGATGCACAAGGAAGAAAAAAATGGATAAGTACACGAATCCAGAAACTTATAAATCTTTCGACCCGACAGGAGAAATTATAGTTGCTTTGGGCATTATTGTTGTGCTCATCATTTTAGCAATAATTATCGGAATTCTCGCAAAGCGAGCAAACCCACTTAAACGACCAAAAGGACTGCTTAAGATTGCCGAATGGGCAGTCGAAAAACTTGATGCTTTTGCGATGGATGCTATGGGGCCAGGATTTGAAAACTTTGGTGGAATTTTAATGGGTATTATTCCGTTTATGTTCATCTCGTTCACTATTGGAATTACTGGTTTACCAACTCCAATGAACAATTTAGCAGTCCCTCTTTCACTTGCATTAGTGACTTTCATATTAATTCACGTTACTTCAATTCGTTATACGAAATTCCGTTATTTTAAAAGATTTATTGATCCGATTCCTATTTTCTTACCAATGAACTTACTATCTATGTGGGCCCCACTTTTAAGTATGACCCTTCGTATGTTTGGTAATGCAATTGTTGGATGGGTCTTACTTGGATTAATTAACTCCGCTTTAGAGGGAGTGTCAGCATCTTTATTTAGTTTCATGGGTAGTGGAGTTTCTCAAATTTGGTTTGTTCCTATTGCAACCCCATTACTACATGCATATTTTGACTTATTCTCTGGATTTGTTCAGACGATGGTATTTGTGTTCTTAACAGCACTTTTTATCGCTCAAGAACGTCCAGAAGATATAGAATCAGAGACTGTTTCAGTTTCTAGAAAGGAGGCACAATAATGGATCCTATTGCAGCAAAGGCTATTGGTGCAGCAATTGCAATCTTTTCATCAGGTTGCTCATCAATTGGTGAAGGTTTACTTGTTACAAAGGCTATTGATGGTATGGCTCGTAATCCAGAAATGTATGGTAAACTTCGTTCAAGCATGATTATCGGTGCAGCACTTGTTGAAACATGTGGTATTTATGCACTTTTAATCTCCATTCTCATTCTTTTCGTTTTGTAATTCTTGGAGGACTTAGCTTATGAGAAAGTCTAAATTAGCTTTCATCTCGCTTGTCACGTTCTCCTCAGTTGCTCTTTCATCTTGCAAAGGGCCTACTACTCAGGAGTTCATGGATAAGCTTTTCCCAAACCCATGGGATGCTTTAGCAGTCTTTTTAGCATTTATTATTTTGCTAATAGCTGTTTTCTACTTCGCATATAAACCTGTTAAAAAGTTGTTAAAACAAAGAGGCGACTATGTCGAAGATAAAATTAAAACCGCTGAAACTCGTGAAAAAGAGTCAGCAAAACTTTTAAACGAAGCAAATGAAGAAATCAAAGCGAAAAGAATTGAGGCAATGGGGATTGTCGAAAAAGCAAAAGAAGATGCAAATAAAGAAAGAGCCGCTATTTTAGAGAAAGCTAAGGAAGAAAAACAAGCCGAATTACAAAGAACAAGAGAAGAAATTGCCCAAGAAATTGAGGCAAGCAAAGATGAAATCCATCGCGAAATTGTTTCAGTCGCCTTGGATGCATCAAGTAAAGTTCTCGAAAGAGAAGTTAACTCAAAGGATAACGAGAAACTCATTGATAGTTTCATTGATGATTTAAAGGAAGATAAATAATGAATGAAGTTGCTTCTAGATATGCATCAGCTCTAGTTAGCATAGCTAAAGAAGAGCAAAAACTCGAGCAATATAAGCTTGCAGTTTTAAGCGTGAAAGAAGTATTTGATCAAAATCCAGAAGTTCTTAAACTACTTAAATCTTACTTTGTAAGTAATGAAAATAAGGAAAAAGTAGTGGAAGAATTAACAAAAGAGTTTTGCCTTAAGAATTTAACCAATTTTATTAAACTTCTTGTCATTAAACATAAGATTTATCTTTTCAAAGACATTGTCTCTGAAATAACTAAAGGAATTAATTTTGAATTAGATGTTTATGAAGGGTTTGTTTATTCAACAGAACCATTAACAAAAGACAAAATTATCGAGATTTCTGAGGTAATTTCTCAAAAAATCCATAAAAAAGTAGAACTTAAGAACAAAATTGACGAGCGCTTAATTGGTGGCGTTAAAGTCGTTGTTCACGATCATGTTTTTGATGGTTCTATTAAGTACAAACTTGAAACAATGAAAGAACAATTAAAAGAAAGGAGAAACGGCTAATGAACATTAAAACTTCAGAAATTTCAGCTCTGATTAAAAAGCAGATTACTGATTTCGAAGCCAAGGTTGATTCTAATGACGTAGGCACTGTTATTACCGTAGGTGATGGTGTTGCTTTGGTTTATGGTCTTGATAAAGCAATGCTAGGTGAACTAGTCGAATTCAATCGTTCCGTTTATGGAATGGTCATGAACCTTGAAGAAGAAAACGTTGGCTGCGTCTTACTTGGAAATGACACCGAAATTAAAGAAGGTGACATAGTCAGACGTACAAAAAGAGTTGTTGAAGTTCCTGTTGGTGACGCCCTTCTTGGTAGAGTAGTAAATGCTTTAGGTCAACCATTAGATGGCCTTGGCGAAATTAAAACAAAGTCTACTCGTCCAGTTGAAAGAATCGCACCGGGTGTAATTTACCGTAAGTCTGTTGACACTCCACTTCAAACCGGAATTAAGGCTATTGACGCGATGATTCCAATTGGAAGAGGCCAAAGAGAATTAATTATCGGCGACAGACAAACAGGAAAGACAGCTATAGCTGTTGACACAATCATTAATCAAAAAGGACAAGGCGTAAATTGTATTTACGTAGCTATTGGGCAAAAGAATTCAACAGTTGCATCAATTGTTGATAAACTTCGTAAAGCAAATGCTATGGAATATACAACAGTTGTTTCAGCAACTGCTAGTGAACTTGCCCCACTTCTTTATCTTGCTCCATATTCAGGTATGGCCATGGCTGAAGAATGGTTAGATGAAGGTAAAGATACTTTAATCATCTTTGATGATTTATCAAAACACGCCGTTGCTTATCGTACTTTGTCACTCTTATTAAAGAGACCAAGTGGGCGTGAAGCTTATCCAGGTGATGTTTTCTATTTACATTCACGTTTGCTTGAACGCGCATGTAAGTTAAACGATGAACATGGTGGAGGTTCAATTACAGCTCTTCCAATCATCGAAACTCAAGCAGGCGATATTTCTGCTTATATTCCGACAAACGTTATTTCAATTACAGATGGACAAATCTTCTTAATGACAGATTTATTTAATGCAGGTCAAAGACCTGCCATCGACTCAGGTTTATCTGTTAGCCGTGTTGGAAGTGCCGCTCAACTTAAGGCAATGAAACAAGTTGCTGGATCACTTAAGATTGAACTTGCTAACTTTAGAGAACTTCAAGCGTTCTCTCAATTTGGTAGCGATCTTGATGCTGATACTAAACGCGTGTTAAAACATGGTAATGTTTTGATGGAAATCTTAAAGCAAGCTCAATATGACACTTATCCAGTGGAAAAACAAATTATTGAGTTATTCGCCGCAAAACATAGATATCTTGATGAATTAGAAGTTCAAGATGTTAAACCTACATTAAATAAACTTTATTCACATATCGAATCATCTCATAAAGAGATTTTGAAAGAAATTGTGAAAGAAAAAGTTATTTCTGATTCTTTAGAATCAACACTTAAAAAAGTTATTGAGGAATTCTTTGAAACATTAAAGTAATATGGCTCAAGCACTAAACAAAACAAAAAGAAGAATTGCATCAGTAAAATCCACTAAGAAAATTACTGAAGCAATGGAACTAGTTGCTACTGTCAAACTTAAAAAGTTTAAGAATAAGATGGAGCAAAATCAGTTCTATGTTAGAGAAATTGAAAACATTATTTCTCATCTTTTTGGAGTGCTTAATGATGAAGAGAATCCTTACTTAAATCCAGGAAAAGGTGAGAAAAACTTAGTTGTAGTAATTAATTCTAATCTTGGTTTATGTGCATCATATAACTCAAATGTATTTAACTATGTTGCGAATAATTTAGATAAGGAAAATGATGTCTTAATGACAATAGGAATTAAAGGTGAACTTAACTATGAAAGAGCAGGTTTTGAACTTGTTAAAGAATACTCTAGTTTAAATGAAAAATTAGACTATTTGGAGGTAGTTAAACTTGGCAGATTACTCCACTCAGAATTTATGTCTGGAAAGTACAAATCAGTCAAACTTTTATATACAAAGTATATAAATTCATTAAGATTTGAACCTACATTAGTTACCCTTTTCCCACTTAAAGAAAGAGATAAAATTATAACCTTAGGGTATGAACCAATTTACGATCCTAACCTTAAGACCTTGATCGATGAATTGGTGCCAATTTGGTTAACCTCTTCTTTATATCAAAAACTTATTGAATCAACCGTCTCTGAACAAGCTTCTCGTAGAACCGCTATGGAGAACGCAAATGATAATGCAGATGAGTTAATTGATAAGTTAACACTCGAATTTAATAAAGCTAGACAGGCCGCAATTACTCAAGAAATTACTGAAGTAGTTGGTGGTCAACAAAAATAAGGAGGCAAACATATGAAAAAAGAAAACATTGGTCATGTTGTTCAAGCCGTCGGTCCAATTATTGACGTTAGATTTGACGATGAACATTTACCAGAACTTTTAACTGCCTTAATTATCAAATTACCTGCTGATGCAACTTTAACAGTAGAAGTTGCTCAACATATTGGCGATGATGTCGTTAGATGTATCGCTATGGGTCCAACCGAAGGAGTACTTAGAGGACTTGATGTTATTGACACAAATTCTCCAATTACAGTTCCTGTTGGAAACCAAACTTTAGGAAGAATGTTTAACGTTCTTGGAAACCCAATTGATGAGAAAAAAGACGGGAATTCCTTTGAATTTAGACTTCCAATTCATAGAAAAGCCCCATCTTTTAAGGACCAAAATGTCCAAACCGAAATACTTGAAACCGGTATTAAAGTTATTGACCTTCTTTGTCCTTACATGAAAGGTGGTAAAGTCGGCTTATTTGGTGGTGCTGGTGTTGGAAAGACTGTCTTAATCCAAGAATTAATTCATAACATTGCTACCGAGCAAAAAGGTATTTCTGTTTTCGCGGGCGTTGGTGAACGTTCACGTGAAGGAAATGACTTATATCATGAAATGAAAGCGTCTGGAGTTCTCGCTAAAACCGCACTTGTATTCGGCCAAATGAACGAGCCTCCAGGAGCAAGAATGAGAGTCGCACTTTCTGGTTTAACAATGGCAGAATACTTTAGAGATGTTGAACATCAAGATGTTTTGTTGTTTATTGATAACATCTTCAGATTTACTCAAGCAGGCTCAGAAGTTTCTGCTCTTCTTGGCAGAATGCCTTCTGCTGTTGGCTATCAGCCAACACTTGCAACCGAAATGGGTCAACTTCAAGAAAGAATTACATCTACTAAGAATGGTTCCATTACTTCAGTGCAAGCTATTTACGTTCCAGCTGATGACTTAACTGACCCAGCTCCTGCTACTACATTCTCTCACCTTGATGCAAAAACAGTTTTGGATAGAAATACAGCCGCATTAGGTATTTATCCAGCTGTTGATCCACTTGATTCAACAAGTAATATTCTTGATCCAAACATCGTTGGAGAAGAACACTACAAAGTAGCACGTGAAGTTCAAAAGATTCTTCAAAGATATAAAGAACTTCAAGACATCATTGCAATTTTAGGTATGGATGAACTTTCTGATGAAGATAAAGTCATTGTTAATCGTGCTAGAAGAATTAGAAATTTCTTATCTCAACCATTCTTTGTCGCAGAAGGATTCAATGCTATGCCTGGTAAATATGTTCCAGTTAAAGACACAGTTCGCTCATTTAGAGCAATTCTTGATGGTAAGTACGACAACTATCCAGAAAGTGCATTCTTATACGTCGGAACAATTGAAGATATTGAGAAAAAGGCAGGAAAATAATGGGTTTTTCGCTTGAAATTATCACACCAAAAGGGATTTACTTCTCAGATGAAGTAGAGTCTTTAACCATTAAAATGACCTCAGGTTATAGAACTTTTCTTGCTGGTCATATGCCTTTAATTGGTTCTTTAGATTACGCTCCAATGCATATTGTTAGAAAAGGCAAAATGGAACACTTTGCAGTTCATGGTGGTGCAATTAATGTAACAAAAGAAAAGACAACAGTTATTTGTAACGCTATTGAAAGTGCTAGTGAAATTGATAAAGAAAGAGCCCTTGCTGCAAAAGAAAGAGCTGAAAAGCGTCTTAAAGAAAAAGACCCAAATATTGACCTAAAAAGAGCACAACTTGCTTTGCAAAGGTCACTTATTAGACTAGAAGTTCTAGATAAATAAGTCAAAATATCACTATTTGCTTGTTTTAAGCAAATTGGTATTATAAAATTAAGCCCCGCTGAAAAGGAGGAAAAAATATGAATTTATGGCATCGTGTTAACCCGGCTTGTATTACTCCAGAAAACTTTTTAGCTTGTATTGAGATTCCACAAGGATCAAAAAACAAATACGAATTAGATAAGTACTCTGGCGCATTAAAACTTGACCGCATTCTCTACACATCCACTCACTATCCTCACAACTACGGTTTTATTCCAAAAACCTTAGCAGATGACGGTGATGCCCTTGATGTATTGGTCATTTGTTCAGAACCAATCGTCCCACTCGCCTTAGTCGAATGTAGACCAATTGGTATGTTAGAAATGATTGATGGTGGTGAAAGAGACGCAAAGATTCTTGCGGTTGCAGTTAATGACCCAGTCTATAATGGCATTTACAATGTATTCGATATCTCTGATCACGTTTTACGTGAAATCAAACACTTCTTCACAGTTTATAAACAACTTGAAGGTAAAAATACTATCGTTGATAACGTTAGAGATGTTGAAAAAGCCAAAAGAGTCATCGCATCATGTATTGACGCTTACAAAGAAAAATTTGGAGAAGACCCAGTCTTAGAATACAAGAAGGCTGAATAAGGACAAGGGAAGTTTATCTTCCCTTTTCTTTTTATTTTTAATATACTTTTGGTATGATTCACATTATTCTTTATCATCCAGAGATTCCTCAAAATACTGGAAATATCTTAAGAACAGCAATGGCCACGAACTCAATGGTTCATATTATTGGACCAATACCTTTTGATATTTCTGATAAAGCTTTACAAAGAGCAGGTATGGATTACATTAAAGAAGCAAAATTTGACTATTATGATTCATACGAAGAATTTAATGAAAAGTTTAAAAATAAAAAGATTTACTATGTAACTAAGTACGGAACAAACATATATTCTCAAGTCGACTTTAGTGATCAACTTGAAGATGTTTATGTTATGTTTGGAAGAGAATCAACTGGAATAGATAAAGAAATTTTAAGTGCCCACAAAGAAACAACACTTCGTATTCCAATGATGTCGACTGCTAGAAGTCTTAATTTATCTAATTCAGTAGCGATAGTGGTGTATGACATCCTAAGACAACAAAAATTTCCTGAACTTGCCAGCTTTGACATGATTAAAAAATATACTATTTAGTCACAACGTTTTGCGTTTGCAAAAGCTGTAACAGTTTCTTCTCTAATTCGATTTAGTTTAATGGTGGTTTGATTCTTAATAATCGCTTCACCAAGAGTATGTCCGCGACGGACATTTTTCTTTTTTGTATAAACGATTTCACCTGCTTTTTGATGTGAACAAAGTAATGCTATTTCGCAGGCAAATAATAATTCATTTTCGGTAGGTTTATGAATACAAATCACAATATGTGATCCGCTTATATTTTTAATGTGCATCCACACATAATCTCTATCTAATTTCATTACGAAACTTAAGTAGTCATTTTGTGATGCATTCTTTCCAAAATAAATGTAAGTTCCATTAAGATTGTATTTCCATGGACGATTAAATATTGTTTCAGCAGTTTCCCTCTTCTTATTTACAGGGAAATAGGTTTTCATGATTTTATCTTTTCCTTTTTCATCTGCGGCTTCGAAATCAGATAAAATGCGGTTATATTCATCAAGTGACTTTTGGGCATTATCAATATTTGTTTGGAAATGCTTAGCAGTCTCTTTCGCTTTTTTCGCTTTTTTGTAGAAGTTTTGGCAGTTTTCTCCAACAGTTTTTGAGATGTCTAATTTAACGATTTCTCCATTAATTTCAACAGAGTCCATTTTTGCTCGTAAATCAATGCCTAAAGTATAAATTTCATCGGCAATTCCCACGAATTTTCTGTTTTCATCGGCCTTTTTTAAATCGCCATTAATTGAAGAAATTTTCTTATTTACCGACTTGATTTTGGTATTTAAGAACTTCAAAAATTCAGCATATTTTTCTTTAAATCTTAACTCATCTTCAACCTTAAATTGTTCGTTCAAAAATTCTTCAGTTATCTTCTGTTCGCCCTTGAGTTCAGACAAGGATTCTGGAAGTTCATAAGTCGCTCCAAATGAAAGATTACGATTTTTGTTTCTATAATAAGTTTCTTCTATCTTTCCATTATTTAAGATTATTAAGTTTGGAGAATTTGGAATAAGTTCAGCGACAAAAATTCTTGATTCATCTGACTCGTTTGAAGTGAGGATAAATGAGACGATGTTATCTTTGTCATTAAGTTGTAAATTTGTAATGATTGTACGGTTAAAAATCTTCTTAAATCTTTGCATAAAACTATTGTCGAAAGATTTGAAAAAGATATCACAGTTAATTTTATAAATTAAAGGACAACGGTTATTTAGAGAAATTACTAATGAATAACGGTAATCCGCTGCAAACGGAAAGAGCATTGTCTCATTGTTAATTAGGATTGGTGAAAACAGCAATTTTCCGTCGATTTCTTTGCTTAATTTTTCGATATATTTTTGGTAACTGGAATGTGAAATTCTCATAAAACATATTATAAAGAAAAATTCAATAAAATTGAAATTTAAATTATGTAATTGAAAGCGCACTTTCTTTTTAATACAATTAAAACATGGAAAATATGAAGAAAAAGGGCTTATTGCTCATTATGTCTGGACCAAGTGGTGTTGGAAAAGGGACGGTTAGAGAGTTGTTGATGGAAGATAAAAGCCTAAATCTTTTTTATTCTGTTTCAATGACAACACGCCACATGAGACCAGGTGAAGTTAATGGTCGTGAATATTACTTTGTTTCAAGAGAAGAATTCATGGATAACGTTGCTAGAGATAACCTTCTTGAATGGGCTGAATATGTAGGTAATTGCTACGGAACTCCAAGAGATAAAGTTGAAGCAATGAGAAATGAAGGCAAAAACGTTTTGCTTGAAATTGATGTTAAAGGTGCTGCAAACGTTTTCAAAAAGGTTCCTGATGTCATCTCTATCTTTATTGCGCCTCCTTCAGTAGAAGAATTAGGCAATAGACTTAGAGGTCGTGGTACAGAATCCGAAGAAGTAATTGCAAACCGTGTATCTCAAGCTATGAAAGAACTTGAATACAAGAATTTATATAAGTATGTTGTCATTAATGACAAATTAGAAGATTGTGTCGAAGAAATTCGCCAAATTATTAGATCAAAAATGTAGGAGAAAATTATGATTACTATCAGAGTTTATGGTTTAGATTCATATGCTGTTGGTCATTATTCAAAAGACCACACGGAAAATCTTGCTCAATTATTTGAAACAAAAGAAGAAAACATTTGTTTTGTCTCATCCGATGAATATGTTTTTCATAAAGGCGTTGAACAAACAAGTTGGCAAGCATTAGTAACAGTTATTGCTCCAGAAAAATACGAACCTCTTGAAGATAAAATTGCTACTTACTTGTTAAAAACACTTACTGAATTCTCAATTCATGTTCAATTAGTTTTTGAATACTTCCATGAACATCACGAACATGAATTTACAAACAATGATTACCCACGTTACATCAAAGATGAGAACCTCGTTAATGTCGAAGAAGAAGATGATGATGAGTTATATGAAGGAAACATCTTTGAAGGAATGGAAAAGAAACTTGAAGAAGCTTATAACGAAGATCATCACCACGAATGTAAATGTGGACACGATCACTCGGATGAAGATTGTGAATGTGATGACGAGGATTGCTGTTGCGAACATAAACATTAATCTATGATTAATTTATACGGTCAAGAAATAACAAAGTTAGAAAAACTTTTAATGGACCGTGGTCAAAAGAAGTATCGTGCCACGCAACTTTTTACGTGGATTTATGAGAAAAAAGCTAAGACTTTTGATGAAATGAGCGATGTTTCAAAAGTATTTAGAGAAGAGCTTAATAAAGACTTTTGCTTAACACTTCCAACAATTTATAAAAAACAGGTTTCTAAAGACGGAACAATTAAATTGTTATTAGAACTTGAAGATGGTGCAAAGATTGAAACTGCTTTGATGCCATACAATTACGGAAACGCAATCTGTGTTACATCTCAGGTTGGTTGTAATATGGGATGTGCATTCTGCGCTTCTGGACTTCTTAAAATGAAAAGAAATCTTGAAGTTCATGAGATTGTCGGCCAAGTTCTTGTTATGAACGAGTTACTCGAAGAGCAAGGCAAGCGCGTATCACACGTTGTCGTTATGGGTACAGGCGAACCGTTCGATAACTACGACAATGTGATGGACTTCATACGTATTATTAATCACCCAAAAGCACTCGCAATCGGAGCGCGCCATATAAGCGTATCGACATGTGGGCTCGTTCCAGGCATAATGAAATATGCACACGAAGGTCTTCAAACAAACCTTGCGATTTCACTTCATGCCCCGAATGATGAGATTCGTAACAAACTAATGCCAATTTCAAAAGCTTATCCTTTGGATAAACTAATGGAAGCGGTAAGGTATTATGAACAAACTGCCGGGCGAAGGGTGACATTTGAATACATCATGTTAGACGGCATAAATGACACACTCGAATGTGCTAAGGAATTGGTGGAATTAGTAAAAGGCACAATGTCCTACATTAACCTAATTCCATACAATCCAGTAGATGAACACAGCTTCAAAAGAAGCTCAGACAAAAATGTACATAAATTCTTTTCATACCTAATGCAACATGGTGTTAACACAACAGTAAGAAAAGAATTCGGAAATGATATTGACGCTGCATGCGGTCAACTTAGAGCAAAGGAAATTCTAAAGAATGATTAAAGGAAGATTTGGATGTAAAACTGATATTGGCTTAGTTCGTGCTTCAAATGAAGACAAAGCTTTATCTTTAATTGACGCCGACGGAAATGTTTTACTCGTAGTTTGTGATGGTATGGGCGGATACATGAAAGGCGATTTTGCGAGTAAAATTGCTCAAGATATTTTAATTTCGGGATTCAATAGCAAAAAGAAATGGCTATTCCCATTCCAAGTTTCAAACTGGGTTAGCAAAATAATTAAATCAATTAACTATTCTGTTTATACAGAAGCTACTGATTCTGACAACTTCAAAGGTATGGGCACCACTTTAGTAATGGCGATTTTCTTTAAAGACAATATTTATATTGCGAACATTGGTGATTCAAGATGCTATATGTTACAAGAAGACAAAGTTGAACAACTTACTAGAGATCAAACATATGTTGAATACCTTTTATCTCATAATAAAATTTCAGCAGACGAAAAACTTACCTCAAAAGATAGACATGCTCTTATGAACTTTATTGGTAAGAACAAAGTTGTTGATTATGAATATAAAGTCGTGAAAAACGAAAGAAAAACCATCCTTTTATGTAGTGATGGTTTATATAACAATGCTTCAGATAAACAAATCTTTTCAGCACTTAATAGTGATGAAAGACTTGATCAAAAGATTTCAACTTTAATTGGAATCGCTAAAGCTAATGGTGGAACAGACAATATTGCTGTTTCTTTGTGGGAGCCATATAAGAATGATTAATTACGGCGATCTAATTGATAATCGCTATAACGTTTTATCTTTACTTGGACTTGGTGGAATGGCAGTTGTTTTTGAATGCAATGATGTCTACAAAAATAAGATAGTCGCAGTAAAGATTATGAAGGAAGAGCTTCTGAATGAAGCTGGAATGCTTGACGCTTTTAAAAAAGAAGTTAAAGCAACTGTACAAATGTCTCATCCAAACATTATGGAAATTTATAGTGAGGGCGTTTTTCAAACTAGACCTTATTTGGTTCTAGAATATTTAAAAGGTCAAACACTTTTGGATAAGATTGAATATTACACAAAGTTCTCAGTTAAAGAAGCTTGTGAAATTATGGTTCAACTACTTGATGCAATTTCATATACTCACGAACATAAGATTATTCATAGAGACATCAAGCCACAAAATATTTTTTACTTATCTAACGGTACAGTTAAATTGGGTGACTTTGGTATCGCTAAAAACGAAAAAGAAGCGGAAAATCACGGGAAAATCCTTGGTTCTGTGCATTTTTTAGCACCTGAAGTATTACAAGGAAAACCTTTCTCGGTCGCATCAGATATTTATGCTGCAGGGATTACTTTATTCCAATTAGTGACAGGCAATTTACCATACGACGGAAGCACAAAAGAAGTCGCTGAACAGCA
>JAFXWB010000065.1 GCA_017534425.1 Bacilli bacterium
AAGCCGTATGCCTGAGTATGGAGTGTGACAGTTTAACTGTAATTAAATTAAGCAGGATAACGGCATATATTGATTATACTTGTTAGATAAAAAGAAAATCTAACCAGTACATGGCTAGATTACATTATTTGTTAAACAGATATACATAAATTATATACTTTCTTTTAGAAATTTCACTATTTAACCTAAAACTTAATTGAAGTATCATATTAAATATGAAAAACTTTGGACCTTTTCAGTTATATACAGCTACTCCAAACGACATTAAATATGGTGAGCTTTATACGATGGAAGTTGAACTACCTATTTTATATTCAAAAAGAAGAATAATTCGAGTATATCTTCCTGAAGGTTTTGATGAAAACAAAAAATATCCTGTTTTATTTATGGCAGATGGACAAAATATTGTCGATAAGTTTACTTCTGCTTTTGGAGCGTGGGATATTGATATTCATCAACATATTTTAATAAGCCAAGGTTATCCATCATTTATTGTTGTAGGTATAGATTCTCCAAAAGATCCTGTTCATAGAGCTTTAGAATACTCTTTTCCAAATATTCCAATTGAAGTAGATAACACAGGTGAATTTAATAAGGATGGATTGGAATTTGAATCACATCTATTATATAGATATATTGCACTAGAACTTTTACCAATGCTTAAACAGTATTTCCCAATTTCAGATAATAAAGAAGATGTTGGAGCGGGTGGATCTTCAATGGGTGGTGTTTTCGCATTATCTTTATTGACTTCATATCCAGAAGTGTTTGGGTTTGGATTAGTTTTCTCTCCTGGATTCTTCCTTTATTCAAAAGAGAAGATTATGAGCTATCTTGATGAAACAGTTCCAAAATTATCGAACCACCGCCTTTATTTCTATTGCGGTAATATCGGGTTTGAATCAAAATTCTTAGATAGAACTTACTCAGTTTACAGATACATCAAAAAATGTGGCTTCAATGAAGAAAATATTGAAATGGATATAGATGTCACATGTGGTCACAATGAAGCATCTTGGTCGAAGCATTTCGAGGATGCTATTAAGTTTTTGTTTAAATAAAAACTAAAAATTATCAAGAAAAAGAAATAATTTTGATCGATGGCTTTTTTATTCAACTTCAATAGGCTTTCTCTTTAAAAGAAATATCAACCTTCTAATCGCCTAAATAATTAGTTCTAAAACTATAGTGAATCCTAGTATTGTGAAAGCATTAACGCGGACCCAAAGCCAAACATTATCTAAGAAAATATTGCTGAGAAAGGTTTGCTTGAAGGCAAAACATATTTGTCTATGGATGATGTTGTTCAGCCAGAAGAACCTAGTCTAGACAAAGACACTCAAAAGAAAATGGATGAAACCGATTGGTAATCATCCAAACCATCGCATTTCTGCTTTTATGGGCGGTAGAAAGGCGGTAAATCAAAATAAAAGCACAGGGAATTTAGTCCTTGTGCTTCTTTTTTTAAGTGTTAATTTTAGATACTAATAGATTAATCTATTTTGCTAATGCTTGAGCAACTGAGACAGCGACTGCGACTGTAGCACCAACCATTGGGTTGTTACCCATACCGATTAAGCCCATCATTTCAACGTGTGCTGGAACGGAGCTTGAACCTGCGAATTGAGCATCAGAGTGCATTCTTCCCATTGTATCTGTCATACCATAGGAAGCTGGACCTGCTGCCATGTTATCTGGGTGAAGTGTACGTCCGGTACCACCGCCAGATGCGACTGAGAAGTATTTCTTGCCTTGTTCAACGCATTCTTTCTTGTATGTACCTGCGACTGGGTGTTGGAATCTGGTTGGGTTTGTTGAGTTACCAGTAATGGAAACATCAACACCTTCAAGATGCATAATTGCAACACCCTCACGGACGTCATCAGCACCATAACAGCGAACTGCTAATCTGTCTGGATTATTTCCATATTTGGTTTCTTTAACAATTTTGACTTTGCCAGTAAAGTAATCAAATTCAGTTTCAACATGTGTAAAACCATTGACTCTTGCAATAATCTTAGCTGCGTCTTTTCCAAGACCATTTAAGATAACTCTTAATGGTTGTTTTCTAACTTTGTTAGCTTTCTTTGCAATACCGATTGCGCCTTCAGCTGCTGCGAAGGATTCGTGGCCTGCTAAGAATGCGAAACATTTTGTTTCTTCTGAAAGTAACATTGCGCCTAAGTTACCATGACCTAAGCCAACTTTACGATCATCAGCGACTGATCCTGGGATACAGAATGATTGTAAACCAACACCAATCCATTTAGCTGCTTCTGCAGCGTTCTTTGCGTTATTTTTGATTGCTAAGGCAGCGCCGACTGTGTAAGCCCAGCAAGCATTTTCAAAGCAAATAACTTGGATGTCTTTAACCATTTGGTAGACATCTAAACCTTTGTCTTTACAAATCTTTTCTGCTTCTTCGATTGAGGCAATGCCGTTTTCGTTTAAGCATTTATTGATTTGAGCGATTCTTCTTTCATAACCTTCAAATAAAGCCATCTTAAGAACCTCCTATTCCTTACGTGGGTCAATAAATTTGACACCATCGTTATATCTTCCATATTGTCCTTTAGCTTTTTCTAAAGCAACTTCTGGTGAATCACCCTTCTTTAAGAAGTCAGTGAACTTTCCAAGTGAAAGGTATTGATAACCACAAATTTCATTGTTTTCATCTAATGCCATTGAGGTAATGTAACCTTCGGTTAATTCAAGGTAACGCGGACCTTTTTCTCTTGTTGAATAAAGTGTACCAACTTGTGAGCGAAGTCCTTTACCAAGGTCTTCAAGACCTGCGCCAACGGCTAAACCGTTTTCAGAGAAAGCGGATTGTGTTCTACCATAAATAATTTGTAAGAACAATTCTCTCATAGCTGTGTTAATAGCGTCACAAACTAAATCAGTATTACATGCTTCAAGAACAGTTTTACCAACAATTGCTTCACTAGCCATAGCTGCTGAATGTGTCATACCGGAACAACCGATTGTTTCAATTAATGCTTCTTCGATAATTCCTTTTTTGACGTTTAAAGTGATTTTACATGCACCTTGTTGTGGAGCACACCAACCGATACCGTGAGTAAAACCGGAGATGTCTTCAATCTTTCTGGAATAGACCCATTTACCTTCTTCAGGAATAGGTGCACATCCATGAGAGGCGCCACAATTTACTTTGCACATGTTTTCAACATCTTTTGTGTATTGCATTTCAATATTTCCTCCTATAGAAATGTAGCAAAAATAATATACATTATTATTTGTTTACTTGCAAAGAAAAACAGCAGTTCTAATTTGACTATTTTTCAAAAGTCAATTTAGTTCTGCCGTTCATTTCAGACTTTTTTATTAACTTCCATCCTTCTTTTTGATGATTTTTTATGGTTTTTTCCGCATCTTTTTCATCTACAAGTATAGTTTTTGACTTGCCTTCTTTAATTAAGATTGAAGCTATTTGTTCGTTCGATAATTTCATCTTATCTTTTCCAAGTAATTGTTAGTGATTTAAGAAGAACTCTAGAACCGGTTGATTTAATAGAAAAACTATTTGCGCCATCCGCATATTCTTTTGAAAAATTTTGTAAAACTGGTTCTTCAGTAGTTTCAAGTGAATGGTCCTCATTATCAATTAAAACATGAGATGCTGAATCAACCCCAAAGGTGCCACCATTATATTCTTTAGCATAAGCCATTGCTTCAATTTCAACTTTGTAAATCTTTACTTGGGAAGTCCATTTAAATAACCCTTCAACAAAATTACCATTTACGTGGTAGCCTGTACCAATGCATAAATAACACACACTTTTCCAAACTGCAGTATTTAATTTTGTACAAGATAAATTTGTTAAAAGATTATTATTGTCTAGTTTGGATACAAAATAGTCTTTTAGTTTTCCGGCATTAGCTGAATAAGCGTTATCATCCATTTGAACTCCAGCTTCACTTGAAATTGCACTAAAGTCGGTGCCGCTTGTATTAATTGTTACTTTATATTCTTGTTTATTATCATCAACTGGTTTTTGATCATCATTGCCTTGTTGATTTTCATTTTGATTTTGATTCTCGTTTCCGTTTGAATGTTGATTTTCTTCAGGTTTTTCTTGAGAATTTTCGTTATTTTGTTGAGTTTCTTCCTCTTTTTTCTTTGAACCGAAAAATCTTTGTAAAGTAATGTCAAATTCACAACCTGTTAAAAGGGCAGCCGATAGTAATACGAGTAAAATGTTCTTTTTCATACCTAAGAAGTATATCATATTTTTAAGAGGTAAAACTATGAGAGGATTAATGATATTAGCAGATGGTTTCGAAGATACGGAAGCTTTAACAACAAGAGATGTTTTAACAAGAGCTGGTTTTGAAATAAAAACTTGCTCAATCACTGACAGATTAGAAGTTCAATCAAGTTTTGGAGTACACGTTCTAGCAGATGCACTTCTAAAACTAATGTTCGACTTAGAACTTTATGATTTTATCATCCTTCCAGGCGGAGGAAGAGGCACAAGAAACTTAGCTCAATGCGAATTCTTGAAAGCATACTTGGATCACTTCTTACTTCATAACAAATTAGTTTGTGCAATCTGTGCAGCGCCTATGGTCTTAGGTCAATATGGTTATCTTGAAAATAAGAAATATACTTGTTTTGCAGGTTGCAACGAAGGAATTAGAGGAAACTTCACTGGTAAAGAAATTGAAAGAGATGGAAACATCATTACCGCTAGATCAATGGCTTATTCAATTCCCTTTGCACTTGAAATTATTGACTATTTAGTTGGTTCTGAAGTAAAAGAAAAAGTCCTTATTGGACTTCAAGGGCAAGTAGCCAAATAATTAATTTTTACTTAATAGATAATCAACATAACAACCAGCGACATTCACGCCGGTTGTTTTTTCTATTCCTTCATAGAAGGCATTCGAGTTAACTTCTGAAACAATTGGTTCTCCGCGCTCGCCTTCTAAAATATCGACGCCACAATAATCAAGGCCAAGAATCTTTGCACACTTCTCGGCTGTATCTAAGAATGGTTTTGACAAATCAACTTTTGATGCAGTACCGCCAGTTGCAAGATTAGAAAGATAAGAATTAGGATTTTCGCGCTTCATATAAGCGATAACTTTACCACCAATAACGATGATTCTATAATCTTTTCCTTTGGAACATTCAATATATTGTTGAAAGATGTGAGGAATATGAATAAGTTTGTTTTCGATTTCTAATAGCTTCTCATAGTTATTTGCTAGATATACTTGTTTACCAAGAGAGCCGTAATTCTCTTTGACAATCATTGGTAAACCAATCTTCTCAATAACTGGATTTAAGTAATCTCTATTACCATTGTCTGTGTAACAAAGAGTTGATGAGATAGATGTCGGCATTTTAATTCCTTCGTTTGCCAAACAAATGTGAGTGAGCATTTTGTCATCACATTTAATGATTGAATCAATTGAGTTATAAAGTTTATAACCGGCTTTCTCTAAAAGCTCTGCAACATATCTATCCTTATCTAGATATAAAACAAAGTCATATTTTGGCAATGAAACCTTGATGTCACCTTCAAAAATATACGCAAAAACCTGGGTATTTTTGATGATTTCGACTTCAACATTGCGTTTTGAAAACTCTTCTTCAAGACGTTTTACTTGGTGCTGAATTCCGCCAGCAAGTCCATATCCGTTTATGACTATCAAAACTCGTTTCATAAGCAGCACTAATTATAAACTCAATTACAAAGTATTTGAAATGCTAAATTAAAAGACTATAATTCTTTCGCAATATGAATTTTATCTTTATCTCACCAAACTTTCCGGGTATCTATTCACACTTTGTTAGAGCATTAAAAGC
Organism: Bacilli bacterium; assembly: GCA_017534425.1. GTDB lineage: Bacteria > Bacillota_I > Bacilli_A > RFN20 > CAG-826 > Fiminaster. The sequence continues at coordinate 5,837 of JAFXWB010000065.1, forward strand.
TAGAGACGTGAATGTTTTAGGCATCGGAGATGAGAGATATGAAAATCTTAACGATGAACTTAAATGGAATCTAACAGAGTATTGTTATGTAACTGATTTAAATAATAAATCTTGGGTTATTGATGCTATTGAGTATTTAAAAAATAAATACGGCAAAATTGATTTTATTGAATCGAACAATGAATATTGGATGAGAAATGATGCTCATTATCGTGAGTGGTTCAATATCAAAGGTGGTTATAGACCATCTGATTTAGACCACTACCAAGCAAAATCTCATATGAAACAATATTTCAACAAAGCCGGAGTAAAGACCGCTAGATACATTATGGTTTCTTCTTATGAAAAATGTTTGAAATTCATTGATGAAGTTGGTTATCCAGTATTTGCTAAACCGGATTCTGGTGTTGGAGCAGCTGATACTTTCAAAATATCTTCTAAAGAAGATTTAGAACATTTCTTTGCCGTTAAACCAAATGAAGTTTATATCATGGAAGAATTTCTTGATGGTAGCATTGTTTCGTTCGACGGAATTGCTAATAGCGAATCAGAAATCGTTGTCGCCTTTAAAGAAACTTTCCCAACCCCGATTGCAGAAGCTGTTAATAAAGATTTAGATATTTTCTATTTTGCTGAATCTAAGATGCCTGCTACTTATCGAAAAATGGGTGAGAAAGTAGTCAAGGCTTTTAATATTAAATCAAGATGTTTCCATATTGAGTTTTTTAAACTCAATTCCGATAAACCAGGATTTGCAAAGAAAGGCGAGATCGTTGGCCTTGAAGCAAACTTAAGATCACCAGGAGGAGAAACACCAGATTTGCTCAATCTTGTTGCAAACACTGATTACTATGAAGCTTATGCTTCAATGATTGTTGATGATGTTTGTCATTTAGATAACGAGACAAACAAAATTGCATTCTCAATTAATAGAAAATATGGTCATCCATACAAACATTCAAATGATGAAATTATGAATGAATATAAAGACAATCTAAGCCGTCATGGATATTATCCACAAAGCTTTAGAGATGCGATGGGTGATGAATTCTTCCTTTTTGTTTTTGAAAATGAAAAAGAAACTATTAAAAAGTTTCTTGACTACGTTAAATAACTAAATTGTATTGTTTTTCAAAAGATAAACGATACAATTATCATTAAATCGACTTATGTGGCAGAAAATTAAATTAATTTTAAAAAGCGTAAGACAATACAAGAAGTATGCTTTCATTACTCCGCTTTTTATGGTGGCTGAAGCATTACTCGAATGTATTATGCCTTTCACTATGTCAATGTTGATCGACTCTGTAAATAACGCCGTTAAGAACGATATACATTTTGATATGGTTACCCCCATCCCATACATTAACGAAAACCTTGGTCTTAATTTTAATGTCACAGTTTTAACTCTTATTTTAGTTCTTCTCGGAATTGTAATTTTCTCAATTTTATCCGGGATTTTCGGTGGAATTTTCGGCGCAAAGGCTTCTGTCGGCTTTGCTACAAACTTAAGATCGGACTTATTTAAGAAAATTCAATCATTCTCATTTTCAAACATTGATAAGTTTTCATCTTCATCATTAGTAACAAGAACAACCACTGATATTCAACAAATTCAAATGTCATTCCAAATGTGTATTCGAATTGTTGTTCGTGCACCACTTATGATGATTTTCTCTGCTGTAATGGCATTTATTACAGGCGGAGTCATGGCTTGCATCTTCGTTGTTCTTATTCCAGTAGTCGCGTTCGGCTTGTTCTTAATCGGCAAAAACGCGATGAGAATCTTTACTCGTGTTTTCAAACGTTACGATAAGCTAAATGAGTCAGTTCAAGAAAACGTTTCAGGTATTCGTGTTGTTAAATCCTATGTTCGTGAAGAATACGAAAAAGAAAAATTCAATAAAGCATCAAATGATTTATCATTTGATTTCATTAAAGCTGAAAAAATTGTTGCTTTAAATAACCCTTTAATTAATACAGTTATTCACCTTTCAAATATTGCGGTTCTTAGTTTAGGTTCATACTTTCTTTATAAATCAAACCAAGACCCAAGTTTCTGGGCAAAACTTGAAATTGGTCAAATGTCTGCCTTATTAACATATGGCATTCAAATCTTAATGAACATAATGATGATTTCAATGATTTTGGTTATGCTCTTCATTTCACTTGAAGCAGTCAAACGTGTTAGTGAAGTTTTAAATGAAGAACCAACAATCAAGAATCCTGAGAATCCTCTTTATGAAGTTGCCAATGGCGATATTAATTTCAAAAACGTCAACTTCAAATACAAAGAAACTGCCGAAAACAATGCTCTTCAAAATATCAATATCTCCATAAAATCTGGGGAATTTGTGGGTGTTTTAGGTTCTACTGGTTCTGGAAAAACAAGTTTTGTTAACCTAATTTCTAGACTTTATGATGTTAGCGAAGGTGAACTTTTGGTTGGTGACCACAACGTTAAAGAATATGATCTTAAAACACTTAGAGACAGTGTTTCTGTAGTCCTTCAAAAGAACGTTTTGTTCTCTGGCACCATCGCCTCAAATCTTAGATGGGGTAACCAAAATGCTACCGAAGAAGAAATGACTCGTGCTTGCCAAATTGCTCAATGTCTTGAAATCGTTAAATCAAAAGAAAAAGGTTTTGACTCTATTGTTGAGCAAGGCGGAGCAAACTTCTCAGGTGGTCAAAAGCAAAGACTTTGTATTGCACGTGCAATATTAAGAAAACCAAAAATTATGATTCTTGATGACTCAACAAGTGCAGTCGACACAAGAACTGATAAATTAATCCGTAAAGGACTTAAGGAAGATTTACCAGAAATGACTAAGATTGTTATTGCTCAACGTATTTCTTCTATAGAAGATGCAGACAAAATCATTATTATGGATAATGGTCAAATCAATGCTGTCGGAACTCATGATGAACTTATTAAATCAAATAAGATTTATCAAGAAGTTTACTATTCTCAAAACAGAGTAGGAGGAACCAAATAATGCCACCAGGCGGAGCAAGGATTAGAGAACGTGGACGTGCTAAGAAAGGCACTTTCAAACGTTTAATCAAACTCTTGTTTAAGCAATTCCCTGTTCGCTTAATCGTTGTTTTCGTGTGCATTGTTATCAACGTTTTCACTAATCTCTGTTCATCAGTCTTTGCAAACTTCATTACAAATAGTTTGTCTGAAGCAATTAGACTAGGCAAAAACCCATTTGTTGACTTGGTTACCGTTACGGCAATGGATATAACGTTAACCACTAATGTCTTAAGATTGCTTATTGCGATGGCGATTATTTACGCTGTTGGTATTTTTGCAGCCTGGTATTGGAATAGGTCAATGGCCATAATTACCCAGAAGTTCATGAATTACATGAGAATTCAAATGTTTGATCATCTTCAAGATTTACCAATCAAATATTTCGATACACATCCTCATGGTGCGACTATGTCGTTATTCACTAATGATATCGACACCATTAGACAATTTATCTCTCAAGCATTGCCAAGCTTAGTCCAGGCTTTCTTTGCGGTCGTCTTTGTTTTCACCACTATGCTTATGAACTCATTATGGATGACTGGCGTTACAATTGTTTGCACCATTGCTATGTTCCTTAACACCAAATTTATTGGTGGTCGTTCCGCTAAATACTTCATGAAACAACAAAAACAAGTTGCGGTTGTCGAAGGAAATATTGAAGAAGCAATTAATGGTCTAAAAGTTATAAAAGTCTTCTCTCACGAAGAAAAATCTTGTGAAGAGTTTAATAAACTCAACGATCAACTTGGTTCATATGCAACCGAGGCAAACATCCATGGTAATATCACGATGCCAATCAATGGAAACATTGGTAACTTTATGTATGTTTTAACTGCAATTGTTGGCTTTATGATGTTATTAATTCCAGGTTTTGATAACTTAAATATTTTTGGAAATTGGACTACAATCGATCTTCATAACCCCGAAACTATTTCAACATTCTGGGGCATGGTTGTTGCCTTCTTAATGATGTCTAGAATGTTCACAAATAACGTTAATACATTCTCGCAACAAGTTGTCTTTATTGTTATGGGTATGGCAGGTGCTTCACGTTGTTTTGACTTAATTGATGAAAAACCAGAAGAAGATACTGGATACGTTACCTTAGTAAACGTTAAAGAAGTTGATGGAAAACTTGTTGAAACGGATGAAAGAACACATAAATGGGCTTGGAAACACCCACATCAATCAACTGGCGAAGTTACTTACACAGAACTCAAAGGTGATATTCAAATTTTGAATGTCGACTTCTCGTATGATGGAACAAAGATGGTTTTACACGGCGTAAGCGTATATGCTCACCCAGGTCAACAAATCGCGCTCGTAGGTGCTACAGGTGCAGGTAAAACCACTATTACAAACTTAATCAACAGATTCTATCCTTTAGCAGACGGTAAAGTTCGTTATGATGGAATTAACATTAATAAAATTAAAAAAGACGATTTACGAAAATCTTTAGGCATGGTCTTACAAGATGTTAATCTCTTTACTGGAACTGTTATGGATAACATCCGTTATGGACGTTTAGATGCCACAGATGAAGAATGTATCGCAGCAGCCAAGATTGCTAACGCACATGACTTTATTACACGTTTACCAGAAGGTTATAACACAATGCTTTCAGGAGATGGCGCGAATCTTTCACAAGGTCAAAGACAATTATTATCTATTGCGCGCGCGGCTGTTGCAGATGCTCCTGTTATGATTCTTGATGAAGCTACATCTTCAATCGATACTCGTACCGAAAAGATTGTTCAACAAGGCATGGATCAATTAATGAAAGGTAGAACCGTCTTCGCTATTGCTCACCGCTTATCTACAATTCAAAACTCCAACGCTATTATGTGTATGGAAAAAGGCCGCATCATTGAACGTGGTACGCACGATGAATTAATCGCTAAGAAAGGTTATTACTACCAGCTCTATACCGGAGCATTCGAGTTAGAATAAAATACTTAGACAAAAGAAAAACGCTGGGAATTTCCGGCGTTTTTTAATTTTTATTGGTCTAATGCAGTGTTTGTGTAAGTTCCACCAACGAATCCATATTGAACTGCATCTGGAAGATCTTCTTTTCCAGATATATATTTGTTCCACTCTTCATCAGACCACCTTCTCGAGATCTTTTCAAATGTGAATGATTTTACAAGTCCGTCTGAATAGTCAACTGTACCATACTTATAATCAAGAATACCGCGGTCATCATAATATGGATAGCCCATATATAACTTCTGATCTGGATATTTCCAATCGTTAACTGAGTTACGATTAACTTTCAGATTAATAACATATCCTTTTCCTTGCGCGCTAGACAAATAACCATCTGCAAATCCTTCAAGAGGTTTCTCTAAATCTGGAGAGAAGTATTGATAATATGAATCATAGAAATAACCAAAGTCATCTGGTAATGACCATCCTCTAGGAGATAAGAAGTAGAAGTAATGTTCATCATCTAATTTAAATGTCCCATCAAATGCTATGTTGATTTTAGAATCACTTGGAATTAAACAGTCATATTCGTTCGTGTGATAAGCTTCTTCTTTATATTCAGCATCTTCGCGAACATAAGTGCCAATGACGTACGGAAGTTCAGATAAGAAATATCTTGAATCAAAACCTTCGTACTCTTCTAAAATTCTAAATTGATTAAGTGGCTCGAAAGACTCTGTATATGTTGAAATGTGATGATATGTTTTTTTATCAATTTTGATATTCAAATGTAAGTTGTCACACCACTTACCGATTCGATCTTCGTGGGTCACAATTTTATTCATGGCGCCTTCGTGTTTAAGATTACCGTTTTCGTAATATTTCATTGTGAAGTTTCCCTTTTGACCATTGAAGACAAAATAGGTATCCGTGTAACTATATCTCTTATCAAGATTATCATGTAAAACAAACTTGCCTGTAATTGGTTCATATGACCTTATATGTTGTTCATCTGTGTCTTGTTCCCATGGCATGTAGCAACCCGAAAGAACTAAAGCAACAAGTGGAAATGCTAGGATTTTTAATAGTTTTTGCATTTTTTTACTCCCTATTTTTTGTATTTTCAGCAATATTCCAACGTTTAACAATTCCCATACAGAAGAAGTGCGAAACAAGAAGGAATGCTGCGACTAAGCCAACAGTAATTAATAAATGGAATACATTCGCATGAGAAGTTACCATGGCCATTTTTGTATTGGTAAAGTGCAAAAATAATTTCGTCGCTAAGAATGAAATCGGAATTGAAAAAACCATTGAGAAGATAAATTGAAGTATCATCAGATACGACCATATACCAGAAATTTGCCCCATAGAGAAACCAACAGATCTCATAATACAAAGGTCACGTTTTTGCTCAATTAATGATGTTTGCATCATAAGAGAAACAATTAATACTCCTAAGCCAACAGAGAAGATGATAAAGACAATACAAACCATTTGTAGAATCTGGAACTTACTCGCGAAGTAATTACGTTGGTCGTGTGTTAAAGTAACAACAGCGTCATAGTGATAATTCGTAACTTGTTTAATTAAAGCTTCTTTATCGACTCCGTTAATTAAATAAGACATGACATCGTTATTCGTGTATTCCGAAATCTTATCAACGTTACAAAAACATACATTGTATGCTTCAAGCTGCGAAATGTAGGCAACTTTAACATCGTGTCCATCAACATTAACGGTGTCTCCCTCTTTAATTCCAAGGGCTTTCGCCGTAATCATGTTTACACTAATTCCTTCTTCAGGAACTTTAGCGTATTCATTACGCTTAAGTGGAATCATGACTGAAGTTGAATCAAGTGGCAAACCTTGTAAAGTAATAGTTTCTTCCTTACCATTAAATTTCAACACCGGTGCAGCGTACCTTGTTTGTTCAAATTTTTCAGCACCTATTGACACTAATTCTTCATCAAAAGCTCCTGGTTCATCTGCAAACACTACTTGGGCATCATAACGAATATATTTATCAAATGTATTATTAAGAGCTTTGTTGAATGAAGTTAAAGACGCAATTGAAGTAAAAATAATTAAGCCAGAAGCAAAAATTGCCAAGAAAGACGTGATAAATCGCTTTGGTTTAGTAACAATTGAATTTACAGTAAGTCTTACGCCTGGACGTGCATTTTGGAGCTTCTTTTCAAGTTTTGGAGAAAGCACTTTTTTACTAGATGCTTGATCATTTAATGCATCAACAGGCATAAGTTTAGTAATTCTAAATGAGGCATTGAATGTTGCAAATTGACTTGCAAGTAAGACCGTTGCAAAGGAAAGCAGAGTATTTCCATATCTCAATGGAGGTGCCTTAACTGCTACCCCAAAAACACCACCTATAATCTTATCTAATCCAAATTCAATTAAGTGACCAAAGAATACACCAAAAGCGGAGCCTATAATAGAAATAATAAGAGAGAACAATGACAATAAACCCATTATGTGTTCTTTCTTAATTCCTAATGCCGACATAACTCCAATGTCACGCATCATTTCTCTAATGATTTGGAGTAAGAACATTGTTAATACAATAATAACTGTTCCAAACACAAATATAGATACTGCTCTTCCAGCGCTCTTCATTGCACTAGCATTCGAGTCGATTAATGATGCAGACAATGATTCATTAAATAAATATGATTCAAGAACCTTAACACCTTGACCTGTGTAATAATCTTTAACTCTATTAAGCGTTTCTCTTTGGTTAGCATTATCATCAAAATAAATGGTAATTCTATTAGAAAATCTTTGTACTTCTTTCGAAATTAAAGTATCGAATTTATTTAAAAGTTCAATGGCATCTTCGACCGCCTTTTTTGTCGCAGTATCTAGTCCGCCAGCATCTACAAAATCTTTTAATTTATCAACAATACCACCAGTTCCACTTACTAATCCTTTAACTTCGTCTTTTTCAATATAAATACGCCCAAAGTTTGTGTTTTCTGTAGAAACGGCGTTTGATGCGCCATAAACAACAGTGTCTGGGTAAGATAATAAACCTACGACGTATACTTCAACATACTGTTGATAATAACCAACTTGAATTGTATCGCCAGGTTTAACATCATTTAATTTCGCGAATGAATTCTCAACCCAAACATTCGCATAAGATTTCGAATAGTTGGTTTGTGTAAAAATTTGAGGTTTATATTCGTCTTTTCTTAAATCAAAGGTGAAAAGTTGAGTTGATTTACTTTCTTGGCTCTTAGGTAAGAAAGTTGAACATGGCACAAACATGCATCTTTCAAATATTCTTACGCCCTCAATCGCTTCGATTTCTAGATCTTTTTCGCCATTTTCTCCATAGTCCATTAAACCAGTAGAAAGGAATGCATTAGGAGCATCACTTCTTTCGACGTACTTTTTATAATTCTCTCTCATTCCGTCAGCTACACCATTAAACGCAATAATAGATGTAACGCCGATTGCAGTTAAAACAGTCATTGTAATAAACAATGCCTTAAACCTTTTAATAAGTGGCCAAAGATATAATCGAATTAAATTTTTCATTACCAATCAATAGTATCGACATCATCAATAGGTGTGTTTTGACGTTCATCGATAATCTGTCCATTTTTCATTGTAATAATACGATCCGCTAAAGCAGTTATTTCTTTGGTGTGAGTAACCATAACAATAGTTCTTCCTTCTTTATGAAGTTTTTGAAGAAGTTTTAATACATCTTTACCAGATTCATAATCAAGGGCACCAGTTGGTTCATCTGCTAATAGCATGTCGCTAGTTTTTGCAAGTGCTCTCGCAATAGAAGCTCTTTGTTGTTGGCCACCAGAAAGTTGTCTTGGAAATTTATCTTTTTTATCTAGTAAACCAACACCATCTAATATTCTTTCAATTTCGGCCTTATCTTTAGTAGAAGATGGCGCCAAAACAATATTTTGATAAATTGTAATGTCACTTAAGAGATTGAAAAACTGGAAGATATAACCAATAGCTTCTCTACGATAATTTGTCAGTTCTTTATCATTAAATTTTGTAACATCTTTTTGTTTGTAAATAATTTCACCAGAATCAACCTTGTCAATTCCTCCAATCATGTTTAATAAAGTTGACTTACCAGAACCAGAATATCCCAAAATTATAAGGAATTCGCCTTTATAAACCTTCATTGATACATTGTTTAAAGCAAAAACAGTAGCTTCACCTGTACCATATTTTTTAACAAGATTTTTAACTTCAATTAGAACTTCTTTTTCCGCCATTTTTCTACCTTCCTATTTTTAGCAAATTTTCCATTAATGCGAGACGAGTTAATAAGCCAACTCCACCCGGAACTGGTGTTTGAAGTGCAACAGGCATTCCTGGTTCTATATCACCATGTAATCCGTTTTCGTCTCTGTTAATTCCAACATCTACAAGAACTGCAGATGGTTTAAATTCAAATTCTTTAGTAATGAGGTGTTGTCTTCCGACTGCCACCACAACGATATCAGCATACTTTAAATATCGAGCCATGTCTTCTTTAGATGTTTTACTATGTAAAACAGTTACGTTGCAAGATTCTTTAAGAAGCATTTTAGCCATTGGTTTACCAACAATATTTGAACGCCCAATAACAACTGCGTTTTTTCCTAAGAATTCAACACCTTCATGTTTGAGGTAATTCATAATGCCTTGAGGTGTACAAGGATTAAGTGCGCTCATTGGATGGAAACCATCAACATCTTTTTCAGGAGCAACTGCGAGCTTAACTTTTTCTTCATCAATTTGTTTCGGCAATGGCATCTGAACAATAAAGCCGTCAACCTTTTTATCTTTATTAAGTTTAGCAATCTCTTTAAGAAGTGCTTTTTCACTCATTTCTACAGGAAATTTCAATAATTTTGCGTTAATTCCGAGTTCAGCAGCATCTTTGAGTTTGCCTTTAACATAGGCTTTAGATGCTTCGTCTTCATTGAGCTGAACAATAACAAGATTTGGCTTTTTTGGCATCGCTGCAACTTCAGCCTTAATCTCTTCTTTTCTGGCTTTGATATATTCTTTGATTGTCATAAGAAAACCTCTTCGTTTTATTTACTAGTAAATATTATATAATGCGCAAATAAAAAAGCAGAAGAATTTTCTCCTGCTTTTTATCATCTTACTTTTTACTATTCTTCTTCGCGGAAGATTTTGTAAATAAGAGCTGCAAGTGCGCCACCAATAAGTGGAGCAACAACGAAGACCCAAAGGACGATTAATGGCTTTGTACCATCACCGAAGATTAAGGCTGCGACTGCTGTGCCAATTGATCTTGCTGGGTTAACACTTGTTCCGGTTAAACCGATACCAAGTAAATGGACTAATGTTAAGGTTAATCCAATAATAAGTCCGGCTTTCTTGCCAACACTTTCGTTCTTTGCGCTTGTAACGTTGAGGATGACGTAAACAAAGACACAAGTAAGAACTACTTCGACAAGGATTGCAGCAGCATAGTTTCCGAATGTTGCTTTATCGCCAGTAACATGGACAAGTCCATTACAAGCATCGCCTAACCAACCGCCTTCAGAGACAAATGACATACCAGCCATTTTGCAGATTGCGAATAAAAGCATTCCGCCAAGTAAACCACCAATTATTTGGGCAACAACATAACCAAAGAAGTCTTTCAAAGACATTCTTTTGGTAAGTAAGCAACCAAGAGAAACTGCTGGATTAATGTGGCATCCGCTGACTGGGCCAATTGTGTAAGCCATCGCGACGATGACTAAACCGAATGATAAAGCTGTTGGAACTAGGCTACCGTTTGTTAATGCGGCAACACCACAAGCAAAGAACACTAAAACAAATGTTCCAAATGCTTCAGCAACGTAAGCTTTAAAACCTTTCATATCTTAAACCTCCTATATGAAACTATTTAATTTGTTCCTCAATATCCTTAGATAATTCGCCTTGTTCTTGGGCGAAGTTCTTTGTAGAAGCCTTCTTTGGCTTATATTGAGTTTTGTCTGGTTCTTTTGGATCACGAGTGTTAAGGACAATTTGATTGAATGGAACGTTAATCTTGTTAGCATCAAATAACAATTTAATTTCACGGTTTAAATCACGTTCAACTTGATACTTGTCTTCTTCTTTACATTTTGCGACGAGCTTAATGTTAACACTGCTCTCACCTAAACTTTGAACACCTTTATAGAATGGACCTTCAACGATTGCTGGAATATGTTCCTTCATTACTGGTAGGCCTTCTTCAATAACTTCTTCAATTCGGAGAATTGATTCATTGTATTCTGTGCCAACTTCAACAACAGCGACTGATAAGTCTTGAGTGTTATTAATAATATTTGAAATAGCAGAGTTATTAACAATGTTAACGTTACCAACTGCATCTTCAATTTTTGTTCTTCTTAGACCGATTTGTTTGACTTCACCTCTCCAACCATCAATAACAACGATATCACCAACTTTAATGTCGCCTTCGAATAACATAAAGATTCCTGCGACAATGTCAGCGATAAGTGATTGGCAACCAAGGCCTATAACTAATGCGATAACTGCTGAACCGGTAACGATTGCGGCTGTATCAACACCCCAAGCACCTAATGTGACTAATACGAATGCAATGGCTGCAGCGTATTTGAAAAGGTTACCTAAAAGTAAAAGTGTTGTTTTGGCAGAGTTGTTTTTAATCATGTCTGAAAGTCTGACACAACCATGGCTGACTTGGAAAATTAAGAAACAGATTGAGAAAATCATTCCTGTCTTTAATAAACCGATCAAAACTCTTTCGGTCCCATTTGGTTCGAAATCAGGATCATACATGTTATAGATAACTGAATCGCCAGGGAACAATTTAGTTCTTAAAGCGATAACAACTATGAAGGCTGCAAAAATAATGCAGAATCCAAGACGGACCCATAAGCCTACCCTAATTCCTTTCTTTTTCTTAGAATTTTTCATATGTTTTTCCTCCTTACATATTTCTATAATTCTATCGGTGTGGTGAACTTCATATGTTCAACCTCGCCGTTATCTTCTTTATCATACTCGATTACTAAAGTTCCTTTGGAACCTTGCAAATCAAGAACGAAGATTCTTTGTTCTTCGTGCCAGTTTGTATTTTCATCAGACTGACAATAGACAATATGTCTAGCAAGTTCTTCTTCACTAGCACCGCCATTAACGAGTTCATCATAAACTGAGTCAGTAATATAAGCTTTGAAGTTGGAGAAGTGGCCGGCTTCATCTTCAAAGTTCATAGTGAAGTAGTAATAACCATCAACACCACAATTACAATAACCGGTAACATCTTCAAATTTAGACTCAGTAACCTTTTCAATTTTTACCACGTAACGGTCAAACAAACGTTCAACATCAAGACCGACTAAACCTCTTAAATTCAAAACATACTTAACAACGCCATTTTCTACGGCATCAAGTTGTCTCTTAACATAATCAGAATCAACATCTAAAGATCCATGAATGTAGCCGTCTTGAGCATCTGCTAAATAGTATTTAACTTCTTCGAGTTGTTTTGTGTCACGCTCTGGATAAATGACGATATATTCTTTTTCAGTTAAGTTGCTGACATTAATTGAGAAAGCAATCTTGCCATCTCTATATTCAACTTCTTCAAACTTAGCTTTGAGTTTAATATTTACGAGGTTTGTCATGCCCGCGACAACAAGACCAACAACACCGACGAGACTTGTTGTTAAAACAGACATTGCTTTATTTCTTGCTCTCGTTTTTTCCGCTTTTTTATGGGATTTTCCATCTAATTCGTAATTTTCTTTGAAGTTTAGATTCTCTTTAGCGGTTTTGTTTTCAGCAGCAAAAACGTTCTCATGAGTAACCTTATTTTCAACTTGAGAATTATATTCAGGAGCTTTTCTATTGTTGTACTCGTCAAACATTATTTAGCTAATCTCCTTTTTCTAGATTTGATAATAATTGGAGCAGCAATTGCGGCAGCACCAACTACACCAACAGCACAACCGAAAACAATTAAAAATGTGCTTTCTTGTGAACTGATGGATTCTCTATGAGCAACTTTTGTTGCTTTTGTTGTTGTCTTTTCAATTGTGGCTTTTGTTAATTCTTCTAATGTAATATTTGTTGGATTAATTGATGGATCATCTAAAGCCCATGATTTAAAGATATCATCGTAAATAGGTCTAAATTGTTCAATATCAATCTCTTGATTGGTAAGTGAAACATATTTAAGTCTTAAGACTTCAAGAACGATTTGTTCAAATGTATCATAATCTTCACATGCTGCAAGTTGAGCTTTGTATTGAGCTTCTTTTTCAGCGTTGTTAGATGGTTTATATTCACGTTTTAATGCCTCGATGACTTGTTGTTGCATGTTAAGCATTATTGCTCTATAAACTGCTGCGACAAATTCTGCGTTAGCTGCCGCTTCATCAAACTCTCTAAATGAAGAAATTTTGACTTTAGAAATATAAACGTTAACTGATGCTTTCATGCTAGCAGCAGAGCACTTACGAATTTGAAGTGCTGCATCTTTCATATTAGAAACTGCGGTGTCAACGAACTTAATCATCTTGCCATATTCTTCTTTAGAAATATTCATATTAATTCCGGTTGAATTACCCTCTGGAGCACGTAAAACACCGCGATTTCCTGAAGATTTTTCTTCTTTGTCAGGAATTTCTTCCTTGCCTAAAAGATAATTCATTTGTTTGGTATAGAAGTCATTGAGTGTCTTTTCCATGCTTTCATCTAAGCCGTTATCTTCTGGTAAAGCATCATTAACTTTCTTACCTTCTTGAGCAGCAGTTTGTTGACCGGCACCAACAACGACTGAGGCTTCTGTAACAGTCTCAATGATTTCACGTTTTTCTTGGTGCTCTTGTCTAGCTTGAGCAACTTCTTCTTCTGTAGTTGCAGCTGCAATCTTATCAGCAAGTTCTTGATCGATATTATCTTGTGCCGTTGTAACAGTTGCTAAAATCTCTGCAGCAGTCTTTTCAGAAAGCTGAGCAAGACTTTCTTCGTTTCTTTCTTGTCTTTGTTGTTCTTCTTCAGTTTCTGGTTCAATTTCAGGCATGAAGTCGATAATTTCTTCAGCTTGTTCTGGAGTAATTGTTGCAGGATTTTCGTCCTCTTCACCAATGCGTTTATATGTAAATTGATCAGAAGAGAATTCAATTGAAACACCAGCATCGAGAGGAGTATACGTACCTGTTAAGAACCCCGGCTCTCGTCCATCTGGTTCAGCCCCAACCTTAACGTTGTCTAATTTAACAATTTTATATGTAACAGCATCTGGGTCTTCTCTACTTAATCCATAAATTGCATATTTTACTTCTGCATATTCTGCAAGTTTTTCATCCATGTCAGAAAGATTATAGTAAATCGTAACGAAATAGAATGAGGTATCACAAACACCTAATGTTTCGTCATACCACACTAATTGTTCATCGATAAAATTCCATCCTTCAGTAAATAATGAAGGCCTATCTATTGCGACATAAACATTAACAGAAATAGGATCAACCATACCGTCGATGAAGTCGGCATGGCCAGAAACTAAACCAGGAGCTCCGGATGCAGCATCAAATTCCTCAATGACTTCGGCTTCAGTAAGAGTAAGTGTTTGTGATGAACTAGTATTATTTGTTGGATCAATAACTTGATAAACAAGTTCAACAACTTCAGTAGCTTCGTAATAAGTAACTGCTGTTTGTGTTACAGATATATCAGGATACCAAGGATTAACTAAAGTTAAATCGCCTTGATACCATGTCCAATGAGATACTCCATCAGTTACTGTTAATGATTGGACTTGAAATTGTAAAACACCATCAGTTAAATCATCATTATAACCCTGAATCGTATATAGTTCTGTTGGACTCTGATCACTTAAATCAAGATATTCTGCTCTAGTTAAATTAAGCGTTTTGGTTTCATCAAATTCTTCAATGTAGAAATTAACTTTTGCTTCATTAGATGTGGAGTTAAAAATAGCATCTGTAATCTCGAGTTTTTCATTTTCTGCGTTATAGTAAAGACCAAATTCATCAATCCATGATAAACCACTCTCTTGATCATATTTCCAACCAGCAGTTCCTGTACTTGTAATTGGAACATTAATTATGAGTTGAATAGTATCGTCAACTTGTTCACAATAGCCTTCAACTAGACCTGTTCTTAATGCTGGTTCTGCATTATCTGGATCAGGCATTCTTATAAATTGAACGTCACTTAATGTAGCGTGTTCACCGTCAGTTTGTTCAACTCCATTATATTTATAATAAATATAATAGTTCAATGTTAATATGCCGGTGTCTGGATTATATTCTGCGGTTTGAAGTTCGGTAGAAATATCCGTCATGTTTTCCGGATTTGGATAATACATATAGAGTTCACTGTTATCCTCATCGTACATAAAATAAGGTTGAGTTGAGGTGTTTAAATAATAAGTCTGCAACTCCATCATTATGTTGGTTATATCTTCTGCATAACCTTTAATAACACCCGGTGCATCATTGCCTGGTTCAGAAAGTACAGATGCATTTTGTAAGGAAAAACTACCTGTTTTTTGTTGTTCACCATTTTCATCGTTCAAAACATATTGAACATCGATTTTGCGTTTTCCTGGATAATAAATCGCACTAGTAATGACAAGGAAATAACGGTCCCCTGAAACTAAAGGGCTGTCGTTTTCGTCTGCTATATAAACGATTTCTTGCAAACCTTCAAGATAGTTCCAGCCGGTTTGTATATTATTTTCAATAAATAAATGATCGTCATCGGAATAGAGCTCAAATTCAACTTCTTGTCCATTCCAGAGTCCATGCATAACGCCTGGTTCATCTTGAAGCAAGCGAGGATCAGTAACTAATACAACTTGCTCAATAAATAATGTGTCAGTTCTTAAAAGGGTAGGTGTTTGCCCTTCACTGTGCCAGGCTTCAATGAAGACATATGCTTCGTTATAATACTTTCCGTTTCCATAATTAGTAAAAATAACATCTCGAATCGTGCTGTTACAAATATCATCAATGTCTAGCCAATATTGGAAGCCGTTTTGTTCGTCATAAACCCATCTATAAATAAATTCGACATCAAGCTCATCAAAATATAATGTTATTCTTGAACCGCCATCCCATTCACCTATAACCTGATATTTATCTTGAGGACCATTATGATCACCAGGATCCGAATAAGTTGCATCAGTTAAAGTAAATGTCTCTTGTGTGGTTTCACCACCAGTAATTTCTGCTCTAAATATGAATGTAACATTATTCTCTTCAGTTCCATATAAATAGAAATGAGGCGTTCCAATAACGTATGATCTATACATTTGATTGTGAATATAATATTGCATTGTCGGAGTTTGTGGATCATAGATCCAGCCATCCAAAATAGCTTCCTGAGTATATTGAAGCGTATCGACAGTAATGGTGACATTAGAAACACTAGGATCAACACAGTTACCAGTAACCTGATAACCTTGTGCTGTTGCCCCACTTAGTTCTTCATAAGAAGCAGATGTAAATTTAAGTATTGGTAATAAATCATTACCATCTCTGTATTGAACTTCATAATAATTCAAAGTTTGGTCTTCTGTGTAATCATGGAAAACCGAAGTTTCGATTGTGAAATAGCTAGTACTAGCTTGGCTGCCCCATCTATTAACCCAAGTAAATTCACCGCTTTGATAGGTCCAATATTCAGTCTCTTGAGGTGTGATGTCACCAATATTTAAATCGACATATGTGCTGATTTCATCAAAATAGCCTACTAAATGCTCAGTTGTTTGATTAATATAAGCACTCGTTAAAACAACTTCTTTATTATCTCCGACTGTAGGACCCGAATCATTCGTATAAGTTAAAATAGCATCCTGAGAATATTGGCAAAGATATACGCTTTCTAATACATAAGAAACAATTTCTTCGCCATCATACCAAAGTAAAGCATAATCGTCAGAAACATAATTCCATCCTTCGTTATATGGTAACTCATCATACTCAAAAGTCGCTGAACCTTCAGCAATAGAAACAGATGTAGGAGTTTGAGAGCCATTTAAATAAACCTGGCCTTCAATTAAACCTGATCCTCCAGCATAACTACCATAAACAGTAATTTCATGAGTGTCATCAGGATCGTTTGTATTTGTATAAGTTAAATCAACCTGATTATCTCTTTGGCGAACATAAAAATAAGTCAATTCGTACTGATAAGTAGGGTTGTTCGAATCGTAGTACACTAATGCATTTTCGTCTTCGTCATAGTTCCAACCATCAACTAAATCTGCAGGATCTATTTCAGCGCTCGTCATTACTTTTTCTTGTTTTTTAACACCTGAAAGAGCACCGATGGCTAATGCACCAGAAAAAGCGGCCGAAAGAATAATTCCGCTAATAAGACCTATTCTTTTTGGGTTGCGTCTCATTGATATAAGTATAGTTATATAGTATATAAAGTTCAACAATATCTAATATTGCGTTGTTTAACCATAGATATTATTATAAAATAATTCTATGGAATTCGTAGGAATCGATAAATTTTCACTATTAGATTATGATGAAAAGGTCTCCGTAGTCCTTTTTTCACCTGCATGTAATTTTAGATGTCCTTTCTGCCATAATGGCGAGTCAGTTTTAAATTCAAATACACCAATTCCATTCGAAGAAATTTATCAATTTTTAAAAACAAGAGTTGGTTTAATTGATGCGGTTGTTTTTACGGGCGGTGAACCAACACTTATGCCTGAACTTATTGAAAGAATTAGAGAAGTTAAAGCACTTGGTTTTTTAATCAAGTTGGATACAAACGGCACTAATCCTAATATTATCGAGCAACTTTTACATGAAGGACTACTTGACTATATCGCAATGGATATTAAGAACTCAGAAGAACGTTATGCTTGGACCGCTGGATGCCAAAGAATTAATATGGAAAATATCAAAAAATCCATAGAAATTATGAAGAATTCCGGTATTAATTATGAATTTCGCACCACTTTGGTCAAAGAATTTCATGACGAAAAATCAATCCGCGAAATGGCTGAATTAGTAAGGGGCGCAAAACAACTTTACCTACAAAAATTTGTCGACCGAGAAGGAGTCATACAAAAAGGCCTCCACGAGGTTAATATCGAAGAGGCCAATAAATTTAGGGAGATTCTTTCTGAAGTAGTCTCGACAGAACTCCGCGGATACTAATTCAAGTATTTAACTGCTGACATAGCAGCGATAGCACCATCATTACAGGCAGTCACAACTTGTTTGATTGCCTTTTTTCTTGTGTCACCACAAGCATAAACGCCAGGAGTTTTAGTATTCATATCTTCGTCTGTAAGAATAAACCCTTTTTCAAGATCAACTATGTTGCTAAATCTTTCATTATCAGGAATTTGACCAACAGAGACGAAGACATTGTCTGTTTTAAATTCGTGTTTTTCGTGTGTTTGAGTATTCTCGAACACTAACGCTTCTAGGTGAGAGCCGCCCTTATATTCCACTAAATTCATATTAAATGTGACAATAATATTGTCTTTTGCTCTAACTCTATCTTGAAGAACTGGATCTCCAAAGAAGTGATCAAATAAGCAAAACATATGAACTTTTGGACAGTATCCAGCAAGAAGAACTGCATATTGAAGAGCTGTGTTGGCATCTCCGATTAAGTAAACTTCCTTGCCTTTATACATAGGGCCATCACAAACTGCGCAATAGTAAACACCTTTACCGATTAGTTCTTCCTCTTTTGGAAGTCCAAGGGTTCTGTGTTTAACACCATTTGCAATGATAACTGCCCTACATTCGTGTGTTCCATAATTGGTGTAAACTTTGAAAATTTCACCGTTTTTCTCGACTTTTTCGACATTTGCGACATCAAATTCAGCTCCCATATCAATGATTTGATTAAACATTAAATCTGAGAGGTCTGAGCCGGAAATTTCTTTAATAGTTGGATAGTTTTCAACTTTTGGAGAATTTGCGATTTGTCCTCCAAAATTTTCCTTCTCTAAGATTAAGACAGACTTATTTGCTCTTAAGGCATATAGGGCGGCGGTCATTCCAGATGGACCGCCACCAATAATAATTATGTCGTGCATCTTAGTTTCTACTTTCAATAAAGCCTTTAATGTTAGATGCGTTTTCGTATGAATCAAAAGATTCACCGTTTGGGACAATTAATGTTGGAGCCTTTTTAACACCAAGTTTCATAGTAAGTTCTGGATTTTCTTCAGCATCAACCCAAGTGTACTTAATGCCAGCCTTGTCTAATAACATCTTTGACATTTTGCAGTTTGGACATGTTTTTGTACCAAATAAGGTAATTCCATCAATGGTTGCTGCTTTCTTTTCGGTTTCTGAATCACAAGCATGAAGTTCGTGTGTTAAATGAGAATTTGCTGGATCATATTCTTTACGATCATTGAATTCTGCGAGCTTACCATCATTCCAGTTTTGGACTGGTCTATAGTAACCAGTAATTCTGGAGTAGACTTCTGTCTTAGCACCACAATGTGGGCATTGATATTGTTCGCCTTCAATATAACCGTGGTCTTTACATACTGAGTATGTTGGAGACATTGTGTAGTAAGGAATGTGATAGTTTTCTGCAATCTTTCTAACAAGATTCATACATGATTTGTATGATGGAAGTTTTTGTCCTAAGAAACAATGGAAGACTGTACCTGAGGTATAAAGGGTTTGAAGTCCATCTTGAATATCAAGAGCTTTGAAGATGTCATCTGTAAAGCCAACTGGTAAGTGTGAAGAGTTGGTATAGTATGGAGTCTTTGCAGTTCCTTCGGAAGCACAGATGATGTCTGGGTATCTCTTCTTGTCGTGTTTTGCAAGACGGAAGGATGTTGATTCAGCAGGTGTTGCTTCGAGGTTATAAAGATCACCATAGAGTTCTTGATAGTCAGAAAGTCTTTCTCTCATGTGATTGAGAACTTGTTTGGTAAATTCTTGTGCTTCTGGATGAGATAAATCCATTCTTAACCAACGTGCATTTAAGCATGTTTCGTTCATACCAACTAAGCCAATTGTGGAGAAGTGGTTAGCAAATGTGCCTAAATAACGTTTGGTATATGGATAAAGACCAGCTTCAAGAAGTTTGGTAATTGTATCTCTCTTCACTTTAAGTGAACGAGCGGAGATGTCCATAATCTTATCGAGTCTAGCATAGAAATCAGCTTCATCAGTTGCAAGATATGCAATTCTTGGCATGTTGATTGTGACAACGCCAACTGAACCTGTGGATTCGCCTGAACCGAAGAAACCACCGGATTTCTTACGAAGTTCTCTTAAGTCGAGTCTTAATCTGCAGCACATAGAACGAACATCGCTTGGTTCCATATCAGAATTGATATAGTTAGAGAAGTAAGGTGTTCCGTACTTGGCTGTCATTGTGAATAACAACTTGTTGTTTTCAGTTTCTGACCAGTCGAAGTTTTTTGTGATTGAATATGTTGGGATTGGATATTGGAATCCACGACCATTAGCATCACCTTCGATCATAACTTCGATAAAGGCTTTGTTAACCATATCCATTTCAGCTTTACAATCTTTGTACTTGAAGTTCATTTCTTTGCCACCAACGATAGCATTGAGTTCTGCCATATCATTTGGAACAACCCAGTCTAATGTGATGTTGGTGAAAGGGGCTTGTGTTCCCCATCTGGATGGTGTATTAACACCATAAATAAAGGATTGGATACATTGTTTGACTTCTTTATAGCTGAGATTATCAACTTTAACAAATGGGGCTAAGTAGGTGTCAAATGATGAGAAGGCTTGTGCGCCGGCCCATTCATTTTGCATAATGCCCAAGAAGTTAACCATTTGGTTACAAAGTGTTGATAAGTGAGATGCTGGAGCTGATGTGATCTTTCCAACAACACCGCCTAAACCTTCTTGAATAAGTTGTTTAAGTGACCAACCTGCACAGTAACCTGTGAGCATTGATAAGTCGTGGATGTGAATATCAGCATTCTTATGTGCATCACCGATTTCCTTATCATAAATTTCGCTTAACCAGTAGTTTGCAGTAATAGCACCAGAGTTAGAAAGGATAAGACCACCAACAGAGTATGTAACTGTGGAGTTTTCTTTAACTCTCCAGTCGTTAATCTTTAAATAGTTATCAATAACGTTTTTGTAATCGATACTTGTTTGAGAGATTTGACGAAGGGATTCGTGTTTCTTTCTGTAAACGATGTAGGATTTAGCGACATCGATGTAACCACATTGTATTAAGACAACTTCAACTGAATCTTGGATATCTTCAACTGAAACTGTTTCGTCCGCTTTAATTTTTGAATTGAAATCTGCTGTTACGCGTAATGCGAGCATTTCAATTAAATCATGTGTGTAGAACTTATGTTCTTGAATAAATGCGCGTTCAATTGCGTTTTCGATTTTCTTTATGTCGAAGTCTTTAATTGAACCGTCTCTTTTTAAGATTTTAATCATACTTTTCTCCTATTTTTGGGTGTTTAAAAAATACTCTGCAAGCAGTGTATTTTCCCGAACATCGGGTTGGATATGTCGGTAAGCATAATTATATAGAATAAATATTAATATGGTGAAACTTTTTAAACAAAAACTATACACTGTATATATTTTTATGTAATTGTTCCGATTTAATCACAAAGTTATAAAAAAAGCCTGGTTATGTTAACCAGACTAATTTAATATCTTTGATATTATTCGTTATACTTCTTCGCTTGACCCTTAAATTTCTCAATTGGGTACTTTTTCTCGTTTTGATCCATTTTTTCGTTTATGACTTCGTCAAGGTCTAATTTTAACTCATCAGCAAGATTTTGACAGTTCACAATAACGTCCGCAAGTTCTTCTTTTACCTTGTCTATTTTGAAGTCTTCACTCCATTGGAAACACTCGAGAAGTTCGGTTGCTTCCACCGCAATTGTTTTAGCTAATGCGTTTGGAGTGTGATACTTATTCCAATCACGATCAGAAGTAAACTTTCTAATACGTTTGATAGTTTTCTTCTTCATTAATAAACCTATTTCTTAATGAAATTAAGAATGTCGTTATAAACTGTTAACTTATCATCTTCATTAAGAATTTCGTGTCTCATATGTTCATATAATTTGAGCTCTGCATTCTTAATGCCAAGTTTATGATAAAGATCAACTAATGATTTTGGACCTTTGCCAAATGCACCAACTGGATCATCAGCACCAGCAGTAACTAAGATTGGAAGATCTTTATTAATCTTATCTAAGAATTTTTTACGATAGAGTCTGCGGTTTCCCTTTAAAAGCTCTCTATAGAAACCATTTGAAGATGGATGACCAAGTTTTGGATCTTCAATGTATCTATTAACATTTTCAACATTGTAAGAAAGCCAGTCACAATCGGTTTTTCTATCTTTGACTGATTTTGCGTATGCTCCAACTGCCATTGACTTAAGAAATTTAGCTTCTTTGTTTTCGCCTGCACATTTTGCTACGAGTCTAGCAAGTTGATAACCGATTCCATATAAGCCTTTTGCGTTTGGACCATTGGTTCCCATGATAATTGCCTTTGTTGGGCGCTTATTATAACGTTGAATGTAATCTTGAACCATAAATGAGCCCATTGAGTGGCCAAAGATAATTAATGGTTTGTCTTTGATAGCATATTTTTTAGCAACATCGTCAAGAACTCTAACACATTTAGAGAAGAATGAACGTGGAACAATTCCTAATTGAGAAAGGTCTGTAACACTTTCACCTTGTCCGTAGTGGTCAATACAATAAACGTTATAGCCATTCTTATTTAAGAACTGTGCAAAATCATCATAACGATATGAAGCTTCTTCCATGCCTGTTGCAATAACTACAACACCTTCTGGTTTTTCGCATTCCCACGCAAAGCCAAACAGAATGTCTTCGTTGATGGTTTTAATACTGATACTTTTTCTTTCCATTTTGGTACCTCCTATTCATCAAAACCTTTTGGATTGTTCTTTTGCCAATTCCAAGAGTCTCTACATGCATCGACTATACTTCTTGAACATTTGAAGCCCATCTCACGATAAGCCTTATCTGCGTTAGCATAGCAGGCAGCAATGTCTCCTGGACGACGATCAACAATCACATAATTAATTTTTATATTGTTCGCTTCCTCGAAAGCGTGAACCAATTCTAATACTGAAGTTCCCTTGCCTGTACCGAGGTTATAAATCAAAAGTCCCGGTTTTTCCTCTATTTTTTTGAGTGCAAGGATGTGGCCGTGTGCCAAATCATCAACGTGAATGTAGTCACGAACACCTGTGCCGTCTGGTGTATCATAATCGTCTCCAAATACTTGAAGCTGTTTAAGTTTTCCGACAGCGACCTGAGTAATGTATGGCATTAAATTATTTGGAATGCCTTGTGGGTCTTCACCAATCAAACCTGATTTGTGAGCCCCGATTGGATTGAAATACCTAAGCAAGACAATGTTCCATGATTTATCATTTTTAGCAACATCTTTGAGTAAATACTCAATTCTTAATTTTGTTTCACCATATGGGTTAGTGGTTGGTCCAAGTTTATCTTCTTCGTAAATAGGGACTCTTTCAGGATTTCCATATACTGTAGCAGAGCTTGAGAAAACAATATTCTTGCAATTGTGTTTCTCCATAACTCGAAGTAAAACTTCTGTTGATCCAATGTTGTTATCAAAGTAGAGTTGTGGCTTTTGAACCGATTCGCCAACGGATTTTAGACCTGCAAAATGAATAACAGCAAAAATGTCATGTTTTTCAAAAATCTTATTCAAATTTTCTTCATCACGAACATCATATTCGTAAAAAAGTGGCCTTTTTCCGATGATTTTTTCAATTCTATTTAATACTTCAGGCTTCGAATTAACTAAATTATCTACAATAATTGGCTCATATCCTGCTTCATATAATTGAATAACGGTGTGAGAACCAATATAGCCCATACCGCCTGTAACCAAAATCTTTTTCATTAGCGTTTCTTTAACTCCTCTAACAACAAATCGGTCGTAAGTTTTGGATTAATCTTGCCTTGTGTAAGTTTCATAGTTTGACCAACTAAGAAACCAAGAGCACGGCCTTTTCCTTCTTTATAGTCAATGATTGCTTGTGGATTTGCTTCTAAAACTTTGTTAATTGTGTCTTTGATAAAATCAAGGTCACTAATTTGAGAAGAAATTCCGAGCATCTCTTTTGCTTTACTAGCATCAACTCCAGCTTCAAGCATCTTTGCAAAGATTTCTCTTGCTTGATTAGAGTTAACTTCATTTGCTTCCACCATCTTAACTAGACCCGCTAATCTTTCTGGTGAAAGTGGGAATTCAGTAATTGAGATAATGTTCTTATTTAAATAAGCTGCCACATCAACATTAATCCAGTTCGCTAAAAGTTTATAAGCTTTTGAATACTTTGTTGCCTCATCATAATAGTCAGAAACCGCTTTTTCACTTACTAGCAAGGAAGCATCATAATCATTTAATCCGTGTTCATTTATATAACGGTTCTTCTTAGATTCAGCGAGTTCAGGACATGAATCAATTGCATTTTTAATAAACTCATCACTTAGTCTAATTGGAGTGATATTGGTCTCTGGATAATATTTATAATCAACAGAATCTGTCTTAAGACGCATTGAAATTGTTTCGTTTTTCTTATCATCATAACGACGTGTTTCTTGGAGAATTTCTTTTCCTTCTTCAAGAAGTTTAGCTTGTCTATTAACTTCAAAATCAATCGCCTTTTGGACATAATTAATTGAGTTAATATTCTTAACTTCTACTTTTGTTCCAAAAGTATTACTTCCTTTTGGTCTAATGGAAACGTTGGTGTCAACACGAAGTGAACCCTCTTCCATCTTTCCATCAGAAACACCAGAGAAGACAACGATTGAACGAATCTTTTCTACATATTTCATTGCTTCTTCACCACTTCTTAATTCTGGTTTAGAAACAATTTCGATTAGTGGAGTTCCAGCACGGTTGTAGTTAAGCAATGTAAATGCTGGGAAGTGGAGTTGTTTGCAGGTGTCTTCTTCTATATGAAGTCTTTCAATACCAATGCGTTTGGTCTTTCCACCAACTTCAATTTCTAAATAGCCATCACTACCAATTGGACGCCTATCTTGTGTGATTTGGAATCCTTTTGGAAGGTCACTATAGAAATAGTTTTTACGATCGAAATGAAGTTCATTATCAATTTTCATGTGTAGAGCATTAGAAACTCTAATTGCATAGATAACGCCTTCTTTATTGACTGTTGGAAGCGTGCCTGGGAAAGCCATATCTAAAGGAGCACATAAAGTATTTGGTTCTTTTCCGTATGCGACAGGTGCAGTAGAAAACATTTTGGATTTTGTCTTTAATTCAACGTGAATTTCAAGACCAATAACAGGTTCAAATTCCATTATTTGTTTCCTCCTTTCGCATAGATATTGGCAAGTCCAGTAATTTGCTCAAGTTCATAAGAAACTTGGAAGAGTTCTTTCTCTTCAAAAGCTCTACCCATCAAGTTCGCGCCAAATGGCATACCATCTTTAAATCCGATTGGAAGGGTAATTGAAGGAAGACCAGCAAAATTTCCTAAACATAAGTGGTTATCGGCAATTAAATATTCGTCTGATAATCTATCACTTGCTTCATTAAATTTTGGAGCAATGCTAGGAGCAGCTGGAAGATAGATAAAATCGTTTTCTTTAAGGATATTATTGATTGCTTCGACAATTCTACGTCTATTCTTTTGAGCACGAAGGAACAAATCGTGTTGATTTTCTTTCATTAAAGCAAAGCTTCCAATAACAAAACGACGTTTAATAAGCTCACCAAAACCTCTAGTTCTTGCATCACTCATGACTTCTTCAAAAGTTGTGCCGTTTGAAAGTGGACCAAATTTAATGCCGTCCATATTTGCATTATTAGATGTTGCTTCAGCACACGAAATAACAAAATATGTCGGGAATAAAGAAAGCAACAAATCGTTTGGAAGAGAGACTTCTTTAATTTCGAATCCGCGTTTCTTAAAACCTTCAACAGTTTTATTAAAAGCATCAAGAACGTCCTTGTCTTTGACTGAGTCTCTAATCTCTTTAATTATTGAAATCCTACGTTTTTCACAGGAATTTTTAAGATTTTCAAAATATTTACCAACAGGTTTAGTAGATGAAGTTGAATCTCTATCATCGCGGCCAGAAAGAACTTCTGTAACGATGGCCACATCTTCAACATTTCTTGCAAAAACACCTACTGTATCCAATGAAGGTGCAAATGGGAAAAGACCATATCTGGAAATTCTGCTCCATGTTGGTTTAAAGCCGACCAATCCAGCGAGTGATGCAGGCTTACGTGTAGAATCACCTGTATCGGATGCGAGAGCAAAAGGAACGATACCGGCAGCTGTTACAGCGGCAGATCCACATGAGGAACCGCCAACCAATCTGGTTTTGGATTCATCCCAAGGATTATATGTTATGCCTAGATGTCCGCTTGTACCTGTGCCACCCATAGCGAGCTCGTCTAGAGTTGTTTTTCCAATAGGAACAGCTTTTGCGTTTTTAAGTCTTTCTACAACAGCGGCATCAAAAACAGGAACATAACCCTTTAAAATGTTTGATGAGCCTGTTGTTGGAACATCTTTAGTAGACATATTATCTTTGATAACAAAAGGAATACCCCAGAGAGGATTATTTGCTTCTGGTTCACCTAAGTTAGAAGCAATTTCAATTGCCTCTTGTTCCATAATATATTCAAAAGCATTGTTATTGTCCTTCTTTGCAAGTTCAATAGCATCTTTTGCTAAATCTAGTGGAGTTACCTTTTTGGAAACTAGCAACTCATGTAATTCTAAGATTGATTTTCCTTCGTACATGTTATTGCACCACCTTTGGTAACTTAATTTGCCCACCGATTTTACGTTTTGAGTTTCTTAAAGCTTCTTCTCTTGAAAGTGGTTCTTCTGGAATGTCTTCTCTTAAATAAGAGGTTGTACATTCAAAAGGAAAAGCCATTGGTTCATATTCATCAATCGATTTATTTGAACCAATAATATCCATTTGTTTAGTGACAATATCAAACTCTTTTAATAAGGTTTCATATTCACTTTCAGACATATCAAACAGCAATCTTTTTGCTGCGTCTTTTAATACTTCAATATTGTACTGTTTCATAGTAATTACAAATATTACTCTTTTTGAAGTAATTCTTCAAACTCTTCTTCATTTAATGTCTTGATTCCAAGAGCGTGGGCTTTGTCAAGTTTCGAACCCGCTTCTTCACCATAAATGACGTAATCTGTTTTGGCAGAAACTGATCCAGCCACTTTTGCTCCAAGGTTCTCTAAAATCTCGGTTGCTTCTTTTCTTCCATATTTAGAAAGTGTTCCGGTTAAGACGCAAGTTTTGCCATAGAATGGAGAATTTGTATCAACGGTAATTTGACCTAAATATGAGAAATTTAGGCCTTTTTCCTTAAGATTTTGGATCATTTGGATATTACTTTCATTATGGAAATACTCAAAAATCGAATGCGCAACAACTGGTCCAACATCAGGAACAGTCATAAGTTCTTCTTCTGTTAGCTCTTCAAATTTTTCAAGTTCTAAATAACGTTTGGCAAGTGTTTTAGCCATCTTCTCTCCAACTTCTTTAATACCTAAACCAAAGAGCAATCTTTCAAGTGAATTTTCTTTTGATTTTTCAATTGCATCTAAAAGGTTATCAACTGATTTATCTTGCCAGCCTTCTCTTCCTACAATCTCTGCTCTTTTATTCCAAAGATCATAAATTGATGGGATATCAGAGATTAATCCAACGTTAAAGAATTCTTCAGAAACTTTATCGCCCATCGTTTCAATATCCATAGCGTTTCTGGATGCAAAATGAATAATTCCCTCGATCCTTCTTGCTGGACAAGTTGGCGAGACGCAGAAATGCATAGCATCCTTCTTAACTAAAGGTGCACCACAAACCGGGCAATTCTCAATCATAACAAAGTCACATTCACTACCGTTTCTTCTTTCCGGAAGTGGTCTAACGACCTCAGGAATAACGTCGCCAGCTTTTCTAATAATAATATAGTCACCTATCTTAAGTCCTTTGTCGTTAACAAAGTCTTCGTTGTGAAGAGTTGCTCTTGAAATAACTGAGCCAGCAACTCTAGTTGGTGTGATAACGGCGTTAGGAGTAATTTTACCTGTTCTACCAACAGTGAAGATAATATCTTCTAGTTTTGTAATAACTTCCTCTGGTGGGAATTTGTATGCAATAGCCCACTTTGGGGTTTTTGCTGTATAACCTAAAATATCGTACTTTGTAATATCGTTAACTTTAATTACAATTCCATCAATATCATATGCGAGATTTGAACGTTTCTCGGTATATTCTTGAACATACTTCAAAACTTCTTCGATGCCATTGCAAATTCTACGTTCTGGATTTGTTCTAAAACCAATGGATTGAATATAATCCAAGGCATCGCTATGTCTTTTAAATCCTAATTCATTTGCGTTAACTAAATAATACCAATATGCTTCAAGTTTTCTTGATGCAGCAATAGAACTATCTAATTGACGAATTGAACCTGCTGCTGCGTTTCTTGCATTTGCAAATAATGGTTCCCCTTTTTGTTCTCTTTGTTCATTGAGCATTTCGAGGCTCTTCTTTGGCATATATACTTCACCACGCACCTCAAATGGTCTTTGTTCATTGACTCTTGTTGGTATTGAATGAATGGTTAAAACGTTGTTTGTTACATCTTCACCTTCGGTTCCGTCACCGCGAGTTGCGGCATAATTAATTTTGCCATCAACAAAATCAAGGGACATTGCAAGACCATCAATTTTCATCTCACACATATATTCGATTTTGTCTTCACCTAAAGCATCACGAATTTTCTTATCAAAATCACGAAGATCATCATCGTTAAAGGCATTTGCTAATGAAAGCATCATTCTTTTGTGACGAATCTTTTGGAATTCGTCTAAAACGGTGCCACCAACTCTTTGGGTAGGTGATAAAGGTGTAATGAGTTCTGGATATTCTTTTTCAATAGCGATTAACTCATTCATTAATTTGTCGTATTCACTATCAGGAACAGAAGGGTTGTCTAAAACATAATATTCATAAGACCAGCGTTCTACTGTTCTTGTGATTTCTTCTGCTCTAAGCTTTGCTTCTTGAAGTGTCATGCTTCTGCTCCTTTCTCTTCTTTTCTAATTTTTGGATGTGTGGCGAGAATCGATTTTCTGCCGTGTGTTTCAAAGTCTATTTGTAAGATTGTTCCATCTATAACTTGAACAACAATTCCCCTACCGAAGACTTCATGTATTGCGACATCGCCTGGTTGCCAGTTTCTAATACCGTTATCATTAGCTTTTGGAGGCACAGACGATGGTCTAGCAAGAGATGGCTGAGGTTCATCTGGGAAGTAACCAAATTCTTCAAACCTTGGTCTTGGTCTTGGTTGATAAAGACTCTTTCTTTGTATTTTTAATCCTGATTCATCAATAAATCTAGAACTACTAGATTCTTCTTTAAGAATATATGAGTAAGATGTGTTTGTCGAAACGTAAAGGTGTTTGCGAGCTCTTGTGAACGCAACATATGCAAGGCGTCTTTCTTCTTCAAGGCCATCAGTTCCACTTTCGTCCATTGTTCTTTGAGATGGAAAAACTCCATCAATCATTGACACAACAAACACGTGATCAAATTCAAGTCCCTTAGCGACGTGAATCGTCATCATTGAAACACAGTTTGTATCTTTAATCTCATCTTGTGAGGTTTGAAGTGAGGCATTTTCAAGATATGTTTCAAAACTTGACTCAGGATTCTTTCTTAAAAAGTCGATAATGTCATCAAATAATGATTTAACGTTTTGGAGTCTTTCCTCCGCTGTTTCATCATCGCTAGATAAATAATCAAAGTAGCCTAAATCACGAATGAAGTCTTCAAGAATCTTTGGATAAGCCTCAAGTCCTTCGTCAAGTTTTTCCTTAGTTTCTTTTATCTTTGAAATTAAAGCAGTTAGAGCCATTACGTTCTTTGCTTTAAGCTCTGTTCTATAGTTCTCAATTTTGTCTAAATATTCAAAATATGATAGTTTTTCCACTTCTTTTTCAGCTTTTAAGATATCCATAGCTCCATCACCAATGCCTCTTCTTGGGACATTAACGATACGTTCAAAACTTAAGTCATCCTCATGATTATAAATGAGTCTAAAGTATGCTAAGACATCCTTAATTTCTTTACGCTGGAAGAATTTAATTCCACCGAAAATTTGATATGGAATCTTTCTTCTCATGAATTCATTTTCGAACGGCAACGTAAGATAAGCAGCTCTATATAGAATCGCAATATCTTTATAAGTAGTATTAGGATATTTTCGAACAATATTTTCAATTTCGTTAGCAACAAATGTAGCTTCCTCGTCTCTTGAGTGAGAACATTCAACCTTTATTGGGTCTCCAACTTCAGATTCAGTATATAAATCCTTTGGAACTCTCTTTTTATTGTGGGCAATCAGTTTATTGGCGTGATCCAATATCTCTTTTGTTGAACGATAGTTTCTATCGAGAATTAAAGTTTCTGCTAATGGGAATGTTTTATTAAATTCGAGAATGATGTTTTGATTTGCGCCTCTCCATGTATAGATAGTCTGATCTGGATCTCCGACGACATAAAGATGAGTGTGTTCATCCATTAAGAGTTTTACCAAGACAAATTGAACATCATTTGTGTCCTGAAATTCATCAATTAAAATATGATCGATTCTGCCCAACCATTTATTACGAACTTCTGGGAATTCTTCAAGAATCTGAATAGTTCTAAGTAATAAATCATCAAAGTCCAAGGAAAGCATTTGGTCTTTTCTTTCTTCATATAAATGGAAGATTTTTAAAGCAACCCTTGTTCTTTCGAAACTAAATTTATCTATAGATACGCTTTCTGGATATAATCCTTTGCATTTATTTGCAGCGATAAATCCAATTGCATACTTGACAATGTCATCATTCTTTTTATAACCAAGTTCTACACCTATATTCTTAATTAATGTCTCGCTATCCTCTTCATCAAAAATAGTGAAGTTATTTGGAAATCCTAAAACATCAATTTCTTTTCTTAAAAACTTAGCGCACCAGGAATGGAATGTAGATACCGTTAATCCTTTAGCAACACCACTTAGCAAACGAAGTGCTCTTTCTTTCATTTCGGCGGCGACTTTATTTGTGAAAGCAATCGCAACTATCTTGTTGGGATCGACATTCATCTCCGAAATTAAATACGAGATACGATATGTCAAAACTCTGGTCTTTCCAGACCCTGCTCCGGCAATAACTCTTGCGTATTGCGCTTTCGTTGAAACTGCTTTTAATTGCTTGTCATTAAGTAGCTTACTGTAATCCATATAATTAAAAAGGCTATTACTTTGTAATATTCTATCACAATTACATAGATTACTCAATGAAAGAGAGATTTATTTTAATTCAGATTTTATTTGATTTGATCCAGCTACATTTTTGGTACATTTGTGATTAGAAATTAATAGCAATGACGGATACCCTAAAATGTAAATATCCCCAGGATTTTCCGCATTAATTAACTTTTTCGAGTCACTTGTAAGCTGATCTTTATTGCTCCCTTTCACAAAATAAATGTCACCTCGATCTAAGGCTTTTTCGATGATGTAATTCTTCAGTTCTCCGCAATGAGTACATGTTGTCGAATAAATATAAACATAATACCTTTCATCCATGACATCAAATATTGAATCCCAAGTTAATTCATAATCTAAAACTTCACTATAATCATGGCTTGTTGGTATTAAAATTGTTTCTTTAGTTTTTTCAATGTCTTTATTTTCAAAATTACAACCCGACATTATTAATAATGGTATTAAAAATATTCTTTTCATTTTTGCGCTCCTATTTATTGCAGTAAATACACTTTCTTTGTATAATATTAAAGTTAGTGTTTGCTCGCTTAGTCCCGAAAGCCCAAGTTTAGTAGGCTTTACACTAACTTTTTTTATTTCTATTTGTTAAATACTCTTCAATTTGTTGCAAATCTTCTTCAGATAAATGGAATCTTGAAAGTAATTGACCCCTCGTTCTTATGGGGTCATTTCTCAAATATTTTCTTACATAGGATTTTATTGAACTTTCGGGGTCAATATTTTGTTTGAGCTTTATATACCTGTTTTTGTTTGTTGGGCTTTGTGTAACCTCTAGATTTTTCCATGTTCTTTCATTGCTATCTATTTCAATACTAGGATGGAATTTAGTTGCCCTATTTCTATAGATTTTCATATTCTTTTTCATTTTCATAACTCCTTTATTTACTTGTTTGGTGTGGCAATAAATGTAATAATGTTTAAGTTAGTGTTTGCTGGGTATCCAGATAAAGCCTATTCATTTGTGGTTTTACACTAACTTTTTTATTTTTTAATTCGCAATAAAACAAGAGAACTGATTTAATAAAAATCCCCCTTATATACTTAATCCGGGTAAAATTTGTATTTTTGCTAAAAAACTTTTTATATAATATTGTTAATGGGTTGGTTTTATAAAAAAGAAACATTAATCAGGACTATATGTTTTATGGCGTTCTTTGTCGCTATAAATGTGATCTGTTCTTTTTTAACAACCGTTTTGCCTCTTCTTAGCATTATTCTAATAATCTTTCTTCCACTGACATCAGCTCTTGTAGAAGTAATGTGTAAAGATAGATGGTTTCCAATATATGCAGTTGCAACTATTGGCTTATCTATTGTTGTTTCATTATCTTCAATTGATTTCACGATTTTCTATATCGTTCCATCAATATTTACCGGATACATTTTCGGCCTATTTTGCAAACACAATTTGCCTAACATGTTCGCTATCTTTTTGGCAGCCATAATCCAAACAGTTTTGTCATTTGTGTTTATCCCACTTTTACAATTAATCACTGGAACAAATTTAATCGATTTTATCGTAAAAATTCTCAAGATTTCCAATAGATTTTGGTTTGATTCGGTTCTTCTCTTACTTTTCTTTTTAGTTGCTTTGATGCAGGCCATTTTGTCTTTTATTGTGGTGCAAAACGAACTTAATAAATTTGGCCAAAAAAGTGAATGTAAATACAATCAAGAACGCATTGCTGCTTTTACAACATTAGGATCGGCTTTGCTATCTGCCGTATTCTCCTTGTTTTATATGCCGTTATGTTATCTCTTTATTGGAATTGCTTATTACTTTGCCGTATTCACAGTCATCTTCCAGGTTCAATCTAAAAACAAATTCTGTCTTATTGCTGATGGCACATCTTTATTAATTGGTGTCGTTTTATTTGCTGCATTAAATCAGTATATTAAAGACGACGTAGAATTTTCTTTATTTGCGATCACGCCTGGTCTTATTTCCGTTGTTTCTATTTGCTATTCCTTCTTGAAGAAGTCTGAGTAATAGATAAAATATTAAATATGCTCCAATTTTTGAAGGTCTTCTTACGAGGCATTATCACAACTGTATTACTCCCAGTTATTGCTTTAATTTGGGTTCTTTATGCAGTTTACTGCATTGGAGTTTTTATTGTTATGTTCTTCAAGGGTGTAATTGATTTCTTTAAAGGCAATTCATTCAACCCGGATATGGTTGAAGACCTCGAATCTAGAAGAATGCTTCTTGAAAAAGAAAAACAAAACGAACAGGCAAAAGATGCCTTAAGTATGATGTATCAAAACGCTATGGCTCAAACAATTTACCCACAACAAGAACCTGATCAAACAAACACAACTGACACAAGTACTTTTGACGAAAACCCAGAATTATTTGGTGGTGACGAATACGAGTCTGATGCTTATCAACCTGACCCGGTAGAAAATGAAGAATCAGATGAAAATTACGGAGACTTTGACGACGATGATTTACGCAGCAATTAAGTTATCTGAAAACACCAAGAAGGCTTTAATCATCCTCTTCTTAATTTTCATCATACTCTTTGTCCTTATTGGTTATATTTCATTGGCTGTTCAAGGCGTTATGAAAAAACAAGGCACCAAAGCTGACGAAATGCTTTCTGATGTTGTTCGCGCTGAGTACTTTGATAAAGAAAAACCTTTTAGAAAATTTGCTTGGAAAAAGAATATGAAGGTCTTCTATTATGAAGCTAGAGTACCATTCCTAATTTTGTTAGGAGCTTGGTTTACGTACTTGTTATTCTGCTTATTTACAGGTAAGTGGGGCTACAATCCATTAAATCGAGTTGATGGCTTTGGAACTTTATTATTTGAATTTGGTGAATGGCCAAAAGAAAAATTCTTTGGCATAACACTAATTTCGGGTTGGCCAGAAGTTGTTGCAAAACCGCGCTTTGTACCGCTTGCTATATTCTCATATATATTCGTGCCTGCGAATATTGTTGGCATCGGTTGGTTCTTATTCTGCACTCAAGCATACATTGCTAGAGTTATTAGAATTCGTAAAATTGCACGAGGAATTTATAGAAAAAAGTTGGTCCAAGATGAACCAACTCCTATAGCGCCTACAGATAGTAATTCTATTTAAGAATTAAAAGAACGATTAGTTCGTAAACAAACATTCCAAAAAGAATTACTGCAATTCCAAGAAGTAAGCCAAAGATTCTGTTGAGGGATCTTTGTTTTCTTTTTGCCTCCATAGCAGCAGGTGTGAGGTCACTTAATTGTTTTTCTTTTTTCTCGCTAAACATAATTAATATTTAATTGGATCTGAAGTTCTTGGGAACGGTTGAACATCTCTAATGTTTTGCATTCCAGTAACATACATTAATAATCTATCAAAGCCGATGCCAAATCCTGAATGTGGGCAACCACCGTATTTGCGGGTATCTAAATACCATTCAAGTCCTTTCATGCATCCGACCTCTTCCATACGTTTCTTTAAAACGTCATATCTTTCTTCTCTTTGGGAACCACCAACGAGCTCTCCGACATATGGTACTAATAAGTCACATGCTGCGACTGTTTTACCGTCGTCGTTTTGTCTCATATAGAAAGCCTTCATCTCTTTCGGATAATTGATTAAGAAGACTGGTCCTTTTACAACTTGTTCGGTGATGTAACGTTCGTGTTCAGATTGTAAATCCATACCCCAGAAAATCTTGTTGTTATCAAATTTGTGCCCTTTTTCCTGGGCTTTTTTGAGTTCTTCGATAGCTTCCGTATATGACATACGTTTGAATTCTGAATGTAAAACGTGATGCAATCTGTCCTTCAAGGTCTTATCGATAAAGGTGTTGAAGAATTCCATTTCATCTGGACATCTATGAAGTGCAACGTCAATACAATGCTTGAGACATGCTTCGATACATTCCATATCATCATTGAGATCTGCAAATGCCATTTCTGGTTCAATCATCCAGAATTCGGAAGCGTGACGAGTTGTGTTTGAATGCTCTGCTCTAAATGTAGGACCAAATGTATATACATCACGGAATGCTAATGCGAATGGTTCAACATGTAATTGACCTGAAACAGTTAAGGCAACCTCTTTTCCAAAGAATTCAGTTTTTGGTTCCTTACCATCAGTATAAATACCAAAAGTATTTCCAGCGCCTTCAGCGTCGTTACCTGTAATAATTGGGGTGTGAATATACATAAATCCTTCGTTTTGGAAGAATTCGTGAATTGCCATAGCCATAGCGTTTCTCATTCTAAAGACCGCATTAAAAGTATTTGCTCTTGGTCTTAAATGAGCAATTTCTCTCAAGAATTCCATTGAGTGAGCTTTCTTTTGAAGTGGGTAATCTGGATCGACTGGTCCAGTTAATTCAAATTCTTTCACTTGGATCTCAAATGGTTGTTTTGCATTTGGAGTTAATACTAAATCACCAACTACTGATAAAGCTGCGCCGGTATTAATATGACTTAATTTTTCGTAATCTTGAACAACGTTCTTGTCATAGACAAGCTGAACGTTTTTGAAACAGGAACCATCATTTAATGCGATAAAGCCAACCGAGCCATTATCACGGTTTGTTCTAACCCAACCTTGAACAAAAACTTCCTTAAGTCCATCAAGGATTTCTTTCATTTCTTTATCATCTTGCTCTGCTATGAGAGTATAGATATCAGATATTAATACACTTTTCGGTTCCATCATCTTACCTCCGATATGTTCTTACATTATATCAAACAACAAGTTGTTGACTAGAATGTTTTATATTTATCAATACGCCAGTTCGGGTCACACGAAACGGTTGTATCGCATGTAATGCCCATTTTCCATAAATGCTCAGCCAATCTAACGATCATGGCAGCATTATCCGTTGTACACCAAATTGGTGGAACAATTAAATCAATATCAGTTCCATCAAGTCTCTTGTGCATTTGTTCTCTTAAGTAACTATTAGCGCTAACACCGCCTGCAAGAACGACTTGTTTGATTGCATAGCGCTTAAGGGCCCTTTCAAGTCTATTCATAATCATACCAATTGCGGTATCTTGGAATGATTTACACAAATCTGGGATTCTAATCTCGTTACCTTTAGCCTGTTCGTTATTAACTAAATTAAGTACAGCAGTCTTTAAACCAGAGTACGAGAAATTCAATGAATCATCATGAAGAGGTACTGGCAACTTGTATGTGTGCTGTCCTTCTTTTGACAATCTATCAATTGGAATTCCACCCGGATATGGAAGCCCAACAGTTCTTGCGACCTTATCAAAACATTCGCCGATTGCATCGTCTTTTGTTTCTCCAATAATCTCAAAATCCATATCTTCTTTCATATAGACAAATTCAGTGTTTCCACCACTCACAACTATAGAAAGAGCCGGGAAAATAAGGGGTTTTACGAATTCGTTAGCATAAATATGGGCAGCTAAATGGTGAACTGGAATAAGTGGTTTGTTGTATAAAACGGCGAGTGTTTTTGCAACTTGCATTCCAATATGTAGAGCACCAATTAGTCCTGGTCCACGAGTAAACGCAAACGCATCAACTTGTTCTAAAGTAATGTTTGCTTTTTCTAAAGCCTCATTTAAAACAAAGATAGCATTTTCACAATGAAGTCTTGATGCAAGTTCTGGCATAACTCCACCATACTTTTGATGCATCTCGATTTGAGTTGCAACAACATTGCTTAAAAGTTCGCCATCTTTAATGATTGCGATAGAAGTTTCATCACAGCTTGATTCAATACCAAGTATAATTGCCATTTCTACAACCTCTTAACCATGTAAATTGCATTTTCGCCATCTTTGTAATAGTTGGATTTAACTACCACAATTTTGTATGCGTTTTTCAGGTACAAATTCTTCGCTGCCTCGTTACTTTCTCTAACTTCTAAAGTAATTGTTTCAACGAGATCGTCGATTTCTTTTGGAAAGGATTTTTCCATTTCACTCAATAATTGAGTGGCAATGCCGTTTCCCCTAAATTCCTTAGTAACAGCAACTTGCATTATTGTGGATGAATTGAAGGTAATTAGGAAATCAATAAATCCAACAACCTTTCCGTCTTTTTCTGCCACGATAATTTTGTTAACTGGATTGCCTTCAAACTCATAATGAAGATCTTCGGTTGAATATGGTTCTTTAAAGCATTCATTCTCGATTGCTTGAACCGCATCGAAGTCATTTGGTGTGGCAAGACGATATTTGATCATAAAAGTAAGTCCTTTAAATAGACTGGATTTAATCTAAATACGTCTACTTCTTCATTTTTATCAAAATCGGCCAAGTTATCAATAATGTCAAACTTGCCGGATTCTAATCCTAATTGATATGTATCACCATGAATTAAATAATCTGGGTGAGCTTTAATATAATCGAGAACTCTATCATTCTCCAAAACTGTATCTTTCTCTATAACTTTTTTGCCCTCATAAACAGCAAAATAACTACGGCCACTTCTAGCATTAAATACACAAATTGTCGGGAATTCAGGGTGTTTTAATAAAGAAAGTGATGATTTTGCGTATACTTTAATCTTCAAGGCATAGGCAATTGTTTTTGCAATTGTAACACCAATTCTGACTCCAGTATATGAGCCAGGTCCTATACCAACGACAACACCATCTAAATCCTTATTCTTAATATTGTTGCGTTTTAAAATATTGCCGACTTCTGTAACCATCATTTCGCTTTGGCGTTGCCAAGCTTCATAACAAATCTTATCGACAACTTTGCCGTCTTTTGCTAATCCGACTGAGAGAAATTTATTCGAACTATCTAATAATAGTTGATACATCTATTTATCCTCTAAAGACTTTAAAAAGTCTTGGTAGAATCCGTTTGGATCTGTAACAGTAATTTCACGTTCAGTATCACCGATACGTTTGAGAGAAACTTCTAAATGTTTAGGAGGAATTAAAGGAGCAATAAACTTTGGCCACTCAATAAAAGTAACACCTTCTCCTTCAATAAATTCTTCTAAACCAATATCAATATTTTGATCTTCTAAACGATATGCATCGATATGAAATACATTAGGTTTAACATCAAAGTAACATTTTAGAATGTTAAATGTAGGAGAAATAACGTGTTCTTTGTAACCTAATGATTCAAGTGCTCCACCAACAAAAGTAGTTTTGCCTGCTCCCAAATCTCCAGTTAAAAGAACAACATCTCCTGGGTATAAAAAGCCCGTGATTTTTGCAGCAAGGGCCTTTGTTCCTGATTCACTTTTTGAAATTACTTTGTATTTCAACATAATCTGTTACCGTGAGATATATTATAACAAATTGAAAAATTATCATATAATGATTTTATGAAAACATTACACGGCATCATTATTATAGGGGCTGGCCCTATTGGTCTTTACTTTGCTTCCAAATGTGAAGAAAAGAAATTAGACTACTTAGTTTTAGAAGGTTCCGACTCAATTGGCGGTCAGCTTACACGCCTTTATCCTGAAAAACAAATCGTTGATATTCCTGGAATTGAATCAATTAAATCTGCAGACTATATTGAACTTTTGAAAGATAAAATTGACCTTGAAAAAGTTGTTTTAGATGCGCATGTTTCTTCAATTAAAAATGGCGGTGAAATCGAAATTTCTACAGGAAAAGTCGTATATTTTTGCAAAAAGCTCATTATTGCAACTGGTTTAGGAACATCTGTGCCAAGACCTCTTGGAGTAGAGCATGAAAACGAATGCGACAACATCATTTATTCTGTTAAATCATTCAGTCATTTAAAAGGTAAAAAGGTTGCAATTTTTGGAGGCGGCGATTCAGCATTGGATTGGGCTAAAGAAATCTCTGCAATCTCAGATGATGTTCATTTAATTCATAGAAGACTTGAATTTAGAGGCAATCCAGAAACAATCAAAGATTGCAAAAACCTCAAAGTTCATCTTCCATATGTTCCAATATCCATCACTTATGAAAACGGAAAAGCTACATCAGTCACCATTAAGAAAGTTGATACAGAAGAACTATTAACAATCGAAGTTGATTACATCTTTGTTAACTACGGAAATATTGCATCACTTTCATCATTCCCATTTAAGATGGAAAACGCCTTCTTGGTTGTAGATAGTGATAACAAAGTTGAACAAAACATTTTTGCAATTGGAGACGTTTGCCAATATCAAAATAAAACCAGGCGCATTGCACCTGGTCTAAAAGAAGCTGATAAGGTATTTGATTTAATTACCTGTTAGTCTCTGATTCAAACTTCTTGTAATAATTAAGGATTTCCTCATCAACAAACGGAAATTCTTTTTTATTAATCATGTTATAGACTTTGTCTACTGATCTTTGAAGGATTTCTCTAATATCTTCACTATATCCTTGCTCGTCCGCGTGTTTCTTATATTCTGAAACATCTAATAAACGAGTTGTGCCGTCTTCATATAATTTGATATCAAGATCATAGTCGATATATTTAATAAAGTTCTTATCAAATATTGCTGGAGACGCAATATTTACATAGTAACAAACACCGTTTTCCTTAAGCATAGCGATAACATTGAACCAATTCTTCTTTGATAACACAAAGATTGCTGGTTCTTTGGTGTGCCACTTACGGCCATCGCTTTCAACAACTGCCGCGCGGATAGAAGCAAGCACAAAATAATCTTCATCATCTCTAAGAACATAAGAATGAGTCCATTGTCTATGAAGCTCTTCGTTATGTTTATAAGCTTGGATAATAATCCACTTCTTTTCTAAAGAATTCATTATTTATTAAGGGCTTCAATTGCTTTACAAACAACGCCCATGTTTTCCTTATAAATTTCAGTTGGTTTGTAATCAAATTCTTGTTGGAGAGGAAGAACCATAAGTGGATCATCGTAACCTAACATTACAAAGAGTTTGCCTTTTGAAATTGAGAAAGCAACATCAACTAGGATCTTGTCTGTCTTAATAGCTTCAAGTGCTTTCATGACTGGACCATTTAAAACTTTTTGCCAATCTTTATAGTTGGAATACACGACCATTTTCTCATTATCTAAGACAGCTTCGATGCCTTCCATATTGGTTGGAGGAAGTGCTCTATCGTTACCTTTGATGTAAACATAAACTGGATACTCTCCATTATATTTCGCGGTAGTTCTTACCATTTTTCCTACGAAAACTGGTTTCATTCTCTTTTCAGCTTTAACGTTACCAGCACAGTCAACGATGGATAATTCAAGGTCGTTATATTTGAAGGTTGTTAATCCTCTTGAACCGGCTTCAATAACATCCTTGTAAAGACCACATTCGTTAAATTCATCTAATGTAATCTTTCCTGGGTTTTGAAGTTCAGCACCAGAGAATGGTTTTTCACCATAAACGTATTCGTTGCAGCAATTGAAATAAAGTTCAAAGTATTCCTTCATTTTTCTTTCGAATTTTTTACGAACGAAAAGTGAATAACCATAGGTTCCACCAAGTGCTAAAACGGCGATACCGATTGTTAAACCAAGTTGAACGCTTGAATTACCAATAACATTTGGCAAAACAATGAATGCGACAATGATTGCGGCCAAACAAACCATCATAACAAGTAGCTTAAATGTGTTATGCATTTTGTATGACTTCCAGAAGACAAGTCTAGTGTCTTCTACTCTTTTAAGAGCTTCGTGCGGGTATTGAGTCTGCTCTACTACTTTTGTTTCTTTTTCTTTTTTCATACTTAAAAATCCTTAAATATCACTCTAATTTTATGTGAATATCAAAGCATTATCAAATGCTTTTTGCTGGGTATAACTTATTTATTCTAATAAGAGGTGCGTAAAGCGCCATAAAGGCAAGTGTTGCAATTAAACCAGAAAGTGGAATGTAAATTGAGTTATAAGCAAGAGCGGCTTTTAAGGTATAGCCATACACGACAATTGAGGAAACATTTGAGCCTATATATCTCACAAATGTGGATAAGACACCGGCAATAAAGATGAAGAGTAAACCTTTGAAATTGTAGGTTTCTTGATTCTTACTAAAGATAAGTTTTCTAAATAGTCCCATTACTGCGACTGAACCAAAACCAATAAGGTAATCAAATGGATAACATGCAAAACCATAGCCGTCAGTTAAACATGTAAGTAAACCATAAACAATACCGCCGGCGATAAATCCATGAGCTGGTCCATGACGTAATGCAATTATCATGAGAGGGAGCATTTGGAAGTTTATTGATCCACCAGTTGGTCCAATTGGAATTTTTATTAAGTTAAGAACAAACGCCATTGCTAGTAAAACACCTTCTTCTGCAATTTGTTTGGTTGTTGAACTTTGATTAGATAGCGTTGTTAACGCAAATGCTTCAGCACAGAAAAAGACTCCTAAATTTGTGCCCCAAGATAATTCAGAACCATGGAATGAAGCATAGAAATATTGTGTTGCTTCATCATAATCCGCTCCAACAATGTGAGCGTTCGCCATAATCGCATCTTCGTCTGCATTGAAATATTCTTTTGATAAAAGGAACATACAAACAGCAAGCAAGAATAAAATACCTGCAACTGTTAAGAAATCTTTGTTGAATTTGTGAAGTGCAGTAAAAACAATACCTAAAGCAATAAAACCAATTGTGGTATAAACCGCAAAAGTATATTTGTGACCACTAGTTAAAAACCAAATTAAATTAGCACCATAGACATGGTCTGTTTTAGATATTCTTTCATCAGTGGCAATATCATAAACCGCCTCTCTGATTTCGTACTTAAGTATTGGAAGGAACAAGAATACCAACGCAAGTACGGCTGCACAGATTGCAATTAGCCAGGCATACTTTTTAACAATGTTACCGACTATTACAAAGAATGATTTTTCTTTCTTCTCCATAAATAAAATCCGCCTTTCGCTGGCGGATTAATGTAAAAAATTACCTCCGCTAGCATTACCTAGATCAGGTTCGGTTTAGTTTCTGATTTGAAACATTCTCAGCCGAGACTACTCAGCTCCCGTGATTAAAGTATAGTTTTAATTGTTCCACCATTCAATAGGTTTAACGTTTTTGTGTAGTAAAAATTCGTTACAACTTTTGAATGTATCCATATTAAACCATCCGCCTTGATTTGCGCCTAATGGAGATGGGTGTGTTCTTTTAATTATAAAGTGATTTTTGTTAGTAATATATTTCTCGTATTTTTTCGCTGGGCCACCCCAAAGCATGAACACCATTGGTTGGTCTAAATTATCTAAAAACCCCAGTAAATCCCGCATAAATTCAGAATATTCAGGTATGTTGTGAGACATTGGTCTGTGCTCAACAACTGTCAAAATTGTGTTGAGTAAAAACACTCCTTGTTTGCATAAATAAGTGAGGTCGCCAAGCTTCATAACTGGCTTGTTAAATTCAAGCTCAATCTCTTTGAAAATATTAATTAATGAAGGTGGGATTTTACATGTGTTTGGAACAGAAAAGCATAATCCCATCGCTTGTCCTTCTTCATGATATGGGTCTTGTCCAATGATAACGACTTTGACTTCATTTAATGGAGTCATTTTGAATGCATTGAAAATTAAATTTCGCGGAGGATAAATGGTTTTTGTAGCATATTCCTTGTCCAAAAAAGATTTCAGTTTTAAACAGTAATCTTTTTGTTTTACTATTTCAAAGAAATCATTCCAAGTTTTCATCGCCATAATTATATCTATGATTTAGACCGAATACCAATATATAATAGTATTTGGTCTATGAAGAAAGTCCTAATTGTATTCAATCATCCCGCCCCTTATAAAGTTAGATTGTTTAACGAACTATCTAAATATTTTGATCTTCATGTAATTTTTGAAAGAAACTCAGCGAGCGACAGAAGTAAAGGGTTCTATTTCGAAGAAAAATATAATTTTACTACTCATAAAATTCACGGAATTAAAGTCGGTAGAGAAGGTTTAATCTCTAGCGGAGTAAGAAGACATCTTCAATACAATGAATATGATCTCATTATTATGAACGGTTATTCTCATTGGGCTGAAATGAGAGCAATAGACTGGATGAAAAAATGGCATGCTCCATATGTTTTATACATAAACGGCGGAACCATTAAGAAAGAATCGTGGCTGAAGAAAAAGATAAAACACCACTATATCTCTAGGGCCAATGCTTATTTCTCCCCGGATGAGGAGAGCAATAAATATCTTGTTTATTATGGAGCCAACTCAAAGGTGATTTATAACTATCCATACTCTACTATTTATGAAAAAGAGATTAATTACACAAAGCCAGATAAACCCACTTTAAGAGAAGAACTCGGAATTAAATTTGATAAAGTTTTTGTTTCCTCTGGTCAATTAATTGCTCGTAAAAATTACATTTCTCTAATTAAAGAATGGGAAAAATACCCAGAAAATTACGGACTTTTCTTAATGGGAGATGGAAAACAGCGTAAAGAAATCGAAAATTTAATTAAAACCGATAACATTAAAAACGTTGTCTTAACTGGCTTCCTTCCAAGGGAAAAAATGTTCAAGTATTTCCGCGCTGCAGATTGTTTCCTTTTCCCATCCAAAGAAGATATCTATGGTCACGTTATCAACGAAGCATTCTCACAAGGACTTCCTGTCATCTCCACCAATAAAGTTAACTCCGCGGTTAAACTTATCAAAAATGGAGAAAATGGTTTCTTACTTGAATCCCTGGTGGGAGAAGAATTCAAAAAAGCAGTTGAGCAAGTCTTAAACAGCGACTTCTTCAATGAATGTATAAAAACAGCAAAAGCAAACACCATAGAAACTATGACCG
The DNA here is from genome assembly GCA_017534425.1 of Bacilli bacterium. Taxonomy (GTDB): domain Bacteria; phylum Bacillota_I; class Bacilli_A; order RFN20; family CAG-826; genus Fiminaster. The sequence continues at coordinate 49,907 of JAFXWB010000065.1, forward strand.
AGCGTCATATCGAAATGATTGAGGAGGTTATGAAATAATGAACATCCTTATCTTTTCTAACGCGATGAAGGAACAAGATTTTGCTTTATACCAGGAACAAGCAAAAATTAAACCAAACCCTTCAAATCAAAATTTCTATTACAAACTAATTAAGGCTTTAGCCATCAATAATAATGTTTCAGTAGTCTCACATAGACCGCTTGTTAAAGGTATGTTTAGAAAGAATTACCTAGAAGGCGACACTGTTTCTGATGGCAAAATAAAGTTTTATTACACAACCAATAGATGTGATAAAGCGTTTAAACTTCTCAAAGAGAAGTCGGTTATTATAAAAACTGCTAAACAAGCAATTGATGACTTTATGTCAGATGATTTCATAATTATTACTGACACACTACGCCTTAACTTATTAAAAGCAGCTAAGAAGGTTGCAAAACTTTATGAGACAAAAATTATCGGAATGTTAACTGACAATCCATTCAACCTCTCTTCAGGCAGCCCTTTTGTTAAAAAATATCTTGTTGAACAAGCATCAAATCTAGATGGTTATCTTTCATTAACAAATGGTCTAGTTGAAGTTTATAACTCATCAGCACCATCATATGTTTTTGAAGGACTTGTTTGCGAAGAAAGCGAAGGCAAGAAAGATCCAATCTTTAATTACTTCTATTTTGGTGGTTCACTTTACGAAAGATATGGAGTCAAAACTTTAGTCGACGCATTCCATAAATCAAATGTAAAATACAAACTCGTTTTAGCGGGTTCCGGCCCACTCGCAGAATATATTGAGCAAATGGCAGAAGACGATTATAGGATTCTTTACCTTTCTCAATTATCTAAAGAAAAGAATATCGCGTACATGCGAAATTCAATTGCAAATATCAATCCAAGGCCACTTGATCCAAAGATGGACAACGAGTCAGTTCCATCCAAACTTTTAGAGTATCTTTCAATCGGAACTCCTGTAATTTCCACGAAATTTCCTAAACTTTTTTCTACTTTTAAGGATGATATCACCTGGATTGAAGGCAATAGCGTTGAAGATATGAAATACGCATTAGAGCATTATGAAGTTCCAAATCAGGAGCAATATTTGAAAAAAGCCGCAACTGCTAGACGTAAGGTCTTTGAGTTCTACGGCTTAAATATTCAAGCAGAATCTATCGGTCACTTTTTAGCGGAAGTTAATTCGTCCACCAACAACTGAGTTAATTTTTCAGTTGTAAAATTTTCTTCAAAATATTTTTTATTATTAAGACCATAAAGGTCTTTTTCTTTTAGCTGACAAAGCTCATCAATAGCTCTCGCAATATCTTTTGGGTCTTCAGATGCAAATACTGAACCTTTGGCCTTTGAAAGTATTTCACGTGAATCTCCACCAGCTACAACAAGCAATGGTCTGCCATACTTCATATATTGAATTGCCTTGTTTGGAATTGTTCTTCCAACATAACCTTCATTCTTTAAAGAAACAACTAATGCGTCTGCGTTTATGTAATAAGCTTCTGCTTTTTCAATCGGGAAAGCGCCCTCATAAATAACCTTATCTTGTAAATTATCTTTCTCTATTTTTTCTTTGATTTGAGCAAGCTCGCTCCCCATTCCCATTAGATGAAGTTTTATTTCTGGAGTTTTTACAAATTTCATTGCTTCAACAAGTAAATCAGTGAGTTGAATTTTTCCAATGTTTCCAGCGTACACTAAATTATGTTTGTTTTGATAAACAATTGGTTCAGAGTGTTTGGTGGAATTTAAAATTGGTTGATTAACAACATTAAAAACTTTGTCTTTTATATTTAGTTCTTTCTCAAAATATTCTTTAAATGACGGGGACGAAATAACAATTCTGTCACACCTTTCATAAATTGACTTGCTCCATTTATAAAGAATCTTATACATTAAAGAATTCTTCTTTACCGCGTGAGTAACAAGAGTTGATTCTGGCCACAAATCCTGACAATAAAGAACACAAGGAACGTTGTGCTTTTTAGCAAAGAGCAAGGCAGGAGAAATTGAAATAACTGGAGAAAGAGAAATAGATAAAACTACATCAAATTCTTCCTTAAAATGTCTAACAAATCTTTTACCTGTTCTATGGAAAGACAGATAGTTACGAATAATTGAAATTCTAGAATATTTTCTAGGAACAACCGAAACACGGTGAATTTTAACACCATTAATTTCTTCGTATTTTACATGTTTATAATCTTCTAAAATACATTGATATCCATAGTTTGGTCTACCAGTTAAAACAGTTACTTCGTGACCTAGCTTAACAAGTGTTTCAGCTATATCAGTAACTGAAAATCTTTCTGGATAATAATACTGTGAAACAAGTAGGATTCGCATATTAGTTAGTATTATATACTATCAAAAGTTTAGCAACACATTTTGATTTTGAAAGACAACAATT